>NZ_JBXANE010000003.1:0-561761 GCF_058801365.1 Pedobacter sp. GW822-FHT03F06
TTAATTTCCGTGCCTTGCGGGACTACAAGTTTATCTCCCTCTTTTGATTATTTTATTATAAAGATAAAGATATGAGCGGGACTGAAGCCTGCCAAGAACCACCACCTCTTCATTTTCAAATAAGAATTAAACATCTACGAGCATACTATTAGGTTTCGGTCGGTGAGACACTAACCGATAGATTTAAACCCGACAGCAGCGACAGCCTCCGATTCTTCCATCGGAGCTACAGCGAATGGCGGGGCTAAAAACCTCCAAGAACCACAAGCCGCTCATTTCCGAATCGTAAAAAACTTTCTGTGTATTTGTCTTAAAAACTGAATACGTTATCATCCCATTATCCATCATCCATTTCACATCTCTCACCTTCTCTTCGTTAAAAAATGTTAAAGCACTTTTCTTATTACGAATATTTCGTAGATTTACGAAAATTAAATAGACAACTTTAAAAATAAAACTCATGAAACTAACCCTAACCATCTGTTTAGCAACCGCCTTAACCATTTCGGCAAAAGCCCAAAGCCCTGATAAGGCTTTAGCAAGAGTAAGGTATACTTTTACACATATCCAGGATACTACGCAGCGTGATAAACCGAAAACCGAAAACATGTTACTTGTAACTGGAAAAAATGCTTCTGTTTACACCAGTTACGATAAGCTGAACCAATCACTCAATACCCAAAAACAGATACAGGAGCAGATGAAAAACCAAACAGGCAACTCCAATATCAAAATCGAGGTGAAAAGTGAAATGAAAGTTCCATTAACACAGGAAGATTATTTCTTTTTTGCCAATGAACATAAAATGATTACCAAGGAGCGCCTGTTTAACAATTATCTTATCGAAGAAACTGCTCCGCAAATTGACTGGAAAATTTTAAAAGACACTATGAGTTTTTCAGGGATATCATGTCAGAAAGCAACCGCAACCTTTAAAGGTAGAAACTGGATTGCATGGTTTGCTACAGAAATACCTTTTCAAAGTGGTCCGTGGAAATTAAACGGGTTGCCAGGCTTAATTATAGAGGCTTATGATGAGAAAAAAGAAGTGAAATTTACATTCGCTGGCCTTGAAAACGTAAAAGACGATGCCAACCAAACAAACTCAGGCGAGGATGGCAAAATTGTAATGCCAAATGGCACAGGTGTAGTTAAAATGGTGGGAATAGATGTAAGCACCTCTTACCTTGGATCGGAGATTAAATTACCTGCAGATGCCATCAAAACCACCAGAAAAGAATTAGATAAACTTAAAGCAGCAAGAGATAAAGATCCTCAAGGTTTTATGCAGGCTCAAATGGCCGCAAGTGGTATGCAAGGTTCTTTTAAGGCTAATCCTGCTTCCCGCCCGGCTGGAGGCACAACGATAAGCAAACCTGAGATCAACAATCCAATCGAAATTCCAGAGAAAAAATGAGAAAATGTGCTATAATGCTGGTGTTTTTGCTCACTACTTTTTCGGCTTTAGCACAAAAACCGATCAAGGGTTTGGTTAAGGACAGCAATGGAAAAGCGATCGAGTCTGTTAATGTCAGTTTAAAAGATCCTGAGGGGAACATGATCAATTTCACCAGGACTAACCGCAATGGCGAGTTTAGTATTCCAATAAAAAACGATCAGATTACCGGCTATAAAATAGAAGCTTCGAGCATTGGTTATAAAAAACTGAGCACGGTTGTGGCAGATGTAAACAAAAGTTACGATCTCGTTTTACAAAACAGTGAAACAGCGTTAGAAACCGTGACGGTAAAAAACCGGCCTTCGTTAACAGCAAATGGCGATACCTTAAATTACAGGCCATCTGATTTCGCCGACAAACAAGACCGGAGCATTGGCGACGTACTCAAAAAAATGCCTGGGATCGAAGTTGCAGAGAATGGAAAGATCAGCTATAACGGAAAAGCCATTTCTAACCTCTATGTAGATGGCGACAATCTTTTGGACGACAAATATAACATTGGCACTAAAAGTATCCCACAGAGCGCTGTAGACAAAGTACAGGTGATCCAGAATGATCAACCGATTAAAATGATGCGTAAAAACAACATGAGCGATGATGTTGCACTCAACCTCGTGATTAAAGACGATGCTAAACTGAAAGTAATGGGCGATGCGACGGTTGGTGCCGGAATGCCCAACCGCTTTGACGAAAACCTAACGGCCATGTTATTTAATAAAAAGCTGAAGTTTATAAACAATATTAAAGGCAACAACATTGGCAATGATCCGGGTATTGACCTTACCTCACACAATTTATCGGATTATTTAAAACGGCTCGATAATGATAAACCAAGTGGATTGCTATCTACAGGGGCGGCTGGTGTGCCCTCTTTACCGCAAAGCAGGTATCTTTTTAATAAAGCTGGATTAATCAATCTAAACAACTTATATAAGTTTAACCAGGACCTGCAATTGAGGGCAAACCTCTCGTACTTATATGATCAGCGCGACCAGCAATACAGCAAATTTTCGGAAACTTACCTTTCAGGCCAAACCATCAGTTATTCAGAATCGCAGAACAATGCGATCAATCCACAAAAACTCCGCACTCAGTTTAACCTGAATGGAAACGCAGAGAAATATTATCTGAACAACAATTTCGTATTGGATTATGTACCTTATAAAACCTCTTCAGGCTTTGTAATCAATAATATTGCGGCAAATCAGGTACTTCGGCAGGAAACACTTGATATTTCCAACGAATTTAATTACCGAAAAAAATTGAAGTCGGAAGATGTAATCAACCTCTACTCCTATTTAAACCGCACAACGCAGCCTGAAACGCTAAACATTACACCGGGACTTAATGCCGATATCTTAAACAACGGAAACAGTTACCTGGGTTTAAACCAGTACATTAAAATACCAACCTGGTACACCAATAATTATGCATCATTCGCTTTTGTGAAAAACAATTTCGTACAAACTTATAAGGCAGGTTTTAATGTACAACAGCAGCAGCTCAATTCTGAGCTTTACCGTACACAAAATAACCAGCAAACAGAACTGGTTTCGGGTAATGCGGTAAATGATCTGGACTGGCTTAAAACTAAACTCTATACAGATGCGACCTATGAATTTACAAACGACAAATTGAAAGCAGGATTGAGTTTACCCTTGAGTTACAACCAGATCAATTACAGTGATGAGGTAAATCAACTAGACAAAAGCTTGCATAAATTATTCCTAAACCCTTCATTTAATTTAAAATATCAAACCAGTCCGGAGAATTATGTAACGGCAAATTATGCCTTCCGAAATGATTTGGGAGGAATTGACGATGTTTACCGCGGTACAGTTTTAAAAAATTACCGCTCGCTTTTCGCCAATAATGCCCCTATTTCAGAATCGAAAACCCATAATATCGGAGCTGGATTTAATTTTAGAAAAGCGATGCAGATGTTGTTTATTAATTTAACCGCTAACTATAGCGATGCCGAACTAAACACCATTTCTTCATACAGTTTAAGCAATAATATTCAGCAAAGGGTTGTACTGCCGCTAAGCAACCATATCCGTACGCTTTCGTTTAGTGCAAACGCAAGTAAATATCTTTTCGATCTGAGAAGTACAGTGAGTGCAGGCGTAACTTTTTCACAGAGTAAATACGATCAATTGCAGAACAACGAACTGTTTGCCTTTAACGCCCAAACCGTTTCTTATAAAGCAGGCATAGAAGCAAAACTTACCAATTTCATCAATTGGTCTTACCTTGCCAATTTCTCGGTAACCGATAATAAAGCTCAAGCTGCTAATGCGATAAAAACGAATTTCCAGCAGCTTAGACAGCAATCTACGCTGGCCATTGCAACCTTAAGAAATGTGTATTTAAATTTATCGGCCGAGCATTTATTTACGCATCAATCTACCCAGCCTAGTCTGAAATATCTTTTTGCAGATATGAACATCAGATACAAACTCTTAAAAATGAAAACAGATTTAGAATTTGGCGTAACGAATCTTGCCAATATCAAAAGGTTTGATGCGATTTATCTTTCAGCAAATTCACTGACCACTGGAACGTATTATATACCGGGAAGAGTGGCTATGCTGAAAGCTACTTTTAATTTTTAATAAATAGATTCGTCATTGCGAGGAGGAACGACAAAGCAATCTTTCAGGCTAGTGATTCTTGCCATAAAAATTGCTTCGTCGGCTGAAAAAGCCTTCTCGCAATGACGACTTTTTTTTTAGAATTTAATTATTTCAAAACGATTATAGCTTCGTACTAATCTGAATCGCCTGATTATTTCTATCAACTTTGAGATCAGAAATCTTATTCGCACTTAATTTATCAAGCTCCTCTTTCGAGATTTTATTACCATTTAAAAAATAGGTTGTGGTTTCATTAACCATAGTCACATTGCCTGTTACATCTTGGTTTCCATCTTTAGCAGCTGGGGTTTTGCCCGTTGATTTTAAAAAATAAAACATCGCAACACCATTTTTCCCGGGCATTGGCAAATGCTCAAAGCCAGCTTCTTTATCAGCTAATACATTGATTACAATATTTCTATGGTCTGCATTTGTGGTATCGGTAAAGCTGAAATGTTGTTCAAAAGTTTTGCCTTTAAAATTTCCATTCGTTTTAAAGCTCATGATCTTTACTTGCTTACCTAAACCTTTTAAGGTCTCTTCTATCGATTTACGCGAAGAATCTGCACCGTCTACAATGCTTTTAAAAATAAAAGTCATTTTGGTAGCAGTATCAGGTCTTTTCAGTGTATCAATAAAAATTTTATTTTTGAATTTAGGCTTTAAAACTGTTTTTGGCTGTACAGCTACTTTAGCAACCTTTTCTGGTAAAACATCATTTACCATTTTGGTTAGGGGCGCTAAACTTTCCTTTACCTCCTTTTTATCGATGGTGAACGCTAAAGTAACGCAAAGCAATACAGGTAATACGAATAAATAGCGGGTTAAATTTACTTTTGATGAACGTTTCGCGTTCATCATTTTAATGCGTTTTTTAAGATCGGATAGATTAAAATTATTCACAATAGCTACGGATGGTTGTAACGCTCCAACACCTAACAAACTGTATTGATAAGCTTTTTTATCGATTCCTTTTTTTAAAATTTTGGCATCGGTAATAAATTCAATGTTTTCTCTGACGGCCTTTTTCATCAACCAAACACCTGGATTAAACCAATAGAAAACCACACAGATTTCGGCCAGAATAATATCTAAAGTATGCCATTCTTCTACATGTACATGCTCATGCTCGAGGATATTGCTTAAATCTTGTTTCTTATGCAAACGCGGATTGATATAAATGGTCTGCCAAAAACTAAATGGACTTACTTCATCATTTAAAATCCGTACTTTATAATCGTTTAACTGGTCTGGTGAAGACTTTTTATGCATTCTGTAAAGTGAAATAAACTGCATCAGTAACCTTATGGCCATTAATACCACACCAATATAAAAAAGCCCGGTTAAACCTTGCCAAAATATCGAAGTGGCATCCCGTTGTACCAATTGACTTACCTGCTGATTGAGTTGCGGAACAAAGGCAGGTACGGCTTTTTGAGCAGAAAAAAACTCCGTAAGGTTTATAAATGGATAGGCAGAAGAAAAGATGATCCCAAACAGCAAAAATATCCGGTTGATGGAGTAGAAAGTTAGCCTCCGCAACACCACGTAATAGGTTGCTGAAAATAAGATCAGCACCAGGTTAATTTTCAATAAAATGATAAAGAAATGTGGCATGGCATTTACTTTTCAGGGTTCTCAATTAAATTTATAATCTCTTTAAGTTCCTCCGCACTGATTTTTTTATCCTTTGCAAAAAAAGCAACCAGTTCTTTATAAGAGCTTTGGAAATAATTATTTACAAAACCACTCATAAAACGCTTTTTATACTCTACCTCCTTAACCTTTGCACTATAGCGGTTAGCATTGGCAAAACGTTCGCTCATCAGATAACCCTTACGCTCTAAATTCTTAATGGTAGATGCCAATGTAGTATATGGTGGTTTCGGATCGGGAAGTACATCCATAAAATCTTTGATAAAGCCCTTTCCTATCTGCCAAACAGCCAGCATGGCCTCCTCTTCCTGTAATGTTAATTTTTCCATTATTACGAATATATCGTAAATATACGAAAACATCCTAAAAGAAAAGAACTAATGAGTTGCGGTTCATTAGTTCCTTTGTTAATGGTTCATGATTGATAGCCTTGCTGTTAGCCGGTTAATTATCTTAGTCTGTTTAAGGATCTAATTGTCGAGTTTTAAACTCAGAACTATTCATCCAGCCCTTCGACTCCGCTCAGGGTGACATATTGAGTGGACAGCTTAATCGACTCCAAACCTCAACATCAGACTAATTTAAATGCAATTTGGCTTCGGACCCCGGACTCCTAACCTCAGACTAACTCCAACTACTTCCCGCTTCTTTTTTCGGCTTGTAGTAAAGTTTCCTGAATGATTTTTCTCATTTGAACAGCCGCATCCAATAATTTTGGATTGCCATCAAAGTCGCCATAAATGGTTACATGTTTTGATTTTTTTTTATAATTGAAAGTTATATCATAACGCGGCACCAACCTGGATTTATCACTTTTTTTACCAATAGTATCTGGAAAATTCCAAAGGCCGATTTCATTTGCCTTTCTATGCATATATAACACATCATTGCTCTTTAAAAAGAACTTTTTGGTCACCACAGAGTCCTTATTATTTACATACTGATAAACACCAGTCTTTGAATCATATGTGTTTTCCAAAGTATCTTTTAAGCCATAACTATACTGCATTGACACAAAATCATCCTTGCGGAAAGGTGCATTCTGTATAATCGGTTTATAATAGATGTAGCAATAAATGATCATCGGAACAATAATGGTAATGGCTAAGAATATTTTTTTTCCTCTACTTGACACTTGATATTGAATTATTGAATGAATATTTAATTATTGAATGAGAGAATTGTTGAATGATTGAGTGAGACTATTGGACTCAAGACTATTGACTACAGACTCAGGACTCCTTAAGCTCCCCTTCCCACTTACTTACCACTGCTGTTGCGATGCTATTTCCAACAACATTTGTTGCAGAACGGCCCATATCCAATAATGGATCGATACCGATTAACAGCGCTAGCCCTGCTTCAGGGATATTGAAACTTGCAATGGTACCTGCAATTACCACTAACGATGCCCTTGGTACACCAGCAATTCCCTTGCTGGTTAACATTAATATTAAAAGCATAGAAATTTGTTGCTCAAAACCCAAATGGATGCCATACGCCTGTGCTATAAATAAAGAAGCAAAGGTCATGTACATCATTGATCCATCTAAATTGAACGAATAACCCAAAGGCAATACGAAACTTACGATTTTATCTTTGCAGCCAAAACGCTCTAAAAGCATCATTGTTTTTGGATAAGCCGCTTCACTACTTGCCGTACTAAAAGCCAGGAGCGCAGGCTCTTTCATATCGTTTACCAAGCGGAAAATACGTTTTTTCAATACCAAAAATCCTAAGAAAATTAACAACGCCCAGAGTATGACTAATCCCAGATAAAATTCGCCTATAAATATGGCATAGGTATTTAATACGTTAAGTCCTTGTTTGGCCACAATGGCGGTCATGGCTCCAAAAACCGCCAGAGGCGCGAAATTCATCACATAACCGGTCATCTTTAAAATTACGTGAGCAATGGCATCAAATGCTTTAATCACAATCTGGCCTAAATCGCCAATGGCAGCCGTTGCTACACCAAAGAATAAAGAGAATACAACAATCTGCAAAATTTCGTTGGTTGACATCGATTCGGCAATACTTTTTGGAAAAACGTGCGCAATAAAATCTTTCACACTCATCGATGCTTTCTGGATACCGGTATTTACCAATTGATCTGGCAATGATAATTTCATATGTCTTCCGGGTTCGAATAAGTTTACTAAAATCATACCCAACACCAGCGACATTAACGACATGGCCAAAAACCAGCCCAGTGTTTTACCGCCAATTCTGCCCACTGCTTTAATGTCGCCTACTTTGGCTACACCGACCACTAAGGTTGTAAATACCAATGGCGCAACAATCATTTTAATCAGGCGAAGAAAGATATCGCTCAATAACGTAAAATATTCTAATTTTTTTTCTCTGATATCTTCGTTTTCTTTCTTGATTTTAGCGTTTGCTTTTCTTTCGGCCTTAAGTTGTGTATAGCCAATACTTGTGGTATCGGTAGTTTTGGCAATGCTTACCTCTATACTTTTAACTTTCGCATCGGCGGTGAGTATTTTCTGGTTATAGACATCGATTGAATTGACATTTAAAATATAGCCCAATGCAATACCCGCAATCAGCGCTAAGAAAATGAAAAGCGTGAGTTTGTTTTTTTTCATGAATAATAAAAAGTTTGTGGTACTCTTAATTTGGTAAAACTACGATATTTACGGCGTGTAACAAATTTTGATATCAGGTGAGATTAAAAAATATAACAACGTGGTTAAGTTAAACCATTCGACAGCGCAGAAATAATTTAACCACAGACAGAAAGGATGCACTCAGATGTGAAAATCCGAGTTTATCTGTCTGCATCTGTTGCTAAAAACTTTTAACTCAATGACATTAAAAAATATATTATTTTTGATTTCTGTTGTAACAAAAAACGCACATCACTATCTAAAACGCAACTATAAACCCCTAAATGGAACAAAAAGACAAGTTATTTAAAGAGATCTTCGATTCAAATTCCAAAAAGATATTCCATTTATGTTATGGTTATACTGGCGATACCGACGCTGCAAATGATCTTCTGCAAGAAACTTTTTTAAAGGTTTGGCAAAATCTGGATAAGTTCAGAAACAAATCTTTAATTTCTACGTGGATTTATAGAATTGCCGTGAATACCTGTTTAACTTATTTGAGATCGGAAAAAAGACAGGCGAAAGATGAATTAACAGAGAACATCATAGAAAATAAAATAGAGGAATTTTCAGAGAAAAATGAACAGGTTGCCCTACTTTATAAATGTATATCCAAGCTCGAAGAGAATGACCGTTTGATTATTACAATGGTACTTGATGAATTACCATACCATGAAATTGCCGATATATCTGGAATAAGCGAAGGCAACCTGAGGGTAAAAATTCACCGCATTAAACAAAAATTAACAGAACTATATAACCAGTATGCAAGCGTTTGATCAAATACAGGAGTTGTGGCAAAAGCACGAGGTAGAAGTTAAGGTTTCTGCTGATGAAATGCTGCAACAAGCGAAGAAAGAAGTAAATGGATTAAAGCTAAAATCTGCTTTAAACATTTTGGGGATGCTGGCATCCTTTATTGCCATTGCTGCGTTATGGATATTTTTTCACTTCGAATCGTGGACTACACACGTCGGAATCAGCATCACCATTATTGCCATTGGCGTATATACCTTAATTCTGTACCGCGATTACAGGTTAATTTCGAAAACCGATTTCACCGCTCATCCGCACAAATATTTAAACAACTTAAAAACCTATCAATTAAACCGTTATAAACTTTACAACTCTTTATATTGGTTTTATATGATTGCACTTTCATTGGGCATCATATTTTATTTTGTAGAAATTCTTGCACACTTTAATCTTGTTCAAAAAGTTTTAGCCGTAGGCTTAACGGCCCTATGGATTTTATTTTGCTCAACAATATTAAGAAAGGCTGTAATGAGTAGGGAAAAAGAACGGATAGCTTTATTAATCGAGAAATTTGAGCGCATTAGCGGACAGATTTCTACTCCTGAATAATTTTAGGCACGGTTTTTTCATTGTAAAAATCAACACACGAAACCATCCTGATTTATCATTCAACAATGATATAGATAAATCAAGATAGTTTCAACGGTGTTGAAACTAAAATTACACAGGTGAAAACACGAATAATTGCCCTTTTATTTTTGCTGGCATTGCCATGCACATTTGCCTTTAAACAGGATTTTTCCGGGCCCATTCAATTGAATTGGGAAACGCATTTTAAAGGTAAAGCCGATATGCGCTCGCCATTTTTTGCGCTGACTGCAATGACATGGAAATACAGTTACTCCAGCACTGTTTACCGTAATCGCGTTGCCATTAAGCTTAAAAATGATGTAAGCATTGATAAAACGAGATCATGGGTTAAGTGGGACAAAATTAAAGACCCTGAAATTCGGGCAAGTCTTTTACACCACGAACAGGGGCACGCCGATATCCATTATATTTTATTATTGGAGGCCGAAAGGGTACTAAAAAACCGGAACTATTCTGTAAGCAACTATAAAGCCCAGATATCTGAACTCGCCAATCAGATCAGCAATTATTTCGATACCATGCAACGTAACTATGATGAAGAAACCGAGCATGGCAGCAACCATAAAATGCAAGCCCGATGGGATGACATTATACAGGATAAGATTGAAGAATCGAGGACAGCAATGGCCGAATTACAAGAATAGTTTTGGAATAAAGACAAAAAAACCAACGGCTACCGCCAGAAATGCAGCCACCAAAACCGCAGCAGCAGCTAAGTCTTTTACCATTTTAATTTTGGGATGATACTCCGGAGAAACCACATCGGCCAGTTTTTCTATAGCTGAATTTAAAATTTCGGCAACAAAAACAGCCGAGATAACAGATAAAATAGCAATCCACTCTGAACTGGAAATTTTCAGGTAAAAAGATAGGCCAATAGCGATGATTGCTGCAAACAGATGAACCCTACCGTTATGGTCGTTAACGAAAAATAGTTTCAGGCCATTAAAAGCATATTTAAAGCTCTTGATCCGATCGATGATAGAAAATTTTTCGTTGTTCATTGTTTTTTTAAATTGCATGATAGATCCTGAATCAAGTTCAGGATGACGATTCTTCAAGAAATAACTCCTCGCCTTACTCCACACGCGCTACGCCTTCCACCCTTATACCTTCCGCCCTCTACCTTACTTCACCTCGCTTGTAGAAAAACCATTTCCGCTTAATTTATACTGATAAGTCCTGGTAATTGTTTTAGTACTATCTGCTGCATCTTTTACGGGAAAAGAGCGGAACAGGTCACCGTTTTTGATAAAAAACTGATCATTCCCTGAATAACCTTTTTTCTGATTTGAACTTAATGATGGAAAGCTGATCTTGTTAAAATCGCCGCCAGCATATTCAAAAACATTTAGATCTGAAATTGTCTTTTTACTTAATAATTGAATGTATAATTCAGGATTTCCGTCATTGTCTAAATCCATATTCCAGGCATCGGTGATAATGCCTTTGCGATCTACAGCGGCCGACCTATAGTTATTACGAACAGAATCAGACATTAAAATCTGATAGCCTCCGATAGAGTCTACCCCTTTTCCCCAGCTTACAATTTCAAAATTTAATCCGGGTTTTACTTCTATATCCCTGTAAAAACGAAAAGGGTTCTTTTCAACTTTTGCGGTCTCAGCTTTAACTTCTTTCGGTTTTTCTTCTGTGCATGCAAAACAAAACAGCATCCCTGTAATTAACAAGAGATGCTGTAATGTATATTTCTGTAATTTCATTTATTTAGGACATTTTGGTTGCCCCAAATTAAGGATTTTAGCTTTTTAAAGCAATTTATTTCTTACCATCCGTTTTAACTTCAGGTGCTCCGTTATTTAAAACCGTTTCTGTAGTTACACTTCTTCTGCCGCTTGGTGCAATAACAATGGTTTTTAATACCCTCTTTTCGCCTTGAGGTACTGTAATTTTAATTGGCGAGGTGTACAAGAATGCATTTTCTGATGGACGTGACAGATCAATCGAATAATAAATTTTAGCTCCGGTAACAGGCGCTTTTAAATCAATTGTAAATTCTCCGCCTGTTAAAGGTTTATCGCTCTGACCAATTGGTGTAGGTACCCAAAAATTTACATTCATTTTATCTAAACGGGCCAAATGAGCTGGTAAACGTTGTTCAGAAAAATTCTTTAAATCTTTACGGTCAACCGGCGACCATGCAATTTCGGATAAAGCCAATAAACGAGGGAAAGCATGATTTTCTGCTTTTGCTGTAGTTTTAATATACTCAGACCACATGTTTGCCTGCACACCTTTTATGTATTTTCTTTCATCAGCGGTTAACACTTTCGGAATCGGATCGTAAGCATAAATCTTTTGATATGGCGCGAATCCGCCAATGGTTACCGGCTCATCAGGAGAATTAGATTGTTTATGGTCGATATATAAACCCATAGAACCTGGTGTCATAATTACATCGTGTTTTTGCTGTGCAGCTGCAATTCCGCCATCTTCACCTCTCCAGCTCATTACGGTTGCATTAGGCGCCAAACCACCTTCTAAAATCTCATCCCAACCAATAATCGAGCGTCCTTTTCCGTTTACATGTTTTTCTATCGTCTGGATAAAATAGCTCTGTAATTCATGCTCATCTTTCAAACCTTTCTCCTTCATCAGGTTCTGGCAGAAGGTAGATTCTTTCCAATAGGTTTTAGGTGCCTCATCACCACCGATATGAATGTATTTTGATGGAAAAATAGCAATAACCTCATCCAGAATATTATTCAACATGGTAAAAGTATTTGCTGATGGCACAAAAATATCATCAAAAACACCCCAGGTTTGCTGTACCTGTTTACCTTTTCTGCTGCCCGACCATGGCGTTTTATCGCTGATAAAAGTATCACGATCAGGGAAACAGCTTAATTCAGGATATGCTGCAATTGCTGCTGAGGCATGGCCCGGCAATTCAATTTCGGGTATTACCGTAATGTATTTAGCAGCTGCATATTTAACAATGTCTTTAGCTTCTTCTTGGGTATAATAACCTTTAACCGGTGTAAGATAATTGCCATTACCTGGGTAATTACCAATAATCGATCCATTACGTGAAGAACCGATTTCTACCAGTTTTGGGTATTTTTTAATCTCCAATCTCCAGCCCTGATCGTCAGTTAAATGCCAATGGAAAGTATTTATTTTATAATAAGCTAACTGATCGATATATTTTTTGATAAAAGAGATCGGGAAGAAATGGCGGCTTACATCCAACATCGTTCCACGGTAAGCAAAACGTGGATAATCGTTAATATCAACTGCCGGGATGGTAATTTTATCAGCCAATTTATCAGGCATCATCTGCATAGCAGATTGAACCGCATAAAAAAGGCCTGCGCCTTTTCCTGTTAAAATAATTTGTTTTGGGGTAACTTTAATCGTGTAACCTTCAGCTGGCAATTGATCTGCTCCAACAGATGTTAAAACAATTGCTTTTTGGTTTGGTTGGGTAATTTTAGTTTCACGTAAGGCAAAACCTGCCTTGGTAACGATAAAAGCATTTAATAAATCAGCCATCTTTGCGCCGTCGATGCTCTGATTTACTAAAACTGTGGTTTTATCTAAAATGAAATTTCCGTTTGCCCTGGTAATGGTTACAGGTGCAGGTATGATCCCCAGGTTAGGATCACTCTGCGCAAATGCACTCGTGCTGATTAATACTCCAATAAAAATCGATAATGCTTTGTTCATGTTGTGTTTAGGTTTTTTATAGACTTATTTGATTGTTGGAACCAAGATAGAGATTATGGCCAGATTCCGAATCTCACATTCTTGTTACAATCGAGATCAACCGTTTGACTATACTGCATAACGCATATAAATCTTAATATTAAGACATCGTCATTTCTAGCGGACCCGATAGCTATCGGATGCAATGCAGTCGAGAAGTCTATATTTTATAGCTTCTACACAACAGATTTCTCCATTTCACTGCGTTTCAGTCGAAATGACGACTACTTTTATGAAAATCAGGAGCAGAAGCGTTTGGGTTGCGATAGCCCTGTCATCCGTTATAGTCCCGATGAAATATCGGGAGCTGCCACTACTGCCAGGTTTAAGTGGCACGGCCATTTTAACTATTTGGGGTTGCAAAGCGTAGAAGACCTATTCTAGGCAACATGCTGTTCAATTTTAAATAGTAACAGAAACCTAAGTATTTAAACCTGATTGGAATGGAAAGCACGCAAGCGAGGAACGAGTGCGAACTTGTAATGAAAAGCAGGACTAACAATAAAAAGAGCTGCTGCACTTGCTTTCCAAAAAACATCAATCACAAAAAAAGAGAAACCATCTTTTGGAACTCCTACTGATAGATCTCTCCATTTCACTGCGTTCCAGTCGAGATGACGATTTTAACAAAAAAAGAGAAACCATCTCTTAGAACTCCTACTGATAGATCTCTCCATTTCACTGTGTTCCAGTCGAGATGACGATTTTAACAAAAAAAGAGAAACCATCTTTTGGAACTCCTACTGATAGATCTCTCCATTTCACTGCATTCCAGTTGAGATGACGATTTTAACAAAAAAAGAGAAACCATTGCTGATTTCTCTTCTTCAAAATATTTTGAAATTATTTTTATGCTTCAACAGGATGTTCCTTAGCAGCCAAGTACCTTTCGGCATCGAGCGCTGCCATACATCCAGAACCTGCAGCAGTTACCGCCTGTCTATAGTACATATCCTGCACATCGCCACAGGCAAAAACGCCTTCGATATTGGTTAAAGTAGAACCTGGCTTGGTAGCTAAATAACCTGTTTCATCCATATCCAACTGACCTTTAAAAATATCGGTATTCGGTTTATGACCGATAGCTACGAAGAAACCTTCTACTGCGAGATCAGATTCAACACCGGTTTTGTTATTTAAAACTTTAACTGCAGTTACATTTTTACCGTTACCTAAAATCTCTTGGGTTTCGGTATTGTAATGCACCACAATATTCGGTGTAGCTAAAACGCGACTCACCATTGCTTTAGAAGCCCTGAATTCATCTCTACGCACCAATAAATGAACGGTTTTACATAATTTGGCTAAATATGTTGCTTCTTCGGCAGCAGTATCTCCAGCACCTACAATGGCAACATCTTGTCCTTTAAAGAAGAAGCCATCGCACACGGCACAGGCCGAAACTCCAAAACCATTGTATTGTTGCTCACTTGGTAAACCCAGCCATTTTGCTGTAGCGCCTGTAGCAATAATTACGGTATCAGCTGTAATGGTTTTAATTTCATCAACCACTACTTTATGTGGTGTTGAAGAGAAATCTACCGAACTTACATAACCAAAACGGATATCGGTACCAAAACGCTCAGCCTGCTTACGGAAATCTTCCATCATTTCTGGCCCCATAATTCCTTGCGGGTAACCTGGAAAATTTTCTACATCTGTAGTCTGAGTAAGCTGCCCACCGGCTTGCATTCCGGTATACATAATTGGTTTTAAATCAGCTCTGGCAGCATAAATTGCAGCAGTATAACCTGCAGGACCTGAACCTATAATTAAACACTGAACGTGTTCGTTTTCTTGTGACATTATATTGTGTGTTTGAAATTCATTAATCGTAGCGCAAATTTAATGCTTTAAATATTTGTTGGCAAGTGCACATTGTCAACATAGTTTACTTATTAACACCTAAGCTTAGCGCAGAGTGCCTGGTGAAGAGATTCGTGGTGTCAGATGTTTCCATCTGATACTGATTACCTATTTCGTGATTGTTTTTTCGCCTGTCAGATGGTAACATCCGACAGCACAATAAAGTAACATCTGACCGCACGATAACAGCACAATAAATCATTTCCCTTTATTCGCTCTGATCAACCGAATTATATTGTCTCCCAGAATTTTCTTGATATCGTTTTCCGAATATCCGTTTTTAATCAGCTCATCGGTAATTTTAGGATAATCTGCTACGCTGTTCATACCTAAGGGAAAAGATTCGGCGCCATCAAAATCTGCGCCCAAGCCAACATGATCTATGCCGATTAATTTCACTACGTGGCTAATATGTTTAACCAAAAGTGCAATTGGTGGTCGTGTGGCATCGGCATCAGCCTGATGGTTGAAAATCAACGTATCAATGGCATTGCTCCTGCCATATTTAGTGCTCAACGTTTTTAGTTCACCATCATATTTTGCAAAGAAAGCTTCTTGTTTCGTATTAAAAGTAGAATCTAAAAAACCGCTATAAAAATTAATACATACTACACCCCCATTTTTACCTACAGCTTTAATCTGATCATCTTTTAAATTTCGTGGAACCGGATTTAGCGCGTAAACACAGCTATGAGAAACAATTACGGGTTTAGCAGATGTAGCAATGGCATCATAAAATGTTTTTTCGCCTACGTGCGATAAATCGACCATTACGCCAAGTTTATTCAAACGTTTAACTACCTGTTTTCCGAATTTGTTTAAGCCCGCGTTTTCGGGTTTCACTTTGCCCGAAGTTTCTTCGGCTGCCGAACTGGACCATGGATTACTGTTGTTCCAGGTTAAAGTAAGGTAAGCCATTCCCCGCTTGGCTAAGCTATCAATATAATCCAAACGGTTTTCGATCATATGGCCACCTTCTACCCCTATCATCGCAGCCAATTTTTGTTGCTTAACAGCCTGCTCCAAATCTTTGGCGGTGGTAACCAACTGGATTTTATCGGGGTATCGTTTAATTAAACTATAAAGTGAATCTATTTCCTGGTTAGCTACAGCATACCCACCCTTTTCATCACACCAGATGGAAAAAAACTGAACATCCAATCCGCCTTGTTTGGCCCTTACCAAATCGAAATTACCTTTAAGCTGAAGCTTGCCAATATCGATACCCGATTTGATCTGATTGAACAGTATATCTCCATGGGTATCGATTACAATCGCATTTTGATGAATTTTATCCGGATTTTGGGCAAAGAGATTGATCTGCAATAGTGTAAGGACAAGAAAAAGATAAAGATTTTTCATGCGCTAAATATAATATTAATTGTTTTGATCAATTCAGACACTCGAGTTCCCATCTATTTTTTTCACCACTAAAAAACAAAGACATTTTTATGTTCAGAACTCGGGTGTGCTAAGATGGCTTAGGTGGTAAAAAATTATGTAATATTAACTGTCAGATGGTAACATCTGACAGCACATCGAAACCCTAAGTTTGTATAATCCCAACATTAAATTTCTTCGTAATCGGCGATTGGTTGGCGGCCTCAATCCCCATCGAAATAACCTTTCTGGTTTCTAACGGGTCGATAATACCATCTACCCAAAGGCGCGATGCAGCATAATAAGGTGTGGTTTGGCTATCGTATCTATCAGTGATTTCTTTTAACAATTCGGCTTCTTTTTCCGCAGTAATCACCTCTCCCTTAGCTTTTAAAGAGGCTTCCTGAATCTGAAGTAAAGTTTTTGCAGCCTGCGAGCCGCCCATCACTGCAATTTTAGCCGTTGGCCAGGCATAAATCAATCTAGGGTCGTAAGCCTTACCGCACATGGCATAGTTGCCTGCACCATAAGAATTGCCCAATACAATTGTAAATTTTGGCACCACAGAATTGGCCACAGCATTAACCATTTTAGCACCATCTTTAATAATGCCACCATGTTCTGATCGGCTGCCTACCATAAAGCCAGTAACATCTTGCAAAAATACCAATGGGATTTTCTTTTGGTTACAGTTCATAATAAAACGGGTAGCTTTATCGGCACTATCAGAATAAATTACACCGCCAAACTGCATCTCTCCTTTTTTCGACTTCACCACTTTACGCTGGTTGGCTACAATACCTACTGCCCAGCCATCAATACGGCCTAAACCACAAACAATGCTTTGCCCGTAGCCTTTTTTGTATTCTTCAAATTCAGATTGATCAACCAAACGGTTAATGATATCCATTATTTCGTAAGGTTTATCTCTGTTTTCTGGTAAAATGCCATACAGTTCTTCTTCATTTTCTTTTGGTTTTGCTGGTTTAATCCGATCAAAACCTGCGTTTTGAGGCGCACCCAACATACTCATGATGTTCCTTATGCTGTCTAAGCAGGCCTGATCATTAGGATGTTTATAATCGGTAACACCCGATATTTCGCAATGAGTTGTGGCTCCGCCCAAAGTTTCATTATCAACCTCCTCACCTATGGCCGATTTTACCAGGTAAGAACCCGCTAAAAAAACCGATCCGGTTTTATCAACAATCATCGCTTCATCGCTCATGATGGGTAAATAGGCTCCACCAGCAACACAAGCGCCCATGATGGCCGAAATCTGTACAATTCCTTCCGACGACATCATGGCATTGTTACGGAACATCCTTCCAAAGTGTTCTTTATCGGGGAAAATCTCATCCTGCATCGGGAGATATACACCAGCGCTATCAACCAGGTAAATGACCGGCAAGCGGTTCTCCATAGCAATTTCCTGCGCGCGCAGGTTCTTTTTTGCAGTCATCGGAAACCAGGCTCCTGCTTTTACAGTGGCATCGTTGGCTACAATCATACATTGCCTTCCGCTTACATAGCCAATACCGCACACCACTCCGGCCGAAGGACAGCCACCTTGTTCGGCATACATGCCATCAGCTGTAAAAGCACCTACTTCTAAAAAGTCGGTATCTTTATCAATTAAATAAGCAATGCGCTCGCGGGCCAATAATTTTCCCTTTTCCTTTTGTTTGGCCGCATTTTTTTCGCCACCACCTAAATATATTTTTTTGAGTCTGGTTTTCAGTTCGTATACCAACTGTTTATTTACATCCTCATTTTTATTGAATTCGATATTCATGGTGGCAATTTAAATTTAATTTTAGAAAAACAATATTGACCAAAACGGTTTCTGGTCTAACGGTAGCTTAACCGCAAAGTGCGCTATGCTTTTTAACCACAAAGTACACAAAGAAAAAGCAATGAAAAAATACAGATTTATACTTCAGCTATAATAAATCTCTTTGCGAAAACTTTGCGTCCTTCGCGGTTAATGTGAAAGATATCCGTTTAAAATGATATTTTTGGGTAAATCCGAAAAATGGAACTAACCATCAATATTCCTGCGCTATTGTTTCCTGCCATCAGCTTAATTATGCTGGCTTATACCAATCGTTTTTTGGCTTTGGCCAGTTTAGTGAGAAGTTTAAAATCGAAATATGAGAATGGCGATAAAAATGCAGCCCTTCATAAACAGATCGAAAACCTGCGTTACCGCTTAAGACTGATCAAAAACATGCAGGCTTTTGGTGTACTTAGCTTTGCCAGCTGCCTTTTTTGTATGTTTTTTATTTATTTGGAGTGGAATACCTTTGCTGAAATTCTTTTTGCACTGAGTTTAATATTTTTTATGATATCATTAATCATTTCGTTAATAGAAATCCAGATCAGTACAAAAGCACTGGAGCTGGAATTGAGCAGTTTAGAGGAGCTCGATAATCCATCAATTGTAAGTAGGTTTAAAAAGAAATTTGATAAAGATTGATATGCAACCATCTGTTATTAATACACCTGAGGAATATTTAAACAACCTCTCTGAAGAAAGGAAAGCGCCCGTTTCGAAATTGAGAGATACTATTTTAGAAAACCTGCCAGCTGGTTTCGAGGAACAGATTACCTACGGCATGCTGGGATATGTTATTCCACTCGGGCTTTATCCTCCAGGTTACCATTGTACACCAGAACAGGCTTTACCTTTTATCAATATTGGTTCGCAAAAGAATTTTATTGTTATGCATCACTTAGGATTGTATACTTTTACTGATTTACTGGAATGGTTTCAGGCTGAATATCCTAAACACGCTAAATACAAACTCGATATGGGCAAAGGCTGTGTTCGTTTTAAAAAGTCTGATGATATTCCGTATGCACTAATTGCCGAACTCACCAGAAAGGTTACACCAGCACAATGGATTGAACAATATGAAAAAGTATATAAACGTAAAGGCTAATTTTGATAAACTACACCATCAATCTTCAGCTTTTTAAACTTTTCGGCCCAGCCTTTACCTTTTATGTATTTTACCTGCGATGGGTATCCTTTTAAATTTGGATGATAAATCGGATCAAACGAAAATGTAATTTCCGCATCCGATTTTTGAATAACAGTTACTTCGTTATCATTTTCATCCTTTTCTCCTGTCGTGAAAAACTTATCGCCAATTTTTGCATTGAAATCAGCTCTGGTATAAGTTTTCAAAGGACTATCGGGATAGCCCTCAATCAATTTATTCTGCTCGTCTATCCTTAAATAAACTGTACTCACTGCATCGCCACCAACCAAAGAATAAAACTGGTAAAAAAGCTTTTTGTTGATGCGAACAGTATCCTTGATTTCGGTGTAGGATTGGGCATTCATATACCATAAATTGCCAATCTGCATAGGCAAAAATGAATCAGCAGCCCTGTTTTGAGCCTTATTCTTCTGGCAAGAAAGGATAGCGAAACTAATTAAAATAAAACTTAAAGATTTCCAGTTTAAGATCATGATGCATTTGTTTTGCCTTATTTAATTTTAAAGATAAACAATGCGCTGCATTGTAAACTATTAATTCACAAAATGATACAAGAAAACTACCTCTCCACTAAAGGCAGGCTTCTTTTGATCTTCAATTTCCATTTCGATAGCCATATTTACCTTGGTTACTCCCCGAAGATTAATAATAGAAGCCAATTTTGCTTTTAACCTTACCTTACTGTTAACGGTAACTGCTTGCGCAAACCTTAAACTTTCGATACCGTAATTGATCTCCATTTTTAATTTTTGGATATCAACAATTTCTTTCCACAAGTAAGGGATTAACGAAAGCGTTAAATAACCATGCGCTATGGTTGCTTTAAAAGGGCCTTCATTTTGGGCTCTTTCTTCATCGACATGAATCCATTGATGATCTAATGTGGCATCGGCAAATTTATTAATCTGTTCTTGTGTAATGGTATGCCATGAAGAAACGCCTAATTCCTTGCCAAGGTATTGTTCAAATTCTGCGTGGGAGGTAATGATTTGCATTTTGATATATATTTTAGTGCCAAGCGTTATGCGGCTGGCGAATTAATAATTATTTTTTAATTCTGTTTAAAAGGCATTTTTGGGTTAATCCTTAATAGTAGATGGCTAATGGCCTAACGATTAACCATAAGCACCCTGCTGTAATTTAACTCAAGTTCCGCTCCCTAAACCAGACCTCATCTGGAATGGCAGAAAAATCATCCATTTTATCGATTAAAGTTTCGGCATTTGCTTCATTAAAAACTAAATCACGATTGGCCGGTTTCAAAAATTTACTTTGCACCATCATATCCATTTGGGCAAATAAAGGATCGTAAAAACCATTTACATTTAATACGCCGATTGGTTTTGTGTGCAGGCCGAGCTGCAACCAGGTTAACACTTCAAAAAACTCTTCAAGGGTACCAAAACCTCCTGGCAAAATTACAAAACCATCACTTAAATCGGCCATTTTCTGTTTTCTTTGGTGCATATTTTCCGTTACGATCATTTCGGTTACCCCTTTATGACCAACTTCTTTATCCATTAAAAACTGTGGTATTACACCGGTAACTAAACCGCCTAACTCGAGTACATCATTGGCTAATACACCCATTACGCCTACACTTCCTCCACCATACACCAATCTGATCTGCTGTTTTACAAGTGTTTCTGCCAGTTGCTTTATTGCGTTACGAAGCGCTACATCGCCATTAAAGTTTGAGCCACAATACACACAAACTGATTTAAGCTTATTCATTTAGTTAAAATTTACCGAAGTTAAGACTTTATCGGCTTTCTGTAAATTTTAATTCTGCACAAAGCTGTTACAGGACTTATTTTAATTAAACCTCGCAGGTTTTAAAAACCCGCGAGGTTTGATCGTATAATTTTCTTTCCAAGAACCACCGCCTTTGTTAAATAAACCTGATAAAACGGAAAGCCCGGAGCAAAGCAATGAGCGAGGACTTGGAGGGATAGCAGGACTGACTCTAAAATGGAATTCTGTCTTTGCTTTTCTAAATAATATTGACGACTTGAGGATACTTAAGTATTTTTTAGCACAAAAAAGGAGCAGCATTAACGCCACTCCTTTTAACCAAATATAAGAGAAAAGATTTTTTTGTTAAACGATCTTAGAAAGCATAACGGATTGTTGCACCGTAAGTTCTTGGATCTCCGAGTACACCTGCATATAAGCCTGAGTTACCTGCTGCAGCCTGCAATTGTTCATAATAGTTTCTATTTGCAATATTTCTGCTCCAAACAAATAAAGAGAACTTATCTGATTTGAATCCTAACCTTGCATTAAATAAAGCATATCCTTTAACATTTAAGATGCTTGATGGTGTAGGGTTTGAAGAATATTCTGAACGGTAACTCGCATCTCCGGCAATAAAATATCTGCCAGCCCTGGTTGCTAAATTACCAGGGGTACTAAATTCAGAACCTCCAGAAATATTCCATTTAGAAATACCTGGCAATCTGCCTCCCGAAGCATCTTTAAATGCCACTTGGGTAGCTACACCGTTTATTAATTCAGTATGGCCGGTTTCTTCTAAAGGAAGTGGTGCATTGGTGAATTTCACATATTTACCATCAAGGTAAGCAACGGCTGCATTTAAAGTTAAGAACCTTTCCAATTGATAAGTTCCATCAATTTCTAAACCTTTTACTTTAACCTTTTCAGCATTAGCCAGATAACCTCTGTTTACACCCAACTGTGGAGATTGAACATTGGTTTGGTAATCTTTAATATCGGTATTAAAAGCGGTAATATTTAATATGGCACCTTTAACCGGTTTTGTTTTTAAACCTAATTCGTAATGTTGAACATATTCTGGCTTTACAACAGCAACTGATAAGTCTGCTTGTCCGGTTGAAGTAGTTGGCAACCCACCTACGTTAACACCAACTGGTTTGTAGGCGGTAGAGAAAGTTCCGTAAACATTTAACTTCGTGTTAGGGCGGTATGAAACCGTTAAGTTACCCGATAGGTTATTGTTATCTACATTGGTAGTGAATTGCTGGTTGCTGTATACGGCAGCTTTAAGTGCAAGTAAAGCGGCATCTGTAGTCTGCAATCCGCCATAAGTTACCCTGTCGTAATCCACATCTTTTTTATCGTAGGTGTATCTTAAACCAGGTAATACGTGAAAGTGCTCTAAAAATTCCCAGTCAACCTGAGCAAAAATAGCTGCACTTAACGATTTGATGGTCGAATTGGTTTTGATCCCAAAGCCATCTAATAAACCCGGTGTTGAGTATAAAGCCTGACTACCCGTATTGCTGGTTTGTACAAATCTCCATTGATCTTTACCTACTTCTTCGGTTTGAGCCAAACCTTTTAAGTTCTGAGCAAGGGCAAACACACCAATTACTCCACTTAATTTATCAGTGATATTACCCGCATATCTAATTTCCTGTGAATATTGATCATGACGGGAGTTACCTTGAGACTTGGTCAATGCAGACAGTTCAGAGAAATCCCTGTCGTTGGTAGGATCCCAGTTCCAGAATCTCCATGCAGTAGTAGAAGTTAATGTTCCGCCACCAATCTTATAATCCACATTTAAGGATATACCTCCGATTGACTGGTTGTGTCTCCAGGGCGTATTGGTATTGATCTCTCTGGAAAAAGGATCAATTTTTGGTTGTTGGTAGCCTAAATCAGAAACAATTTTGGCATACTGACGGTAAGCGCTTCTTTCTGTCTGCGCTACACCAGCAATTACCAATGGGTAACCTGCAGGGTGCTGAATACTTACATCACTACTTAACAATATCTGTAACCTATCTGAAGGGGTAAAATATAACTGACCTTTAAAGCCAAGGTTGTTTTGTCCGCTATATCTACGTTCTTCTCTGGTATTCCATATTGTACCATCGCGTTGAGTACCGGAGATTGATATTTTTGCAGCAAGATTTTTTGCTACTCCTCCCGAAACTGACGTTTTTGCCTGGATAAAATTATAATTTCCTACACTTAGTTCTACTTTGGCACTTGGTGTTTGTGTTGGTTTTGAGGTAGTAATGTTAAATGCACCTGCGGTAGTATTTTTACCAAATAACGTACCTTGAGGACCACGGATTACTTCTATTTGTTCTATATCCAGGAAATCGGTTGAGGTAGCAGCCGGACGCGCGTGATAAACACCATCTACGTAAAAACCTACACCCGGATCGATACCATCATTAGTTAAACCGAATGTTGACCCCAAACCTCTAATATTAAGTGTTGTATTTCTGGCATTCGAAGCATACAATTGTACAGACGGTACCAACTCTTTTAAACGGTTAACGTTAAAAGCACCCGCATTTTCTGCTGCCTGGCCACCGATTACAGTAATTGGAATAGGCACATCCTGTAAAACCTCCGAACGTCTTCTCGACGTTACAACGATCTCATCTAATAATGCATTTTCTACGAGAACCAATTCTATTGGGCTTTCCTGAAGTTTTAAAATCTGAAAATCCTGTGGTTTATAGCCAACTGAGCTCACTTGAAGGTAAAATGGAGTCTCTTGTCTTACATTTATGCTGAAAACACCATTATCATCGGCCACTACGGCTTGGTTTGTTCCTCTTACCTTTACAGTAGCATGTGGTATTGTACTGCCATTTGTTGTTTTAATTACACCTGTTACTGGGCTTTGGGCAAAGGCAAAACTTGCCGAAAGTAAAAATGAAAAGAGAATTAGTAAACTTTTGTTCATGATTAGTTATATAGTTTGTTTAAATGTTGTAGATTAATGACTCGTTCGAAAGTATTCGATTACTGTTTTAGAATGGCTACAACAACAATACGAGCGTGTTTTTTGATTTGTTTTCATAATTATTATATAAATCCTATAGATTTAGTCGACAAATATATTAAAAAATTTTAGCTGCCAAATTTTATTTTGTGATTTTTCTATTTTTAATTAATTCTCCAGACCTTATAGGTTTTAAAAACCTAAGGTCTAAAAACAAAAACGGGGCTATCGTAAACGATGCCCCGCTGTAATTATCCTTAAATCCCCTAAAGGGGACTTTAGCTATTATATTCTTTTCTTAAAATTTTGAGTAGTTAGATCTTCTTCACTAAGTTCTCGACCTTACGCCCTAAACCCTATCTGGTATAATTAGGTGCTTCTTTAGTAATCGTAATATCGTGCGGATGGCTTTCTCGCATACCTGCAGCCGTAATCTGCACAAACTGTGCTTCTTGTAGTGCCTCGATATTTGCTGCACCGCAATAGCCCATACTTGCACGTAAACCACCAATGTATTGATACATTACTTCTGCTAAGGTACCCTTAAATGGCACACGGCCAACAATTCCTTCAGGAACTAACTTTTTAATATCGTCTTCCACATCCTGGAAATAACGGTCTTTAGAACCTTGCTCCATTGCTTCAATTGAGCCCATTCCACGGTAAGATTTAAATTTACGTCCTTCGTAGATAATGGTTTCGCCCGGTGATTCTTCAACTCCGGCAAATAACGAACCTGCCATTACCGTACTTGCTCCTGAAGCAATTGCTTTGGCAATATCACCTGTGTGTTTAATACCACCATCGGCAATAACAGGAACACCTGTACCTTTTAAAGCTTTGGCACATTCGTAAACCGCATATAATTGGGGAACGCCAACACCAGCAATAATTCTGGTGGTACAAATAGAACCAGGACCAATACCAACCTTAACGGCATCAGCACCGGCATCGGCTAAGAATTTTGCAGCAGCACCAGTTGCTATATTTCCAACGATAACCTGCAAATCAGGATATTTAGCTTTAACTTCCTTTAATTTATCAACTACGCCTTTAGAGTGACCATGAGCAGTATCGATGGTAATTACATCAACACCGGCATGAACTAAGGCATCAACACGCTGTATAGTATCAGCCGTTACACCAACCGCAGCACCTACACGTAAACGGCCACGTTCGTCTTTACAGGCTGCAGGATAATTTTTAACTTTCGAAATATCTTTAAAAGTAATTAAACCGCTTAGGTAACCATCTTTGCTCACTACAGGAAGTTTCTCGATTTTATGGTTCTGAAGAATTTCCTCTGCCTGAACCAAAGTAGTTCCTTCTGGTGCAATGATTAAATTTTCTTTAGTCATTACCTCAGAAATCGGTCTTTTCATATCCTTTTGGAAACGTAAATCCCTGTTTGTAATAATACCTACCAATTTATTATCGCTGCTTACAACAGGAATACCACCAATTTTATGCTCTTTCATAATCTTGAAAGCATCAGACACAACAGCTGTTTCCAATAAAGTAACTGGATCCTGGATCATACCGCTTTCAGAACGTTTAACCTTACGTACTTCTTCGGCTTGTCGTTCTATAGTCATGTTTTTATGTAACATACCAATACCACCATTTTGCGCGATGGCAATGGCTAGTTCGGCTTCTGTTACAGTATCCATCGCGGCAGAAATCAATGGAACATTAAGTTTAATTTTTTTTGTTAAAAAAGTGGCTGTATTTACTTCACGGGGCAGAATTTCGGAATATGCGGGTACTAGAAGTACGTCGTCATACGTTAAACCTGTGGCAATAAACTTTGTGGAATCGAGTTGCATAGCAAATAAATTAGGATTTATTATTTGCCAGGCAAAGATACGAAAATTGCGGGAATATAAAAGTATAATGATAAAAATGCTTAAATATTGAGCTTGCCTGACAATCGCTATCACCACTAAACAAAACCAGGGTTTAATGAATATACTGCAACAAAGCCCTACTATTTAGCGAATTTATTTGAATAAAATTTTAGTTTTATATAATTTCAACAAACCAAATATAATAAGATGATAGATTTTCTTGAAGGCGTAAAAGAATGGCTCGTTGGATTCTTCGGCTTACCAGCGCTGTTAAAACTACTGCAGACCAATGATTATAGCCAGTTTATGAGCTGGAATGGCATTAGTGCACTTATGGGGCCTTTGATTCCTTTTTTATTATTTTTTGAAATCATCAGGATGGCATTTTACCGCCGTTTTAAAGTGGTTGATTACCGGATTTCTTTCTTTTCACTGGTGATTAATTCTTTTATTGGCCGCATTATTTCTATCGGCATGGTGTCTATCTGTATCGGTTTATTTGGCAAATATGCCATTTTTAAAACGGAGATTACCTGGTACTGGCTATTATATGGTTATGTGATCTGGGAATTTGGCCATTTTATTTATCATTTTTTAGCACATAAAGTAAGGCTTTTCTGGTGTTTGCACTCCACCCATCACGCACCCGAAACCATGAATTTATCGGTAAATTTTGCGCATTTTTTTCTTGAAGCACCTTATGCAGACCTGATTAGAACTACAACATGCATTCTTTTGGGTGTAAGCCCTGCCCTGCTTTTTTTAATCATGTTTATCGACGGTTTTTGGGGATCTTTTATCCACATTGGAGAAAACATTTCTAAAGATGGCCGGTTTGGATTTTTAAATAAAATCATCCTTACGCCTTCTCATCATCGTGTACACCATGCCAAGAATGCACTGTATATGGATACCAATTTCTGCAACCTGCTACCCATCTGGGACCATGTTTTTAAAACCTACCAGGAAGAAGACAAAACAATAAAAATTGAATATGGTATTACCCGGGAAATGAAAAAAAATAGTTTTTTAGATGCTTATTTCGGCGAAATTGTTCTTTTGGCTAAAGATGTTTGGCGCGCGCCCGGTATTAAAAACAAGTTTCTATATATCTTTATGCCTCCGGGATGGAGCCACACCAAAGACCATAAAACAGCTAAAATAGTGAGAACAGAATACCTGAAAAATTACAAAACTGAAATGGTCAACTCATAAGATGAGTTAATGGGAATTCTTTATAAATTAGCATATGATTACTGAAAACCAATATTTTGATGGCAACGTTAAATCGTTAGGCTATGAAACCGCTGAAGGAAAATCGACTGTCGGCGTTATAAATCCGGGAGAATATACTTTTGGCACCGCTCAGAAAGAAATTATGCATGTTATAGAGGGTGAACTAACTGCACTTTTACCAGGTACTGCAGATTGGCAAAACATTAAAGCTGGCAGTAATTTTGAAGTGCCTGCAAACTCATCTTTTAAAGTAAAAGCTAGTGTTCAAACGACATATTTATGCCAGTATAGGTAGTTAATAAAAGAATAACAAACCGAAAAAGTCGTCATTTCGAGCGGAGTGTAACGAAGCCGAGAACCCGAAGGCTCTGCGAAGCAAAATCTATCTGGATAGATCTCTCCATTTCGCTACGCTTCAGTCGAGATGACGAATAGCGGGGGATATTTACACTTATTTCTTCCCAATTACTACCTCGGTAAAACTATCAGTAGTAAGGTATTTATTTGCCAAGGCCAATAATTCTTCGGGAGTAATGGTTTTAACCTTCTCTATATATTTAGTATAATAATCGTAATCCAATCCTGCGAAATAAATGTTCTTGAATTTATCGGCGTGTGAGAATACATTTTCCAAACTGCCCAACATCGAACCCAACATGTAGTTCCGAACAAGATCCAGTTCTTCTTCCCCTACCAGTTCGTTTTTCAATATCTCTATCTCCTTGTAAATCTCAGTTAATGCAGCCGAACAAACATCGGCACCAACTTCAGTAGCAATAAAAAGATAACCAGCCTGTTGTAGCGAAGAAATCCCAGAACCAATACCGTAAGTGTAGCCTTTATCTTCACGGATGTTATTCATTAAACGCGAGCCAAAGTATCCACCTAAAATGGTATTTAAAATCTGAAGACCAGAAAAATCTTCATGTTTACGGTTAATAGCCAACTGACCAATTCTGATTGCTGACTGTAAAGCTTCTGGTTTTTCAGTATAAACAAACTGTTTTTTTGTTGAGGCAAAATTGAAACTGTTTTTTACTGCATTACTTTTTTCCCAATCTTGTCCAAAAGCGTCGTTCAGCAGGTTAAAGCTGGCATCATCAAACTTACCTGAAACGATTATGGTACAATTATTAGGCGCATAGGCAGCTTTAAAATATTCAGTTAAATCTTCGCGTTTTAATGCATCATAATGCTCAGCTTTAATATTTACGCCGTAAGCTGTATCGCCAAATAAAGCCTGTGCAAATTCTTTTCTCGAAAGAACATCGTTTTTCTTTAGGTTTACCTGTAACTTTTGCTTTTGGTTTTGAATGTAAATATCAAGTTCGTGCTGTGGAAACTGGCTTTCTGATAGAACATCCTTCACAATCGGCAGTACCGAGTGTAAATGTTTATTTAAAGTGTATAGTGTAACCGAAGATTGATCCTGGGCATACTCTGTTTGAAAGAAAGCACCATAAAAATCAATTTTTTCGGCTATTTCTTTCGCCGATAATTTATTTGTTCCATTATTGATCAATGCGCTTACCGCAATGGCCTGTAATGGTTTTTCGAGCTTCCAGTTTACGTTTTCAAAAATAAATTCGATACGTACCAGATCCTGTTCTCCGGAGTAGATTGTAAAAACGGGCACACCGTTATCCAATACTTTTTTTTCTGGATGGATAAAATTTATAGTCGACACCTGCTTAAAATCAGGCGCCTGTTGTCTGTTAAGCATTTTCTTCAGTTAAATAATATAAAGTTGATGATGAATTTGGTTGGAAAGTTTCATTTGATATCCGTTTAATATCTTCTGCTTTAACCTTTAGAAATTCTTCAGTTTCCTGGTTTAATAAAGCGGCATCGCCTAAAAGCTCATAATAAGCCAGGTTCATGGCTTTATCCAATAAACTCATTTCAGAAAAAACAAGTACAGATTCTACCTTGTTTTTTACCTTGGTTAATTCGTTATCAGAAACCAGTTCGGCTTTTAATTTTTCCAGTTCAGCCCAGATTGCTTTTTCTGCAGTTTCGGTTGTTATTCCTTCCACCAATTTACCTTCAACAATAAACAAACCCGGATCTAAACTACTCGAAATGTAGGCATTGATATCGCTAAAAAGTTTCTGCTCTTTCAACAAGCTGTTGTACAAGCGCGAAGACTGTCCACGTGATAAAATATCCGATAATAAATCAAAGGCATAATAATCCTGATTTAATCTTCCTGGCATTTTAAAAGCCATATAAATCGCATTTAAAGGCACATTAGCTTTAACAATTTCTGCCCTGGCCTCGGTTTGAGGTTCTTCCTGTACCAAATCGCGATGATATTTATCTCCAGCCGGAATAGGTTCGAACCATTTTTCGGCCAGTTTTTTTACCTCTTCGGTTTTTACATTGCCACCCACTACCAAAATCGCATTTTGCGGCGTATAATGTTTCTTAAAAAATGCTTTCACATCATCCATAGTGGCATTTTCGATATGCGAAAGTTCTTTCCCGATAGTTGCCCAGCGGTACGAATGCTTTTTATAAGCCAACGGACGCAACTTTAACCAAACATCGCCATAAGGCTGGTTAAGATACCGTTGTTTAAACTCCTCACTCACCACATTTCTTTGCGTATCTAAACTCTTTTCAGAAAAAGCAAGGCTCAGCATACGGTCGCTTTCCAACCAAAATGCGGTTTCTATGTTTTCTGCAGGCAGCGTGATGTAATAATTGGTAATATCATTGCTCGTAAAAGCGTTGTTCTCACCACCTACACGTTGCAAAGGCTCATCATAATTCGGAATATTTACCGATCCGCCGAACATTAAATGTTCAAATAAATGCGCAAAACCGGTTTTTTCAGGGTCCTCGTCACGGGCACCGACATCATATAAAATATTTAAAACTGCCATTGGCGTTGTCGCATCTTCATGCACCAAAACTTTTAAGCCATTGGCAAGTGTAAAACGATTAAAATCTACCATATTAATTTTTAGAACCGTAAAGATATAATAAATGATTTCACTGATGAGGAAGATTTAATAGATTTTGGTGTATTAACTGTGTTTATTATTTTTTTGACAAACCTTAAACCTTAGCCCCTCAACCTTCCCTCCCTTTTCCTTATCTTTGTAGTATGAATACAGCCGATTTACTGCAACGGGCATTACATTTCGATTTTTTGAGCCTTGAAGAAGGTGTACATTTATACCATCATGCCGATACGGCATCGTTGATGTTTGTAGCGAATGAATTAAGGAAAATCCAGGTACCCAGTGGCAAAGTAACCTGGCAGATCGATCGTAATGTAAATACGACCAACGTTTGTATTGCCAACTGTAAATTCTGTAATTTCTTCCGCAGGCCTGGCCATGATGAAAGTTATATTACTGATATCGAAACCTATAAGATAAAAATTGAAGAAACTTTCCGTTTAGGTGGAGATCAATTGTTATTACAGGGCGGGCACCACCCGGATTTAGGTTTAGCCTTTTATGCGGATCTTTTTAAAAAACTAAAAGAATTATATCCTGATTTAAAATTACATGCTTTGGGCCCTCCTGAAATTGCACACGTTGCAAAGCTGGAAGGAATGACGCATACTGAAGTGTTAAAAGCGTTAAAAGAAGCAGGAATGGATTCGCTTCCTGGTGCAGGTGCCGAAATTTTAAATGACCGTGTAAGGCGTTTAATTTCAAAAGGAAAATGCGGTGGACAGGAATGGCTTGATGTAATGCGTGCATGCCATCAATTGGATATTACCACATCAGCAACCATGATGTTTGGACACGTAGAAACCATCGAAGAGCGTTTTGAGCATTTGGTATGGATCCGTCAGGTACAGAGCGAAAAACCTGCTGATGCAAACGGATTCCTGGCTTTCATTCCCTGGCCTTTCCAGGATGACGGAACTTTATTAAAAAGACTCCGCGGCATCAGCAACAATGTAACGGCTGATGAATATATCCGCATGATTGCCTTGAGCCGCATTATGTTGCCTAATATTAAAAACATTCAGGCCAGTTGGTTAACCGTTGGTAAAGCTACCGCACAGCTTTGTTTACACGCAGGCGCAAATGATTTTGGATCGATTATGATCGAAGAAAATGTGGTATCGGCTGCTGGTGCACCACACCGTTTTACGGCAAGTGGCATTCAGCAATCCATTAAAGCAGCAGGTTTCGAACCTCAGTTACGCGGACAGAAATATAACTACAGAGATTTGCCTGAGCATTTGGAAGAACAGGTAATCACCTATTAATAAGCAATTTAATTAGATATTGATAGAATTAATGAATGTTTAAGTTTATTCAGCATTATTTAGGTAAGTAAATCCGATTGCTGCGACATACTCTTTAGCTGTCACCCTGAGCGTAGTCGAAGGGCAGTTAATAAGATTTAGCGCAAAGCGGGATTAACGTTAATTGAAAAACAGAACTTTGCTTTGCTTTCCAAATCACTTAGTGCTGAATTTGGATCCTAAAATCCTGTCATCCTGATAATCTTATGCAAAAAAGGGAAGTAAAACCAAGTTCTACCTCCCTACCTTAAACTAAACATTACCTAATTAATAATGTGGAACTTTTGCTATGATAGCTTTTTACCGTCTTTCAGGAATAAGTTAGCAATTGTGATTACACTGGCTTTATCCAAAGGCTCATCAAAACTTTCTACAGCTACAGCTTTGGTTATGCTTGTATTGCTACCAATACCTACAATATTTACACCAGCTTGTACGGTTAAATCTTCGGCAGCATATACTGCATCTACCTGAGGAACTCCAGAATCATTCGCCTGCCCTGAAGCACCAAGACTAACCCATGGCTTATATACTGCTGTACCAGCTGCTGTACGCATTTGACGGATGTGCGAAGCATGACGTGCCTCTACCGAGTGGATCTGTAAAGCGGTTTGCAATACCCCCGGACTAACCAATAGATTTCCTGCCTGACCTTTGTATGCTCTCACTCCAGTATCTTCGAAACCTTGCGCTACTGCTAAAAAAGTACCATAATCAGAATATACAGTAGAAAACGTTCCACCTGCTCTAAAATCGGTATCCGCATAGGCAATTGGTGCACGTGCAGAACTTCCCAAAGCACCTACCAATAAATCAACGTGCGCTTTTTCGTGATCGCGAATAGTAGTAATGGCGGCTTGACTAGCTGCATTTGGAAAATTAAAAGTAACATCAGTTACTGCCGATCCCGGAGTTTTGCCAACAATACAGTGATTATAAAAATGATATTCCAAATACTCTAGCGATAAAGCAAAGTTTAATACATCAACAACCGCTGCAGGTAAAGCTGTTTGTCCATATGCTTTTTGAAACATTGAACCTAGGGCCAGCGGCATAGCAGCCAAAGAGATTTTTTTGCCCATGTTGAAAAAGCTTTTCATTGCGGCTCTTCTCGGATTTAATCTCTCATAGATTTCACCGTCAACTTTTTCAATTTCTTCTAATATATTTACGATATTCATGATTTTCTGATTTTAAAAATTAAAGGTTGATTACATTAATTTTGGTTTTGATATATTTTCCGGCAATGGCAAGCACCTTATCTGGCGTTAAAGCTGCATCTAAACCACCTGCGTTATTGGCACCTAACGAAGTAAGGCTATTTAGATCAGCAAATGACCCGTTTGAGATTAAATCGCGAACATAAGCTGCGTGACGGGCCTCAACTGAAACAATTTTACCGGCTAACAATAGATATGTACCATTTTTAATTCTTGGTCCGGCGCCATTGTATGCAGCCACACCTAAATCTTCGAAAGCCATTGCCGTACCTAAAACACTAGCAGAACTGGTAAAATCGATTGATGAAAAATCTACCTCCAAACTTCCAATTGCAGCGGTACTTAAAGCAGCTTTAAAAAACTCCCTGTGTGCAATCTCATGGAACTGGATATCCTGGAAATATGCTTTTTGGGCAGCTGTGAAACTTGCAGGAGGTGCTGAAGCAACTTTTATGTAAAATGCGGCTTCTAATTGCTCTAAAGCATATGCATAATTTAATACCCCGAAATCATCTTTAAAATCTAATGTTGCGCCACCCATAGTAGGATTGTCGTAACCACGATCTTTTTTACAACCTGCTGCTACCAAGGCAATGCCAGCAGCGCCTGCACCTGCATACTGAAGAAAAGACCTTCTGCCTACAGTTTTGTCAAATAAACTTTTTTCCTGAAGTTCATTTTTTGTTTCTAGTTCATTGTGTTTCATAGTAATCTATGTTTAGTGGTTTTGAATTCGTTTGATGATACATACGTGACAATCAGAACACTGGTTTTTTTGATTTGCATTTTTTTTTGTAAGTGCATTTTAATACATTCACCAACCTATAGCTATGACAACATTAAAAGCCATTATTGTTGATGATGAGGAGTTTGCCCGGTCATCATTATTTTTTTTACTGCAACAGAACTGTCCACAGGTAGAAATTACCGGTATTGCAAGATCTGTAGCGGAGGCAAAAGATATTCTGGCACATCATCCTATTGATTTAATCTTTCTCGATATAGCAATGCCCGGAGGGAATGGTTTCGAATTAATTCCTGATGCCCAAAAACATAATGCGGCAGTTATATTTACTACCGCTTATGATCAATACGCCCTGAAAGCAATTAAGGCCAATGCACTCGATTATTTATTAAAACCAATTGATATTGATGAGCTTAAAATAGCTGTAGATAAGGTTTTTCAGCACATTAAGCGCTTTAAAGGTCAGAATGAAAATGATGAAAGAATCAACAATCTGGCGTCCAGTTTGAACTCAAGATCCGAAATCAGGAAGCTTACCCTTCCCTATGGCCAAGGTTTTAAAATGATCGATATCGATGACATCATTTATATCGAAGCCGATAGCAATTACTCTATTGTACACTTAAATAACCACGATAAAATAACGGTTTCGAAAGTTTTACGGGAATTTGAGGAGCTTTTACCGGGCGACCAATTTGTACGGATCCATAAATCTAGCATCATCAACCTTAACCACTTAAAAGAATATAATTCTAAAAATGGGCTCCAGGTGTTCTTAAAAAATGGAGAAAGTATTAATATTTCGAGAAGAAGAGCAAGCGATTTTTTTGAAAAAATAAAATTATTTACAAAGGCGAACAGTGATCATTAAACCAGGCAAAAAAGCACTTTTATTTGCTGAAAAAGCAATCCTGAGGTTAAACTTCGGCCGCTCTTTTATTGCTTTTTTATTCGGGCTTATTATATTTAGTGCGCCAAAAACCCTGCTTGCTCAAACCACTTACCTTCCCCATTATAATACTAAAAATGGACTGGCCAGCAACAACTGTTATTACATTTTACAAGACAAAAAAGGATTTATCTGGATTGCAACAGATAATGGATTGAGCCGTTTTGATGGTACTAATTTCCAGAATTTTACGATCGAAGATGGGCTGCCCGATACCCAGATCCTTCAGATGAAAGAAGACAAAGAGGGCCGCTTGTGGTTTTTTGCCTTAAACGGTCAGCTCAGCTACTTAAAGGAAGGAAAGTTTTACAACCAGGATAATGACGAACTGCTTAAAAAACTGAACTTTAATACGGTAATTGTTTCCTTTTTAGTAGATAAATCAGGGCGGATCTGGCTCGGAACAAACGCCAACCTAATTGTTTGCTGGGACGGAAAAACCATCAAAAAATACATTTCTCCAAATCTCAATGATAAGTTTATCAATGCCTTTATTCATGAAGATGAGCAAGGTAACATATTTGCCTATAGCGATTTAAGTGTACAGAAATTTAATGGAAAAACCTTTACCATTATCAATTCAAAAGTGCAGCCCCTCTCCTACATGACTGCTGTCAATTCTACGCACAGATCTTTATTTTATCTAGATGCCGGCGGCTTAAAACAATATAGACATGGAAGCATCAACGATCTCATATCGATTCCTCAGAATCTGATCAAGAACATGTCGGGATATTTTTATTACGACGTTACTACTAAAGAGGTTTGGTTGTCGAATGCCAATGGCGCTTTTGTTCTTGATAAAAGCGGAAAAACAGTGCAGTACCTACAGGATATACCTGTTAACCAAGTAATTAAAGACAATAACCAAAACATGTGGTTTGCCACTAATCAGGGCATCTATATGCTTCCTAATTCCAATAACCGTTTATCTATTATTGATGCAGAATCGGGCCTGAGCAGCAACGTAATTAAAAGCATTACCAAAGATGGAAAAAACCGCCTGTGGCTGGGCACCGATGATGCCGTAATCGATGTGTTAACCATCAACAATTACCAGGTAGATGAAATTGGTTTAGACGATTTCAAGAAATACAAAACCATTAAACAGGTTACTTTCGATCCAAAAGATCAATCTATATATTTTGCATCCGATTATGGAATGGGCGTTTTCAAAAACATTTATAACAGCAGGAATGAAGTAAGTTATTTAAGAGAATCGAACAACTCCATGTTCGTAATTAAACACTTTAGCGTGGGTGAAAATAACAATCACCTCGCATTAGCCCTTTCATCGGGCGTTGTTTTTTTATCGGACAGAAGAAACAAATTCGAATTTAACGCTGCTAAGTACCGCGAAAAGGAAGATTTTTTTAAAGACCGATCCTATCACGTTTTTTACGACCACGAAGGCAATTTGTGGTTTTCGAATATTAATGGCCTGTCTCAATTTTCGAAAGGAAAATTAATTAAACATTACGAAAATCACCCCCTCCTTACCAAAAGAATAAACGATATTCAGCAGCTTGCAGACGGCACTTTGATTTTGGCAACAGATGGTTATGGTTTAATTTTCTACAAGAACAGGCAGATTACCCGGCAGATTACCCAAAAAGATGGCCTAACCAATAATATCTGCACCAAAATATTTGTAAAAAACAACGAAATATGGGTATTAACAAACAAAGGTGTAAACAAAATAGCCGATTATCCTAATCAATTCACTGTGACCAATTTCGACTATGGAAAGGACCTTTTGAGTGATGATATCAACAGCTTGTTTATTGATGATAGCACGGCTTATTTTGCAACAAACAAAGGCCTGATCTTATTTAAGTACAATAATAAAAACATAGTCAAGAATCTTCCTAAAGTTTACGTTACTTCTATTATCAAAGACAATGAGCGTTTGCCGGTTAATCAAGGTAATTTTACTTTCGAAACAGGTAACAATACCATTCTATTTACCTTTAGTGCAGTCGATTTTACCACGAGCGACATCACCTATCGTTACCGTTTAAATGAAAATTCAGCTTGGGTAGAAACCCGCACAAGGCGGTTAGATTTTTCTTCACTACAATCAGGCGATTACATATTTGAGGTAAGTGCCAAAAGCCAAAATGGTAATTGGGGCGAGTCGGCAAAAATAGCTTTTACCATTAAAAAGCATTTTTGGCAAAGCCTATGGTTCTTATCTATTTTGATACTGCTGGTCGCCTATATTTTTTATAAAGTGGCTGTTTACATTACCCGTAAGCAAAAAGATAAAGAGCAAGAGCAATTGTTGTTAAAAAACAAAGTGCTGATGCTCGAGCAACAAGCCTTACAGGCGATGATGAATCCACATTTTGTTTTTAACGTGATGAATTCGATTCAGCATTATATCAACACGCAAAATACAGCTTCAGCAAATAAGGTTTTAACCGGCTTTGCCAGATTGATCCGAAAGAACCTGGAGATCTGTACCAAGAGCTACATATCACTTGAGGAAGAGCTAGAATATCTAAACCTCTACCTGAAACTGGAAAAGAACCGTTTCGGCGATAAATTAAAATACATTTTTAACATTGATGAAGAAATTGATAAGGAAGAAACCTTTATCCCATCTATGTTGTTGCAGCCTTACGTAGAAAATGCAATATGGCATGGCATTATGCCAAAAGAAACAGGTGGTGAAATCCTGATCAACATTAAACTGAAAGATGAATTCTATCTTAACATCGAAATCATTGATGATGGGATTGGAATCGACAACTCTTTAAAGGATAAAAAGGAAACACACATTAGTAAAGGAATGCAGTTAACCAAAGAAAGATTGCACCTTTTAGGTCAGATTGGAGCAAAACCTATACACTTAAATGTTAGACAAAATACCACAAATGGCACAACAGTATCCATTTCTATACCATTAAAATAGAAAATTTACCGTTTACTCAATTATTAATACCACTCACTAAATAGAATCTTGATCGAACCCCGTTTAGCCTTAAACTTGTGTTAGAAATAAACGATAGTGTTTATCAAAGACGTTCTTATAGAATTGATATAGATATTTAATAACCTAACCTAAAACTATATCTTAATTCAGGTTTCATTTGTGTGTTGAAAGCGGTCTTGTTTTTAAAAGCGAGACCGCTTTTTTTATGCCCAAAAATTCTATTTTTGCATATGCCCAATCAGAACACCACCAGGCACATCGAAGCCCTCGTATTTTCTTCCAGCCAAAGCATAGGTACACAAGAAATTATACTTGCCCTAAATGCCGTTTTCAATGAAGAATTTACCGAAACACAGGTTTTCGAAAGCATAGAGCAGATTAAGGAAAAATACAGCCACGATGATTTTTCCATCGAATTGGTATTCTTAAACAATGGTTACCAGTTTCTCACCAAAAAAGATTACCATGAAACGGTTAATCAACTTCAGTTACACCGCTCGAAGAAAAAATTAAGCCAGGCTGCGATGGAAACGCTTGCCATTATTGCCTACCGCCAACCGATAACCAAATTGGAAATCGAACAGATCAGGGGTGTAAATTCAGATTATTCGGTGCAGCGCCTGCTGGAAAAAGAGCTGATCAGTATTGATGGAAAAGCAGAAACACCCGGCCGACCCATCCTGTACAGCACAAGCACATTATTTATGGATTATTTTGGTTTAAATAACCTAAACCAACTCCCTCAGTTAAAAGACATCGTAAAAGAGGAAAATACTGTTGGAGAAAATGTGGAATAAATAAATTAATTTCTTTGCTTCCAGATTGTTATTAAAAAAAGTTTTTTTGTATTTTTAAACTATAAAAGCAATTTTTATTTTTGTGTTATGAAAGCGCCAAAGAAACTCCCAACTAAGCCGACTACCAAGAAACAGGTAGACGAAGATGATGATCTTGAAGATGACGATATTCAAACAACGAAAAAGAAGCCTCAAGATGATGACGATGATGATTTTGATATGCCATTAGATGATCTTGACAACTTCGATAATTTCGACGATGACGACGACGACTATTAATATTTAAAAAACATATATTTGAAAAAGCATCCGCCCGCTTGGTAGGATGCTTTTTAATTTTAAAATCTGCCCATGCAAATCATACCTGTAAGCAATTCATCACTAAAAAAAGACTTTCTAAACACACCCAAAATTCTATACAAAAACGACAAAAACTGGATCTGTCCGCTGGATAGTGAGGTTGAAAATGTTTTTAACCCAGAGAAAAACACCTTTTTTGCACACGGTAAATGTACACGCTGGGTTTTAAAAGATGATGCAGGAAAACTGATTGGCCGTGTAGCAGCTTTTATTAATGAGAAAAAAGCCTACCACTACGATCAACCCACCGGTGGTATGGGATTTTTTGAATGTATTGATGATGAAAAAGCTGCCTTTCTTTTATTTGATACTGCCAAAACCTGGTTAAGCGAAAACGGAATGAAAGCCATGGACGGCCCGATTAATTTCGGTGAAAACGATAGCTTCTGGGGCTTACTGGTTGAGGGCTTTACCCCCCCTTCTTTCGGCATGAACTATAATTTTCCTTACTATCAGAAATTTTTCGAGAAATATGGCTTCATTACCGAATACGAACAATTAACCAACCATATTAACCTAACTATCCCCTTCCCGGAGCGTTTTACAAAAATTGCCAACTGGGTAAGAAATAAACCTGGTTATACTTTCGAATATTTCAGCAAGGCCAATTCGAGCAAATACATTAATGATTTAATGGAAATCTACAACGATGGCTGGCAGGATTTTGAAAACTTTGTGCCTATTAAAAAAGAAACGCTTGAAGAAAGCTTTAAAAGCATGGAACCCATCATGGATGAACATTTGATCCAGTTTGCCTACTTTAATGGCGAACCAGCATCTTTTGTCGTATTGATTCCCGATGCGAACCAGATGATTAAAGGTTTTGATGGAAAACTTGGCTTAATTGAAAAATTAAAGTTCGCCTACCGTCGCTGGGTGGGCGTTACCCGCATGAGGGCGATTGTAATGGGTACCAAACCTAAGTTCCAAAAACATGGCTTGGAATCGGTTCTTTTTATCCGCTTAGGAGAATACGTACTCCCTAAAAACCAGTACAAAGAGCTTGAATTGAGTTGGGTAGGCGATTTTAACGAACAGATGATTGCCATCCATAAAGCCACCGGTGCTACTTTTGGTAAAAAGCACCTTACCATGAGGAAAATATTTTAAATTAATCGTCATTGCGAGAAGGCTTTTTTACCCGACGAAGCAATGACGATCCTGCTATAATGTTATTTTATTTTGCCACGGAAACGCAGAAAACACGGATCAATTAACTTCTAAGCCTTATATAGCAGATTTCTCCATTCTGTTGCACTCCAGTCGAAATGACGATTTTACTATTAGAATCTATGCTGTCTTATATTTCGGCAGATTAATCAGGAGTACACTTCCCAAAATAATCACCAAACCGATTACCTGTGTTAAACCAATCACTTCATTGGTAAAAGTTAAACTTAGTAAAACGGCTACTACCGGGTTTACATAAGCATAGGTACTCACCTGTGTAGCTGGGCGCACTTTAAGCAACCATACATAAGCACTGAATGCGGCAATTGAACCAAACAGAATAAGATAAACAATCGATAGCCAGGCATCAAGTGGAATACTCCCCCAATCCAATAACTTAAATTCTGATTTCAAAAAACCTCCAGGCAAAAAAGCCAAACTGGCCATCAACATCTGCCAGCCTGTGTTAACAGAAACCGAACTGCCTGTAGTGGGATGATATTTCGAATAAAGCGATCCTCCGGCCCAGGCTATTGGCCCGAAAACGAGTAATACCATACCTATAATCTGCAGATTACTTTGTGGTTTATCAAGCGCCTGTACAATCTGGTCACCAAACAAGAGCACCACACCTAAAAAACCAATTACTAAACCTGATACAATGTATTTATTGCTCAGGTTTTCTTTCCAATGCGATTTATCTAAAATAACGAACCATATTGCTGCCGAAGCTACCATAATGGCTACTAAACCGCTTGGGATAAACTGCTCAACCCAAATCACGATACCGTTGCCAAGGCCCAACATTAAAATACCACTTACTGCTGCAATTTTGATGGTTTTTAGGTTAAAAATATCTTCTCCCTTAATTTTGCACCAGCTTAACATTAGCACCCCCGCAATAGAAAAACGGAATGCGCCTAAAATAAAAGGCGGGAACCCAGCCAATGCTTTCTGGATAAAAAAGTAGGTAGAGCCCCAAACGATGTATACGATAGCAAATGCCAGGTAAACCATTACCGGCGATGCTGTTTTATTTAAATTTGACATATGCTTATTTTTCAGGGATTACTAATTTTTGCTGCTCTTTCACGGTCTCCAGCACAATAGTGGTTTTAACCGATAAAATATTCGGAATCTTACTAAATTCATCCCGTAGTAAGGCCATTAATGAGGCTGAATCTGCTGTTCTCACTTTAATCAGAAAGCAATCATCTCCAGCAATTACATGCACTTCTTGCACATCGGGTATTTTTGCCAGTTCGTTTGCGGTATCACTACAGCCCAAACTTTGTGACGATTTCATTGAAATAAAGGCTAGCAGTTTTAAATCGAGTGCCACAGGGTTTATCCGGGCATTATACTGGGTAATTACATTTTTCTTTTCCAACTTCTTTACCCGTTCCAACACCGCTGAAGGAACCAGATCCAATGCCTTTGCTAAATCCACATTCGAGATCCGGGCATTATCCTGCATAAGCCTAAGTATAGCCAGATCGACATGATCTAAACTAAAGTTGTTTTCAATTACCATTCTATAAAAATATAAATATTTAGAATAAAATTCACAATAATTTATTTTAAAATGAATTTTATTCTTATTTATTATTTTATTATGATAATTAGTCGGCAAAAGAACAGATAAACCGACTTTTATATTCCAAGCTTATCGTACAGATCGATAACCTTTTTACGAAGCTTATTAATTTCTTCTTCCTTTTCGATCAGTTCTTTTTTAAGCGCAGCGAGTTCTTCCGATGAATCTGATATTACAGACTGCCCAGATATCAACTGCATTACAGAAACCTTAAACGTTTTGGAAATCTGGAGTAAACGGGAAATATTGAGGTCGGTTTGGCCGGTCTCTATTTTACAAAAGGCCGGAGTAGAAATATTAAGTTTTTTAGCAGCATCCGCCTGACTTAAACCCAAGGCCAATCTACTTTGCTTAATGTGATCTCCAATGCTTTTCATAGTTTTTTAGATATGAGATACTAGATTTGAGATATGAGACACACATATTAAGAGACGTATCAAAGAAACGAGATTTGAGCAAATGGATTCGTCTCAAATCTCACTTCTCTAAAGCAGCCGCCAGTTCGGGCAGATCGAAACCTGCGTAATTGCCAGAACTCATCATGAGTAAATTAGTATCTTTATAATTCAAGCTTAACAAATACGCTTTTAATTCTGCTGCGTCATTAAAAAACTTCAGTTTTGGATTAGCAAATGCCTGCTGAACATCGTCTTCAGAAAAAGGCTCCATCCGCTTTTGTTCGAAAGATTTGATATCGATAAATACAATTGCCTCATCGGCTTTATCCATCGCACCTGTATATTCTTTCAGGAAATCTTTGTTCAAACTGCTAAAAGTATGCAATTCGATGCAAGCAACCAGTTTTCGGTTGGCAAATTGTCCTTTAACCGCATCGATAGTGGCTTTTAGTTTTGATGGCGAATGTGCAAAATCTTTGTAAACATTGGTCGATTCGTCAGCTGATATTACCTCTAAGCGTTTAGCTGCACCAGTAAATGAAGAAATAGCTACATCAAACTCGGCTTCACTGATTTCCAATTGTCTACATACCAATTTGGCTGCATTCAGGTTCATCAGGTTATGATCGCCAAATATCTTTAAAGCTGTTTCTTCTGGAAGCAGATAGGTTATTCCATTTCTAATCTCATGCGCTGGAATGGCATAAGCAATTTTTGAAACATTGGCTTTCGATTGTGTTACAATTTCATTTAAATCAGCGTCTGCTTCACAATAAATTAAAGTTCCGTTCTCCTCAATCGTATCGATAAATTTATCAAACTGTGAAGTATAATCGGCATAGGTTGGAAAAACATTGATGTGATCCCATGCAATACCACTGATTACTGCCACATTTGCCTTGTAAAGATGAAATTTAGGTCTTCTATCAATTGGTGAAGATAAATACTCATCTCCTTCTATAATCATTACCGGTGCTTCTTCGGTAACTTTCACCATCGTTTCGAAGCCAGCCAGCTGTGCACCAACCAAATAATCGAAATCTCGTTTATAGTAATTAAGCACATGCAAAATCATACTAGTGATGGTTGTTTTACCATGACTACCGCCAATGACTACGCGTAATTTATTTTTACTTTGCTCGTAAATATATTCAGGATAAGAATAGATTTTAACTCCTAATTCTTGTGCTTTCAATAACTCTGGATTATCAATCCGGGCGTGCATGCCTAAAATAACTGCATCCAGATCGTTTGAAATGCGGTTTTCATCCCAACCCATTTCAGCAGGCAATAGTCCGTATTTATCTAAACGGGATTTTGCTGGCTCGAAAATCACATCATCAGATCCCGAAATTTGATATCCTTTTTTATGTAAGGCGATGGCCAGATTATGCATTGCACTCCCTCCAATCGCAATAAAATGTATGCGCATATTTTTTATTTTAGATGTTAGATTTGAGACACAAGATTGGAAACCGGAGATGTGAGAACAATCTGCGCCTTAAACCTTAATCACTTTACCTTAAACCCTAAACCTTCCGTCCTTCTACCTTTTTTCAAACTGAGCCGCAACCCAGTCGCCATTTTGTTTATGATCGACGTATTTAATGCCGTATTTAGCACATTCAGCAGTAATCATTACTAAATCAGGATCTAAATAAAATCCACTGAAGAAAATTTTACCTCCAACTTTTAAAACGTCGGCATAACGATGAATCTGATCGAGCAGGATATTTCTATTGATATTAGCAAAAATAACATCGTATTCATCGTTGGGAATTACCTCTTTACTACCGCAAAGCGCATTTAGATTATCTACCTGGTTAAGTGCAGCATTTTCAATGGTACTTTCGTAGCAGATATCGTCATAATCGATGGCCACTAAGCTTTTAGCACCTAGTTTTGCTGCCAGAATAGCCAAAATTCCAGTACCACAGCCCATATCAAGGATATTTTTATCCTTTAAATCGGCAGCTAAAATATACTGCATTACCATTGTGGTCGTTTGATGATGACCAGTACCGAAAGCCATTTTAGGATCGATTACGATCTCATAGGGATATGATGGCTGAGGCTCGTGAAAGGTTGCCCTTACATAACATACATCATCAATAATAAGCGGACTAAAATTTTTCTCCCATTCGGCATTCCAGTTTTCGTCGGCAACATCTTCTAAAGTATATGCTGCTGCAAATTCTTCGCTATAATTTGCCAGGAGGTCTTTTAATTCCTGCTCGTTAAAATTGTCTTTGATTACGAAAGCCGTAAAACCACCCTCACTATCTTCGAAAGTATCGAAGCCTAAATCGGCAAGATCGCTGATGAGCAGATCCTGTTGATAATCTTCGATACTTTTGAATGTAAATATTGCTTTTGTGTATTGCATTTAGCTATTTAATGCTTTAATAATATCTGTAAAATCGCGTGATTTTAACGATGCACCACCAATAAGGCCGCCATCTATATCGTTCTGAGAAAATAAGCTTGCAGCGTTGCCTGGGTTACAGCTACCACCGTATAAAATGGTTGTATCATCAGCTACATTAAAACCATAGTTAGCTTGAATTTCACTGCGGATAAAAGCATGAATATCTTGCGCCTGCTCTGGTGAGGCAGTTAAACCGGTACCGATAGCCCAAACCGGCTCGTAAGCAATAACCAGTTTTTTGAAGTCTGCTTCAGCTAAACCAAAAATACCTTCTACCAATTGTTTTTTTAACACTTCATAATAGCTGCCGTTGTTACGCTCGTCTAAAGTTTCGCCAATACAGAAAATTGGTGTTAAACCATTAGCTAAGGCAACTTTAGTTTTTTCAGCTAATAAAGCATCGCTTTCAGCGAAATACTGTCTGCGTTCAGAGTGCCCTAAAATAACGTATTCTGCACCAACAGATTTTACCATCTTAGCTGAAGTTTCGCCTGTATATGCACCACTTTCTTTATCACTAATATTTTGAGCGCCAATTTTAACATCGTTACCACCCAATTTTGCCAAGCTGTTTAAATGAATAAACGGTGAGCAAATAATAGCGAGCTGATCGCCTTTGCGCTCATCTTTAACCATATTTACGATTTCGCTGAATAACGAAACACCATCGTTATAATCTAAGTTCATTTTCCAGTTACCGGCAACAATCTTTTTTCTCATTTTGTATTATTTAATGCTTGGTTGATCTTTCCAGATCGGGTTTTATATTAAAATCGCCTATACGATTCAGTTAATTCAAATATTTTAGTTATGATATCTTTTTCTATTTCATCAAAAACTATATTTTTCCGGGCAAACACCTTCTCGGTTGTTTCGAACATTTTATTCAGTTTATAGGTATCGAAACCACTGGCACCGCCCCAACTAAAATCAGGAATGTGGTGCGGAGGGAAGTCTGCGCCAAAAACATTAGCACCAATGCCAACCACACTACCGGTGTTAAACATGGTATTTATCCCCGATTTAGCATGATCGGCCATAATTAAACCACAGAACTGCAGGTTAGTGTTCCGCATTTTTTTACTTTCATAATCGTACAGTTTTACTTCGGCATAGTTGTTTTTTAAATTCGAATTGTTGGTATCGGCACCTATATTGCACCATTCGCCCATTACCGAATTGCCCAGATATCCCTCGTGGCCTTTGGCCGAATTGCCCCAAATGACCGAGTTGTTAATTTCGCCTCCGGCACGGCTATTCGGACCTATGGTAGTACCTGAATATATTTTGGCCCCCATTTTTATAGACGAGTTATCGCAAAGTGCAAAGGATCCCCTTATTAAAGAACCTTCCCACACTTCAGCATTTTTACCGATGTAAATAGGTCCGTAGGTACTATTTAAAACACTGCATTCCGCTTTAGCACCTTCTTCAAGGAAAATATCATCTCCCAATAGCTGATTGCTACTGCTTAACTTTGCCGAACTGCGCCCTTCGGTCAATAACTTAAAGTCTTTTCTGATCTCGCCTGGATTATTCCCAAAAATATGCTCTGGATAAACAATTTGTATGAAATCTCCTGTGTATTCTACCGGTTTTAGCGATTTAACCGATTCCAAATCATGTTGATCTGAAATATAAGCGATAATAACATCTCTTTTATAAAGCACATCACCTGCTTTAAGTTTATTTACGGCGTTTAGCAAAGCCTCATCCGGACAAACAGAACCGTTTATAAATAAATCGGCATTGGGTTTTGGCGCAAACTTTACAGAAAGGTAATCTTGGGTATGAAAGCCAAAATCGGCTTTTAAATGTTTGGCCCATTTCTCGGCAATGGTTAAAATACCAACGCGTAAATCGGCCACTGGCCTGGTAAAGGTAAGTGGGCGGAGAGATGCCCAGCAAGAATCATCAAAAAGATTGATTGTCATAAGCAACAAAAATAAAAAAAGTCCCGATGCTTTTGGCAAAGGGACTTCAAAAAATGCTTTTTTGTTGCTAAATTATTTCTTAGCGTAACGGTTTTTGAATTTATCGATACGTCCTGCTGTATCAACCAATTTCATTTTACCAGTATAAAAAGGGTGTGAAGTGTGAGAAATCTCTAATTTATAAAGAGGATACTCGTTACCATCTTCCCATTTAATTGTTTCTTTAGTATCTACACAAGATTTTGTTAAGAAAGCATATTCGTTAGACATGTCTTTAAAAACAACTGGTCTGTAGCTTGTTGGGTGCAAATCTTTTTTCATTTGAATATTATTTTAAGTTATTTGTGTGAAAGCATCAAGAACATTTTTGCAATTTGCTGGCAACAACGCTTATGACATTTCCTATTAGTCTTTCTACCTCTATTTTAGAGGATGCAAATATCTTAATTTTATTTTTGATTTACAAGCCTAAATTAAAATTTTAATTATAAGATTTTTAGCATCTGTTTTAATAAAACTGATTAAAACAATGTTTATGGTAAAACAATTGCTCCATGCACCTATCGTGCAACAAACCTAAACTTTTTTTGGACTGCATATTGTTTTTCAGATATTTAAAAAATATGTGTAAATTTGATATATGAGAAAAGACAGCGAATTTGATGGAATTATCCATTCTAGCAGTAGCGGAAAGCTCTACATTAAAAGCCCCGATTTCTTTGCACAGCCAAGGATCAGACAAATGGTGGGCGCTTTAATGGAATCGAGTATTTTCAAAAAGATAGAAAAGGATAAAAACAAGAAATAGCCAATATAGATGCCTTTTAACCTGCTCTTGTTCCCTCTTGTAGGCGGCTATTATATTCTGATCAGGTTCAGGTACCTCAGATACGTACAATATCGGTTAGAAAACCAACGTGTGCTGTTAAATTCTGCTTTTGCAGGCATCCTGCTTTTGGGGGTATGCTTTTTATTAAGAGGATTATTCATTGCCATTTTTCCTGAAACCGTTGAGCAATTAAGCAAATTACTTCCCATCCACACGCCTTATTTCGGAACCACCAGCATGTCGTTATTTGTAGCTGTAGGTGCAACAGAAATCGCAAATCTTTTTATTAATCGCCTTAAAGCAATAAAAAGGGCAATTGCTACTTCGGGAAATGAATTTGAACTTCTACTGAGTTCGTCTTTTTTTGACGCACACCTCTTGCAGTTTACCATGGATAGTGGTAAATTTTACATTGGCTGGGTTAAAGAGCTACCAAAACCCTTTACCACCAGTTATATCCGCATTACGCCTGCTTTTAGCGGCTATCGCAAGGCTGACGATAAAGAACTGGTTTTTACCACCCAGTATTTAACGGTTTATGCGAGTTATATTGAAGATGGTTCTGTTGCAAACACAGATGAGTTAAAAACCGACCTCGTATTAAAAGCCGATAAGATTAACTCCATTTCGTTTTTTGATATGGATATGTACAATCGTTTTAACCCTTCGCAAGCATAAGCTTCTATTCCTAATCCTTCTTTTGACTGTATTTTTTCCAGGTTTCTATTTTAGCCATTTGGCGGGCAATGTAGGCATCAGCAATTACTTCAGCCGAGCTTGAGCCTTCTACAGTTTCTAATAATTCTTTTAATTTATACTGATCTACATCTGCCTTATATAAAATCTGGATCAGTTTAGGGAAGTCGTTATCGATTAAATAAGCAAAGGCATCAACCATTGCATCGCGCAACTGATTCTCAGAAAGATCATCTGGTATATCGAAATCTTTGTTGATTATACTAATTAATGACATAGAATAGGATTTTTGAGATTACAGGATTTTAAGATCAGCTTTTTATGCGATTAGCGCTAAACCAAGAACCACAGGCCAATTTAAATAAACCTGATAAAAGCGGCAGCTCCCGATTCTTCATCGGGACTATAGCGGTTAGCAGGACTGAATAGGCTATGGAATACGGAACCAATCATTTTCAAAAACAATCATGGATCAATTGACACCCCGCCTTGCAGGTACCCCTCTAAAAGAGGGGCATGAAACAATCGCATTAACATCTTCTAAATCCATTTAATTTCCTGGCAGATCTCGATCAGCACACCATTGGTATCTTTCGGATGCACAAAACACACCATCTTATTATCTGCGCCTTTTTTGGGCGACTCGCTAAGCAACACAAATCCTTCTTTATGCAGGCGTTCCATTTCGGCCAGGATATCATCAACCAGAAAAGCGATATGATGGATCCCCTCTCCTTTTTTTTCGATAAATTTAGCAATTGCACTATCTGGAGCAGTAGCCTGAAGCAGTTCTACCTTGTTTTCGCCAGTTTTAAAGAAAGCTGTATTTACAAATTCAGATGCAACTTGCTCAGTTTTATAGCAATCGGTATTCAATAGTTTCTGATAAATATCTATAGAACTGTTAAGGTCTTTTACCGCGATGCCGATGTGTTCTATCTTATTCATAGATTATAAGGTTATGTGAATGTAAAAATGCAGCTTTTCTCTATAAGGTCATAGCTATTATTTATAATTGTTAAATAAGTTTTTTCGTATCTTTGTGTTATAATTAACAGAATAGAGATGAAACAGCCGATATATTTAGATAATAATGCAACCACCCCGTTAGATCCTAGGGTGCTGGAAGCAATGCTACCTTACTTTACAGAGAAATTTGGAAATGCCGCAAGTCGTAATCACGCGTTTGGCTGGGTGGCTGAAGAGGGTGTAGATTATGCCCGTGAGCAGGTAGCCAAATTAATCGGCTGTACTGAAAAAGAAATTATTTTTACATCAGGTGCAACTGAAGCCGATAACCTGGCTATTAAGGGTGTATTTGAAATGTATAAAGAAAAAGGTAACCACATTATTACTGCGGTTACTGAACATAAAGCGGTTTTAGATACTTGCAAACACCTGGAGAAAAACGGTGCACGTGTAACTTATTTAGGCGTTAAAGAAGACGGTTTAATTGATTTGGCTGAATTAGAAGCTGCCATGACTCCTGAAACGATTTTAGTTTCGATCATGTATGGCAACAACGAAATCGGTGTAATTCAACCCGTTAAAGAAATTGCGGCAATTGCACACAAACACGGTGCTTTATTTATGACTGATGCTACGCAGGCAGTTGGTAAAATTCCTGTTGATGTAAATGCTGATGGTATCGATTTAATGGCTTTCTCGGCACACAAAATGTACGGCCCGAAAGGTGTTGGTGTACTTTACGTTCGCCGTAAAAACCCAAGGGTTAAAGTTACTGCACAAATGGACGGTGGTGGCCACGAGCGCGGAATGCGTTCTGGTACATTAAACGTTCCAGGTATTGTTGGTTTAGGTAAAGCATGTGAACTTTGCCGTTTAGAGATGGAAAGCGAATCGATCCGTTTAGCTGCTTTACGCGACAAATTAGAGTCTACTTTAAGCAAAATGGAAGAGAGTTATGTTAATGGTAATACACAACACCGTTTACCACACGTAGCCAATATCTCTTTCAAATATGTTGAGGGTGAAGGTTTAATGATGGCAATGAGTGATTTAGCGGTATCTTCGGGATCGGCTTGTACTTCAGCATCTTTAGAACCATCATACGTTTTAAAAAGCTTAGGTTTATCGGATGATTTAGCACACTCTTCTATCCGTTACGGTTTAGGCAGGTTTACAACAGAAGCAGAGATCGATCAGGCTATTGAAGTGACTCAAAAAGCAGTTAACCACTTAAGAGAACTTTCTCCACTTTGGGAAATGTTTAAAGAAGGAATTGACCTGAGTAAAATTGAGTGGGCGGAACACTAGTTCAGTTTGAAGTTGGCAGTTTGCAGTTTTGAGTAGGCAAACTGATAATTGAAAATTGATAATTGAAAACTAAAAATAAAATTGCTCCGGAAGGAGATAAAAAAATAAAATCATGGCATATTCAGAAAAAGTAATTGACCATTACAATAACCCACGTAACGTAGGTACTTTAAATAAAGACAGCAAATTTGTAGGAACAGGATTAGTTGGTGCACCTGAGTGCGGCGACGTAATGCGTTTACAAATTGAAGTTGGAGAAGATAACGTAATCACTGATGCTAAATTTAAAACATTTGGTTGTGGTTCGGCTATTGCTTCTTCTTCTTTAGCTACAGAATGGTTAAAAGGAAAAACAATTGATGAGGCTTTATCTATTGACAATATGGATATTGTTGAAGAATTGGCTTTACCTCCGGTAAAAATTCACTGCTCGGTTTTGGCAGAGGATGCAATTAAATCGGCCATTAACGATTACCGTGTTAAAAATGGTTTAGAGGCAATTGTGTTAGAAAAATCGCACCATTAATAAGTAACAAGACATAAGTATGTAGTATCAAGACTATAATAATTCAATCTTTATACTAGATGCTAAATACTCGATACGATGATCACAATAACAGATAAAGCAAAAGAAAAAATCACCCACTTAATGCAGGATTCAGAAATGGGTTCTGATTACTTTTTACGCGTTTCAGTAAAAGGTGGTGGCTGTTCGGGCTTATCATACAATTTAGATTTTGATAACGAAGAACAAAAAGGCGATCAGTTTTTTGAAGACAGAGGAATCAAAATTGCTTTGGATATGAAATCATTTCTTTATTTGGCCGGAACTGAATTAGATTTCACCGATGGCTTAAATGGAAAAGGTTTTAACTTTATAAACCCAAATGCCAGCCGCAGCTGTGGCTGTGGCGAAAGCTTCTCTGTTTAAAATCTTATAAAATATATTATTTAAGGGCCCCGAAAATTTCGGGGCCCTTTTGTATTTTTAAACCAAAAAGCCTTATAATTGTTAATTATAATTAGCGAACCAATACGAGCATGCCACTAATAAACGAATTTTCAACTGTTCCTACCTTGTTGCGAAATGTTGTAAAAAACATCCATAAACCTCAAGAAACCTTTTTGATTCATAAACAAGGTACAGAATGGACTGAAATTTCTTATGAAGATACTTTAAAAAGAGCCGACGCTGTTTCTGCTTTCTTTTTAGAGAAAGGAATAAAAAAAGGCGACCGATTAGGATTAATGATCGAGAATTCACCTGAATACGTATATTATGATCAGGGAATCCAGCAGATTGGTGTAATTAACGTATCCATTTACCCTACACTTTCTGAACAGGAAGTAGCTTACATCATTAACGACTCTGGCATAAAAGCTATTCTTATTGGAAATAACTTTCTATACCGTAAAGTATTAAAGGTAGCAGCCAATTGCAAACAGTTAAAATATATTATTCCTGCTTTTAAAGATTTTGAAAAAGTTGTTATTCCAGAAGATGTACATGTAGAAGTTATTGCCTTTTCTGATATCCTGGCACTTAAACATCAGGTTACGGCTGCCGAAAGGGCTGACATTGACCAATGCAGAAGTTTGGTTTTACCTGACGATGTTTCCTCTTTAATTTACACCTCGGGAACAACAGGAACGCCAAAAGGTGTAATGCTTACCCATTATAACTTTGTTAAAAATGTGGAGGTTTGCTTGCAGCAGATCCCTGTGATTGATCAAACGGAAACTTTCCTTTCTTTTTTACCCTTATCGCACGTATTCGAGCGTACAGCAACTTACCATGTTTGCTGCGCACAAGGCTGTAAAATTGCCTTCGCGCAGAGTTTAGAGTTATTGGCCAAAAACATGGGCGAAGTTCGTCCAACGGTAATGAGCTGCGTTCCGCGTTTATTGGAACGCATACACGATAAAGCGATAAAAGGAGGAACTGCTGGTGGAGGTACAAAAGCAAAAATATTTACCTGGGCCTTAGAAACCGGAAATAAGTACCGCGTAGCAAAAGAAGCCGGCAAAAATCCTGGCCTCATTTTATCAGCAAAAAAAGGGATAGCAGAGAAATTGGTTTTTAGTAAAATTAAAGAGAAAACCGGCGGACGTTTAAAGTTTATGATTTCTGGCGGTGCCGCCCTACCTAAAAATGTGGGTGAATTTTTTGGCGATCTGGGCATTAAAATATTAGAAGGATTTGGCTTAACAGAAACTTCGCCGGTAATGTCGGTTACCGAATACCACAGACAGGTTTATGGCACTGTTGGCCGCGTAATTCCAGGAATTGAAGTGGGTATACAAGATGTCGAAACTAAAGAAATGCTCAGTATCCAAACGCACAATACTTTTAACGAAGAATTTGAATGCGCCGAAGGTGAAGTAATTGTACGCGGTCATTGCGTAATGAAAGGCTACTTTAACAAACCTGCAGAAACAGCCGAAGCGATAGATAAAGACATGTGGTTCCACACCGGAGATATTGGTCGCTTTTATAAAGGTAATCTGCAGATTACAGATCGTTTGAAAAACATGATCGTAAATGCTTATGGCAAAAATGTTTATCCTACCCCGGTAGAAAACATTTACCTGAAAAGCCCAAAAATTGATCAGCTTTTTTTAATCGGAGATAAACGTGAGTTTATTACGGCAATTATTATTCCGAACAGGGAAACTTTGGAAGAAACCTTTAAACTCAAACCATCGTTTTTTGAAGAGGCAGATCCTTTTATCCGCGATCAGGAAATTATAGATTGGATGGAACAGGATATTAAAAAAATATCAAACGAACTGGCCAAATTTGAGCGCATTAAAAACTTTAAGATTAAGCGTAATCCTTTCAACATAGATGAAGGAGAAATTACCCCTACCATGAAAGTTAAACGCCGGATTGTAGAAAAGAAATATGCCGAAGCCATTAACGAAATGTATGAGGAAGGTATAGAAGCTGAATCATAATTAAATAAAGGGTCATCATTACCAATCTTGTAATCATGGCCCTTTATTTTTCTGAATACCTAAAAATCAACTACAGTTCCAATCCATTTGCGTCGGTAGTCAATATTTCACTCATGTAATCAAAGAAAGGGCGCATATTTTTAAATTCCTGATTACAATATCCTACGTATTCTCTACTTAAAACTTCCTGATCAGTAAATCGATGAACTAACAAAAATTGTTTATAACGTAGCAGATCGATATCCGGATGATCTCCATCAAAACCCTTTGGAGCAGTCTTTAATTGTTCGCCTTTCAAAGTCTCAAAGGAAGCAATAAAAGTTTTATCATTTAATATTTTTCTTAAAGGCTCGGCATCAAAACTTAGATTTTCCCTTATCAGTTTCAAATCTTGAGGAGAAGGCCCGAAAAAGCCGCCGGCCACAAAACTATTACCTGGTTCGATATGAAAATAGTAGCCACCCCTTCTTTGTTTACCTGCCCGTTTAAAACTTCCGCTCCAATGGGTTTTATAGGGCGTTTTATCATTTGAAAAACGCGTATCCCGATAAATCCGGTATAAACTTTTCTTTCCCGATGGTGTTTCAATTACATCGTGGGTATTCATCATATCTAATAAATCCTGTGCAAAAGATTCTATATATGCATGTTCTTTCAGGTAAGCTATTTTATGGTCGTTAAACCACTCACGTTCGTTGTTATTTTTTAACAACCTTAAAAACTCAAAACTAGAAGGTGGTATTTGTTTTATATCGGGCATCGTTTTTTAAATGGCTATTCACGTCCAAACAAATATAACATCTGTAGAACACTAAATTCACATGCTAAAAAAATTTACCCGATGAAATACTTAAAAACTTCAGCGGGGTTCTGACCATGGAGTAGCTATCAGACCAATAAAACGATAGAAAAGTCATTAATAAATTAAATTCACAATAACGAATTATGAAACAGCTATATTTAAGAGCTTTATGTATCATTTGCTAAAACGATGAAACACGATTTATTTTTTGAACAAGTTTGGGATTTAACCAGAGAAATACCCAAAGGCAGGGTAACGTCATACGGAGCAATTGCAAAAGCCATTGGCACGCCTAATCTATCGAGAATGGTTGCCAGAGCCATTGGTGCTTGCGGATCAGCACAGTCTCCTGTACCTTATTATAGGGTAATCAGCAGCAATGGCTTGCTCAGTGGCGATCCATCATCTACAGCCAAAAGACAAGAGCTGCTCGAACGCGAAGGGGTTGAAATTAAAAACCTGAAAGTTCAAAACCTTAAAAAGGTATTCTGGGATCCGTTAACCGACATGGAATAACTACGGCTGGCAAAGTTTCTGATCATCCATTTTTTATCTCATTGGCTTTTAACATGCTAAAATGCGGTTTTATATCAAATAAAGCATTTAGTAATTACAATAGCTTTCTTATCTTTGCAACCATCTGTTTTAAGTGGATAGCTAATTGGTACTGAAAATTGATTTTTTTCCAATATTAATTCAAAATTTAATCAGCTAATTATTTCTTTTTCATTAAAGCACCAAAATTTAATAATAACAAAAATGCAAAAGCATTACTTTTGCAAAAAATACCTGAAATGAGTATAGGATTATCAGAACAAGAAGTATTACGACGTGAGTCGCTAAAACAATTACGTGCGTTAGGCATCGAGCCTTATCCTGCAGAAGCTTATGAAGTAAATGCTTATGCGGCAGATATATTAGCCAATTATGAAGTAGATAAGACAGCATACAAGACCGTAGTATTAGCAGGTAGAATTATGAGCCGCAATATTATGGGTGCTGCGTCTTTTACAGAGTTACAGGATTCTACCGGCAGAATTCAGATCTATTTAAAGCGTGATGAACTTTGTCCTGGTGAAGATAAAACCCTATATAATACGGTATTTAAAAAACTTTTAGATATTGGCGATTTCATCGGGGTTAAAGGATATGTATTCACTACGCAAACAGGAGAAATCTCTGTACATGTTACTGAATTTAAGGTACTTTCTAAGTCACTGCGTCCACTACCAATCGTTAAACGCGATGATGAAGGCAATGTTTACGATGGATTTACCAATCCGGAATTGCGTTATCGTATGCGTTATGTAGATTTAACGGTAAACCCTGATTTTAAACAGATCTTCATTAAACGTAGCAAGGTGATTAATACCATGCGCAATTATTTTGATAACCAGGGTTGGATGGAAGTAGAAACACCTATCCTACAGCCTATTCACGGCGGTGCTGCTGCACGTCCGTTTGCCACACACCACAATACTTTAGATATGCCGCTTTATTTGCGTATTGCAAATGAGCTTTATTTAAAACGATTAATTGTTGCAGGTTTTGATGGTGTATATGAATTCGGTAAAATGTTCCGTAATGAAGGGATGGACCGTACGCATAACCCTGAATTTACTTCGATGGAAATTTACGTTGCCTACAAAGATTATATCTGGATGATGGCAATGGTTGAAGAATGTTTAGAAAAAGTAGCGATTGCTACAACTGGTGCAAGTGTAGTTAAAGTTGGTGCCAACGAAATTAATTTTGAGGGACCGTATGAAAAACTAACCATGTACGAATCGATCCAAAAATATACAGGAATTGATGTTTCGGCAATGACCGAGGAAGAAATTGCACAAACCTGTAAAGATTTAGGTATCGAAATTGATGATACAATGGGCCGCGGTAAATTAATTGATGAAATTTTTGGTGCTAAAGTTGAAGCGAATCTAATTCAGCCAACCTACATTACCGACTACCCTATCGAAATGACACCGCTTGCTAAAAAGCACCGTACCTCAGAAGGATTGGTAGAGCGTTTTGAGCTATTTGTTAATGGTAAAGAGATCGCGAATGCTTATTCAGAATTAAACGATCCTATAGACCAAAAAGAGCGTTTAGAAGATCAGTTAAAGTTAGCTGCCCGTGGTGATGACGAGGCCATGGCCATGGATGATGATTTCGTACGTGCATTAGAATATGGTATGCCACCAACTTCAGGTTTAGGCATTGGTATTGATCGTTTAGTGATGTTAATGACTAACCAAAGTACCATACAGGAAGTTTTATTCTTCCCGCAGATGCGCCCAGAGAAAAAGAAAATAGAAATGACACCTGAAGAAACAGAATTATATGCATTGGTTTCGGAAGGCGAACAATACCTGTTAACTGAAGTAAAAGGGAAACTGGCCGATTGGAGTAATAAGAAATGGGATACAACTTTAAAAGCTTTAACTGGAAAAGGAATTTTAAAAGTTGCCAAAACAGACGACGGCTTATTCTTATCGCATAAATAATCAATCTGAGACCCGAAAAAGGGAATTCTGGATTTGATTTTAACAAAAACATAACATAAACTTAAAAGGCTTGCTAACAATTGTTTAGCAAGCCTTTTCTATATTTACAGCAATCGATAATTAAAATCATTGCGATATGAATACGTCAAGTTTAGAAATCAACGAAAGAGAATACTGCATTAAATTAAGCAAAGATGCTTTTGATTTAACGCTGGTACGTCAGTTAATAAAAAGAATCCAGGCCGAAGCTTTATTCTTCTCAAGAGTACAAGCCGAAGAAGAAGATATCTTAAGCAAAAGAGCTCAAAGAGAAGAATTTGAAGGATTCGATTATTTAGGGGATAAATAATTGAGAATCGTCATGCTGTCCCGAAAGATTCGGGATCAAGCATCTATAAGACCCTGAAATAAATTCAGGATGACGCCCTAGTTGACTAATCCACCTCTAAAGTTCCTTCTACTGAATCATCCATTGTTTTTCCTGTAATTACCGACGCTGCCATCTTTAAAAATGCAACGGCAGTGCCGTGTTTGGTATCCCAATAATATCCTTCAGAAGGGATAACCTTGATTAAGGTAAGATCAGGATCGTCTTTTCCTCCCTGAAACCATGTTTTGATAAACGGGCTCCAAAGCTCATCAATTTTAGCCTGATCTCTGCTGATTTCAGAAATTCCATAAATATTTACAAAACCCGAGTGTGCACTCGCCTGAAACAACAAATGAGTAAAAGGATCAGTTGAAATCTCATTATTTTTATGACTGTCTTTCATGCTCATAAACCAAATATTTCCCTCATCATCGACCTGCTGAATGGCCATTGGCCTTACCGACAATGGTATGCCAGTTTTAATATTGGTACAGAAAAAACAGCTTTCTGCCTTTTCGGCTAGTGTTCTCAGTTTTTCGATGGCCGCTTTACCGTCCAAATCTTTAATATTATTTTCTTCCTGAGTATTGTTGGTACTCCCTTCTTGTGATGTTGCCATAGGTATAAGATTTTATATAAACTACAATAAAAAATAGCTTTTGGTTTTGATTTTTTGCGATGAGCGATAGGCGAAGGGCATTAAGTAGCGCGCATATCGTCTGATTTATTGGCCAAAAATTATGGAGTTTTAATCAAAGGCAATATCTTTAATTAATGGATATCAAAAAACCGAAAGCCTTTACTGCTGAAATCGAGATCATTGGCATCAATCCTTTTGTATTTATACCGGAAGAAGCATTAAACTATGTTTTCCATCAGGCAGGGAAAGATAAAGGTAAGCTTCCAATTACAATGAAAATTGATGGACATGAGTTTAAACAAACTCTGGTAAAGTATGCAGGCGATTGGCGTTTGTACCTGAATACCCCTATTCGAAAAGCGGCAGGCAAAGATGTTGGAGATACTGCAAGCTTCGAAATTGAATTTGATGCTGAAGAACGAACAATAAGGATAAATCCTAAGCTGGAGCAAGCTTTAGTAGAAAATAAACAAGCTAAGGATATATTTGACAGCCTTACCCCCCATTTACAGAAGGAGATTATGCGTTATATTGCCAACCTTAAAACGGAAGAATCGGTAAACCGCAATGTAAAAAAGGCTATTCAGTTTCTTTTGGGTAAAGAAAGATTTATTGGAAGAGATGGAATTTAAAGAAAAATGGTATCATAACTACAGCACCGCCATCCTCAACCCGTTATTGATTATAGTACAAAGGCCACTTGTTAAATGTCCTTTGTACTATAATTTTGTTTTACAACAATCCGCGTTTTTTAAGCATTGGTTTAATATCAGGATTATGTCCTCTGAAATTAAAAAACATTTTGCCAAGATCTTCGGTATTTCCTTTGGACAGAATCATATCCCTAAAACGCTGACCATTTGCCCTGGTTAATCCTCCATTCTCCTGAAACCAAGAAAAGGCATCATTTTCAAGCATAGAAGTCCAGCTATAGGCGTAATAACCTGCGGCGTAACCATTACTCCAGATATGCAGAAAATAACTAGAGCGGTAACGTGGCGGCACATACGATAAATTTAGATTGGTTTTCTTTAAAGCTTCGGCTTCAAATTTGTCTACATCCTGTAATGGTGAACCCGGAGAAATCGTATGCCACTGCATATCCAGATCGGCTGCTGCCAATGCTTCAGTAAAAATATACCCCTGGTTAAACGAACTCGCCTTTTTAATTTTATCTAACAAAGCCTGTGGCATCTGTGCCCCGGTTTGATGGTGAAGCGCATAATTCTTTAATATTTTTGGATCGGAAGCCCAGTGCTCATTAAACTGTGAAGGGAATTCTACATAATCGCGGGCTACGTTCGCACCAGAAAGACTGGGATATTGCTGGTTGGCAAACAGGCCATGTAAACCGTGCCCAAACTCATGAAACATGGTTGTAACATCATCAAAACTAATTAATGCTGGTTTTCCTGTTTCGGGTTTGGTAAAATTGCAGACATTATAAATAACCGGTATCGTACCGAATAGCTTAGATTGAGGCACAAGGTTATCCATCCAGGCACCACCATCTTTATTATCACGCTTATAGTAATCACAATAAAACAGACCTAGCTGTTTCCCATCTTTGTCTATCACATCAAAAACACGAACATCCTCCTGGTAAACAGGTAAATCTTTACGTTCTTTAAAAGTAATGCCATAAAGTTGTGTTGCGGCATAAAAAACACCGTTGATGAGTACTTTATTTAACTCGAAATAGGGTTTAACCTCGTTTTCATCTAAATCGAATTTTGCTTTGCGAACTTGTTCGGCATAAAAGTCCCAATCCCAGGGGGCCAATTTAAAGCCACCTTTTTGCTGATCGATTATAGCTTGTATATCTGCCGCTTCACTTTTTGCCTTAGCGGTAGCAGCCGGAATAACTTTACTAAAAAAATCTTCTACTGCTTCGGGTGTTTTAGCCATCTGATTTTGTAATTTCCAAGCTGCATAATTTTTAAAGCCAAGCAATGCAGCCTGAGCAGAACGGATCTGCGCAATTCTTGAAATTATTTTACGGGTATCGTTTGTGTCGCCTTTTTCTGCCCTGTTCCATGATTTGTTAAAAAGTTCTTCTCGCTTGGCACGATCGGCCATTGATTGCAATTCGGGCTGTTGGGTAGTATTTTTTAAACCTTTACCTGCCGCCTGTAACTGTGCAGTAAACTTTGCACTCAGGTAGCTTCTTCCTTATTCAGCTCTTTAAGCTTGTCTTTATCAGCATCAGATAGCTTTGCTCCTGCCAGTTCAAATTTTTGGTAATAATACTCCAGTAAGCGCAATGATTCGGCATCCAGTTTCAGCTGATCCTTCTGTTTGTAAAGGGCTGCTACCCGATTAAAAAGTTTGGTATTTAAATAAATCGCATCAGTATTTGCAGTTAATTTAGGCGCCTCCTCTTCTTTAACCTTTTGCAATTCGGGATTGGTATTGGCGCCTGTAAGTAGGTTAAAAACCACACTTGTCCGGTTCAGCAATTGTCCGCTTTTTTCGATGGCCAGAATGGTATTTTCAAAATCAGATGCTTCAGTCTGATCAGCAATTTTCTGGATTTCGTTCATCTGCTGCTTCATTCCTTCTTCCAGTGCGGGTTTAAAATCGCCATTTTTAATTTTGTCGAAGGCAGGAGTCTGAAAGGCAAGTTCGCTTGCTTTAAAAAAAGGATTTGCGGATGAAAAGCCTTCATTGCTTTCTTCAGCATCTTTTTTGTTATTGCAAGCACCTAGAATGGCTAAGAAGGCCAGCATGGGTAAATAAGATACTTTTTTCATGAATATTTAAAAGTTAGATTATTCATAAAAATAGTAATTTATACAGTGTAATTTTCAACAAACAAAACTGAGCTGAAACAAAAAAGCCATTCCGGTTAAGAAATGGCTTTAAAATTTTATCTGTAACGAACTTGCTGCTGCTTATCCATCATGCCCATCTGATCTTTCATTTGTTTAATCTGATCGGCTAGTAATTTATTTTTATCTGCTTTTTTCGCTTCGGCAAGATACATGGTCGCTTCGCGTTTGTTACGCTTAGCCATTGCAATACCCGCTAAACTTAATTTTGCTAAAGCAATGTTATGATCCATTTGCATGCCCAATGCAAGCGATTTTTTGAAATACTTCTCACTTTGCATCGGTGCCGTTCTGCTTTCAATTAATCCGATCAATAAATTATAATAACCATGTTGAACTTTAATCAACTGCGTTTCGTAATTGGTAATCCGATCTAAAAACATTTTTGCTTTAGGCATGTTATCTTTTCTAAGAAACCATTGTGCTAAAAGCATATTCTCGTTAAAGAAATAAGTTACCAGTACAATTATTCCCAATAAAATGGCAACAATACCCCATGGCCAAAAGCCGAAAATAAATAAAGCTACTGCGCCACCCAGTAAAGCAAACCCCGCAATTAATCTGATAATATTTGGCATAATTTTATTCTAATTATTTTTTTTTGCAAATATCGTGTTTAAATGGCAGAAATTAGATTTTAAAACAATAATTTCATTAAAAATTTAAAAGCTCAAAAAAACCGTCTCTTAAATATGAAAATCCTATTATCCATCACCCTAATTGTACTTGCAATGAATGTTTCTGCACAAGAAGTTAATAAAAAAATCCACGATCAAGTCCACAATAAAGATATTCTGATTAACGCCTGTACGCGTGAAGGAATTACTGCTTTTCCTGAGTTTAAAGAAATGTATGATCCACTTTACGCGGCATATATACCCGATGCAGCAACCATGATTGAGCTAAAAAAACTGGTTAAAAACGAAAAAATAAAAATCGTTCTAGGCACCTGGTGTGGCGATAGCAAAGCTAACGTGCCAAATTTCTTTAAAATTTTAGATGCCCTACACTTTAAAGGGAAAAACGTTGAAATTATTGCGGTTGATGGAAATAAGAAGGCTGAAAATGGCATTCTGGATGGTCTGGATATTGTAAGGGTACCAACTTTTATTGTTCTTGATAAAAAAGGAAAAGAACTTGGACGGATTATAGAAGGACCAAAAACAACACTGGAGGGTGATTTACTGGCAATATATAAGAAGAAATCTTAAACTTTTTGAGAAGATTTGGGTTCATGGTTTAATGGTCGATGGTTGATGGCCAAAGAGTTCAGAACCTAATAGCTTAATACTTACGGACTCATAGTTTAATAATTTACAGCTAATGGTACATGGTCTAAACTGAACACCCAAACCATTGACCATAAACTATCAAACCATCAACCATATTACATACACATCTTACATAAAAAAACATGTCTGCAGCATTAGAACCAGGTTGGTTAGCCGTTTTAGAAGAAGAATTTGAAAAAGACTACATGAAAAGCCTTAAGTCTTTTTTACAGGAGGAGAAAAACAATGGCGCAGCGGTTTACCCAAAAGGCAGTGATATTTTCAACGCATTAAACACCACGCCATTTGATCAGGTAAAGGTTGTGATTTTAGGTCAAGACCCCTATCATGGTATTGGCCAGGCGCATGGTCTATCTTTTTCGGTACAACGCGGTGTAGCCATTCCGCCATCGTTAAAAAATATTTACAAGGAGTTAGAAACTGATATTGAAGGTTTTAAAGCACCAAACCATGGGCACTTAACACATTGGGCAGAACAGGGCGTACTGTTGTTAAATGCAACTTTAACCGTTCGTGCTTCGGAAGCAGGCTCGCACCAAAACCGTGGCTGGGAAATTTTCACGGATGAAATTATTAAGGCTTTATCTCAAAAACGCGAACATATTGTGTTTCTTCTGTGGGGTAAATATGCGCAACAAAAAGCGGCTTTAATCGATCAGAAAAAACATTATGTACTTACGGCTGCCCACCCATCACCATTTTCGGCTTACAATGGCTTTTTTGGATCGAAACATTTCTCTAAAGCAAATCAGCTTTTAGTACAGAACAATTTAAGCCCCATCGACTGGAACTTACCAACCTAATGAATACCTATTTTATCAGCGGTTTAGGTGCCGATAAAAGGATTTTTTCAAAGCTGAAGCTTAATGAAAATATCAATATGATTCATATCGATTGGATTATTCCGAATAAAAATGAGTCATTAGCTTCTTACGCCCAACGATTAAGTAGCGTAATAGACTTAAGCCAACCCTTTGCTTTGGTTGGCGTTTCTTTTGGAGGGATGATTGCTGTAGAAATGGCTAAATTATTAACCCCTGCAGCAACGATTATCATTTCGAGTACTATGTTAAGTACTCATCTGCCTGCATTATACCGCTTTGCAGGGAAACTTGGACTGTTAAAATTTATTCCTGCTAGGCTCTTAAAATCATCGAATAAACTTACTCAGAATTACTATTTCGGCACACGTTCCAATAGTGAGAAAACTTTGTTGGGCAAAATTATAAAAGATACCGATCCTTATTTTTTGAAATGGGCAATCGGAAGTATTCTAAGCTGGAGCAACAAAATCAAACCTAAAAGCATCTACCATATTCACGGCACCAATGATAAAATTTTATATTCAAAAATTGCTCAGCCAGATTTTATTATAGAACATGGAACGCACTTTATGGTTTATCAAAATGCTCAGGAAATTTCGGGAATTATTGATAAATTGCTCTTGTAATTCTACCAACTAACGAATTACTTAAAAATCATCCTAAAAACATTATTAACTAATTAATGGATTTTATGGTGATCAATAAAACTTTTCTCGACCAATTAGAATACAAGGTTACAGGTGCTTGTATAGAAGTAAATAGAATTCTCGGCCCTGGCCTTCTCGAAAGTCTTTACCAGAAGTGCTTAATGAGAGAACTACAGCTACAAAACATAAATTTTACCGGTGAACATCCTATTATACTTTCTTATAAAGATGTGCTACTAAATACAGAACTCAAGGTAGATTTAGTGATTGAAAACTGTCTGGTATTAGAACTAAAAGCGGTTGAGCGTATATTACCCATTCATGAAGCACAGATTTTAACCTATATGAAATTATTAAAAATACCAAAAGGACTGTTGATCAATTTCAATTCAACCAATATAGTTCATAACGGAAAAAAGAGTTTTGTTAATGAACTTATGTACGATATAAACCCTTAAACATAAAAGCATGAATTCCCAACTTAGATGATCTCAGGTGACTTAGGTGGTAAAAAAAATATGGACCACCTTAGTCATCTTAGGACACCTTAGCATTTTAGGTTGCCATAATTACTTAATGTTAATACTCCAGCGGTACTATCGGTTCTTTTTTCGTGGTCGACATGATCATCATCGTTTGGAAAGTTTTAACCACGGAAATCTTACTGATCTTATCCATAATTAAACGTTCGTATGCTTTAATGTCTTTCACATAAACTTTTAACAGAAAATCGGCCTGACCAGTAACATGGTGACACTCAGTAATTTCCTTGATTTGGTTTACTTCATCCAAAAAGATCTGAATGGTGTTATTTTTATGAAAATCGAGTTGAATCTGAATAAAGGTTTTTATACCTAAACCCAGCTTTTCTTCGTCTACCAACGCATGATAGCTTTTAATATATCCTGCCATTTCAAGCTTGCGTACACGTTCTAAAGTTGGTGCAGGTGATAAACCAATTTCTTGGGATAAAAGCAAGTTGGTAATTCTTCCGTTCTCTTGAAGAATTCTTAAAATTTTAAAGTCAATTTTATCTAATTCAGATGCCATATGGTGTTAAAGGTATTTGAGAATGCAAACATAACCAAATTATATTCTAAATTTTAACATAATTTATCATATATATTTTAAATAAAAATTTTTAGATTTACCTAAAAATAAAATTAGATAAATATAAATGCAAAGTTACACGGAAGAGAACTATCTAAAGACTATTTATCATCTGGCAGAGCAAACAATAAACGTTCAAACCAATGCCATTGCAGAGCAAATGCAAACCAAACCGGCATCTGTAACCGACATGATCAAGAAATTAGCCGATAAAGGTTTGGTTGATTACATTAAATATCAAGGCGTTACTTTAACCGAAATAGGAAAAAATACAGCGATAGATATCGTGCGTAAACATCGCTTATGGGAAGTTTTTCTGGTTGATAAATTAAACTTTAAATGGGATGAGGTACATGATGTGGCAGAAGAATTAGAGCATATTAAATCAATTGAGCTGATTGAAAGACTAGACGAATTTTTAGGCTTTCCAAAAGCCGACCCTCATGGCGACCCCATTCCCGATAAAAACGGAAGATTTGCCAAAACCCAGTTTATTAAATTAATCGAACTAAAAATAGGCGATCAGGGTACCATTACAGGTGTTACCCAGCATAGCTCGGCATTTTTAAAACATTTAGAAAAACTAGGCTTAACCTTAGGCAAAAAAATCCAGATCAGCGATGTGACCGATTTCGATGGCTCGGTAGAAATCGTTTTATCCGATAAACAAGTTAATATTAGTAGAGAAGTTGCAAAACATATTTTAATCAGCAGTAATGGCAAAAACTGAATCGTTAAGTGAAGTACATCAAAGTGTAAATACAGATAAAAGAAAAGGCTGGAGGAGAATTTTAGCTTTCATTGGTCCTGCTTATTTAATTAGTGTTGGCTACATGGATCCCGGTAACTGGGCAACCGATTTAGCGGGTGGTAGTAAATTTGGCTACCAATTAATCTGGGTTTTATTAATGTCGAACCTCATTGCATTACTATTACAATCGTTAAGTGCCCGTTTGGGAATAGTAAGGGGACTGGATTTAGCGCAGGCGTCTAAACAGGCATATCCGCGCTGGGCCAATATTCCATTATTTGGCTTAGCACAAACCGCAATTATAGCCTGCGATTTAGCCGAAATTATAGGGATGGCCATTGGTTTACAGCTCCTTTTTGGATTGCCACTAATCTGGGGTATTTCAATTACCATTTTCGATACCATTTTACTGCTCTTTTTACTCAATAAAGGCATGCGGGCCATGGAAGGCTTTATCGTTTCGATGGTTTTTATTGTTGGGATTTCCTTTCTTGTTGAAATGTTTATTGTAGAGCCTTCACTTAAAGAGGTAGCCAAAGGTTTTGAGCCCTCAATATTAAATGGTGATGCACTTTATATTGCCATCGGGATTATTGGTGCCACTGTAATGCCGCATAACCTGTATCTGCATTCATCTTTAGTACAAACCAGGAAGATTGAGCGTAGCAATAAAGGAATTAAGGAGGCCTTAAAATTTAACCTCATTGATACAACGGTTGCATTAAACCTTGCTTTTTTTGTTAACGCCGCCATACTGATTCTTGCTGCAGCTGCCTTTTATAAAAATGGACTACACGAGGTAGCCGAAATTCAGGATGCACATAAACTACTTTCGAACATTTTTGGCAATGTTGCCCCAACCCTATTTGCCATAGCATTAATCGCCGCCGGGCAAAGCTCTACTGTTACCGGAACTTTAGCAGGACAGATTATTATGGAAGGCCACATTAACTTAAGGATTCAACCTTGGTTACGGCGCATGATTACACGTCTTTTGGCGATTATTCCTGCATTTTTCACGATATTACACTACGGCGAAAACGCACTTGGTGGCTTGCTGGTATTGAGTCAGGTGGTATTAAGTTTGCAATTGGGTTTTGCCATTATTCCCTTAATTCATTTTACATCAGATAAAAAACTGATGAAAGACTTTGCAATTAAACCCTGGGTTAAGGTATTGGCATGGGCAAGTGCGCTAGCTATTATCGCATTGAATGTAAAACTGGTAATTGAAGAAATAAGTGGCTGGGCAAAAGAGGCTAACAGTTGGTGGATTTATGTGATTGTAATACCGGCATTAATCCTGATCGTTTTACTCCTGCTTTATATTTTCTTCCACCCGTTATTAGAAAAGAAAAGAAATGCTTCAAAACAGCTTGTGCCCCATGGGAATGCTCTGGATATTGGAAAAATAGACAAAATCAGTTACAAGCGGATCGGAATTGCCGTAGATTTCTCTAAAAACGATCGAAACACGATCCGGCATGCTTTAATTCAGGGTGGTAAAGAGGCACACTATTACCTGATCCATATTGTAGAAACTGCTGCTGCCCGCTATCTTGGTAATGAAGTAATGGACCATGAAACGCAGAGCGATGCTGCTAATCTGGAGAAATACAGGACTAACCTGGAAGATCTTGGATATGATTCTACACCTTTTATCGGTTTTGGCAGTACTGGTAAAGCCATAGCCGATATCAGCAACAGAAATGAGATGGAGCTACTGGTAATGGGTGCACATGGCCATAAAGGCTTAAAAGACCTTATTTTCGGCACCACGGTTGATTCAGTACGGCATAAGGTAAATATTCCGGTTTTGATTATCCGGTAATTTTTTAGACCTGTCCTTCAACTTATAACTTACTCATGGTTATAAATAATTAACCACAGATCAAAAGAATGAATACTGATATCAAAATCAGTGTTTATCTGTGTAATCTGTGGCTAAAAAATTAAGATTATTTACCTACTACCGTCATTAGCTTTTTTACGCCACCATCTCCCGATTGGTACATCAGTAGTTTACCAGCTGAAGAATATAAGTACATTGATGGGTATTGCTTTGGCAAAAAGGTTGGGATAAACATGCGTTTTTTATCCTGCAATACCAGTACATTGGGCTTGGTGTTTAAACCCTTGGCATAAGAATTGAAAAACTGCGGAATGATATACTCCTCATCCATGGTAATCATGTAAATATTAATGTCTTTAAATTTGGCGTAATTGGCATTCAGATTTTTACTTTCCCGCTGGCAATGCTCACAAGTACAATCAAATAAGATAAATAGGTTCTTTTTTCCTTGTTTAATATCATTATTTGAAAACGGTTTTCCATCCAGTTTGTAAAAGGTGAATTGTGGCAATAAAGTAGGTTGCTGTGCTTCTACCCGAAAAGTAACGGCTAACAATAAGATTAAAAGTAGGTTCCTGAATTTCATTTTTGAGATTTAAAGTCCAAACTTAAACGAATAAATACGAACATAATAATATATCCTTAGCTTTTACAAACAGATGAACATTTTTATCCAAGAGAAGTCAAATATGCACATTGTTCAGAATCGTCACCCTGAATTTATTTCAGGGTCTATTTATATGAAAGATGCTGAAATAAATTCAGCATTACGATCGCATTAAACACGAAATAAATTAAAACTAAATTATCACATCATTTTTTAGGATATTTGCAACCCGGCATGTATATTTTATACCATTGCTGAATATTACAACAACATATACTTTATTAAAATTTTGAAAAACGACATCAACATAAAGAATAAAAGAGCATATTTCGACTACAATCTTTTAGATAAATACGTAGCAGGGATTGCGCTTTTAGGAACTGAAATAAAAGCAATCAGACAAGGTAAAGCCAACATGACCGATGCATTTTGCATGTTTATTGGGGGTAACCTTTATGTGCGCAACCTTCATGTTTCGGAATACTCACACAGCTCTTTCTATCATCACGATATTAAACGCGACCGTGCTTTACTACTGCAGAAAAAAGAAATTAGAAAATTAAAGCTTAAAGGCGAAGAAAAAGGTTATACCATAGTTCCATTACGCATTTTCATCAATGAAAGAGGTTTCGCTAAAATAGAAATTGCACTGGCTCAAGGTAAAAAAGAATTCGACAAACGCGATAGCATTAAAGACAGAGATACCAAACGTGAGTTGGATAGAGCGATGAAGAGATAGGTTAGTCTACAGTCATGAGTCTTTAGTCCTGAGTCCAAATCGACTAAAGACTGAAGACTTCGGACTAGGGACTTAAACTACTACCACGCCTGGTCGCCCACTAAAGGCACAAACCTAAAGGTATCTAACACAATTTTTTCGTAATCGGTTTCGCTTACGCGGATAACAGTAACCATTTTCTGGGTTTTCTCATCTCCTACCGGGATAACCAGAATGCCGCCTATTTTTAATTGTTTTAATAATATCTCCGGAACCAAAGGAGCACCTGCAGTAACGATTATTTTGTCGTACGGCGCGTGGGCAGCAATTCCTTTCGAGCCATCACCACAGTAAAAAGTAGGCCGGTAACCCATTCCTGGTAAAACCTGAATGGTTCTATTGTAGATATTTTCTTGTCTTTCGATGGTAAAAACATTTGCGCCAAGTTCCATTAAAATACAGGTCTGATAGCCCGAACCCGTTCCGATTTCGAGTACCTTATCGCCCTTTTTAATATGCAAAAGCTCACTTTGGTAAGCAACAGTATAAGGCTGGGATATAGTTTGTCCATCACCTATTGGAAACGCAATATCTTTGTAGGCTTGGTTCCAAAAAGTTTCATCAAAAAAGAAATGACGTGGAACTTTACCTATGGCCGTTAACACATTTTCATCTTCAATTCCGCGAGATTTTAACAACTCAACCAGTTTTTTTCTCGCTCCACGTTCTCGGTAATTATCAACAAATTTATACGCCATGAGCTTCAAAATTAGCTTTTTTTAACGGTGATACAAGATAAAGAAATCCACATTACCGTAAGTAACACTAAATCAAAACTTAAATTAGTAATTAATACGGATCTACATCTATTTGTGTAAAAACCCCTTTAAATTCTTTGGTCGCATTAAATTGGGTCAGGGTTTCTCTTAATGCATCTTTAACTTTTTGAATGGCAGTATGCTTATCAGCCTTGATAATGATCTGTTTGATATAAAGATTCCGTACACGACTTACTAAAGGTTGCTCCGGACCTAAAACGCGTTTACCAAATTTCCCTTTAAGGATATTGGCCAGCGTGAATGCTGCGTGATCTAATACATGAGAATCTTTATGTTTTACATACAAAAATATCATTCTGGAAAAAGGAGGGTACAAGAATTTCTCACGCTCAACGATTTCGTCGTTGTACATGCCCTCATAATCGTTGTTCACTACTTGCTTGATAATACGGTTTTCGGCATCATAAGTCTGGATACAGACATTCCCCTGATCGGCCCTTCTACCTGCCCTACCTGCAACCTGCGCCAACAACTGGAAACTTCGTTCGTATGCACGGAAATCGGGGTAACCTAAAAGCGTATCGGCATTAATTACCCCAATAAGGTTCAGGTTATCGAAGTCTAATCCTTTAGCCACCATTTGCGTACCGATTAAAATATCGGTTTTCTTCTCTTGAAAGTCGTTTAAGATCTGTTGGAGCCCATTCTTTGTCCTTGTACTGTCCATGTCCAACCTGGCAATGGTAACTTCTGGGTAAAGTAACCTGAGCTCTTCTTCAATCCTCTCGGTACCAAATCCTTTTTGCTCTACATGCACCGAGCCGCAGGCCGGACAGATATTTACGCTACTTTGTTGATAGCCACAATAATGGCAATGTAATTTTCCACTGCTTTTATGATAGGTTAAACTTACATCGCAGTTTACACATTTTGGTGTATAACCACAGGTAGCACAGATTAAAATGGTGGCATAGCCCCTTCTGTTCTGAAATAACACAATCTGTTCGTTTTTAGAAAGCGCCAGATCGATATCTTTGATCAATACACTCGAAAAATACGAGCTCATTGTTTTTTTCTTCGTTTCTTCCGAAATACTTACCACCTGCTGGTTCGGAAGCTGAACACCGCCGAAGCGCTCTTTCATCTCTACAAGTCCATATTTGCCTTGTAAAGCATTATAATAACTCTCTAAAGATGGTGTAGCCGAACCTAAAACAACCTTAGCCTGATGCAGATAACCAAGATAAATGGCCGCATCCCTGGCCTGATAGCGTGGTGCCGGGTCGTATTGTTTGTAAGAGGGTTCGTGTTCTTCATCAACCACAATTAATTTAAGATGTTGAAAAGGAAGAAAAACGGCTGAGCGGGCACCAAGAATTACCTTGTAAGCACCTGTCCGCACTTTATTCCAAATTTCTACCCGCTCACTGTTGTTGAATTTAGAGTGGTATACCCCTATTGAATTACCAAAATAACGCTTAATCCGTTCTACAATCTGTGTTGTTAAGGCAATTTCGGGCAGCAAGAACAATACCTGTCCATCTGTATTTTGAATGATTTTTTCAATCAGCTTGATATAAACCTGTGTTTTTCCCGATGCGGTAACGCCATGTAGCAAAACCACCTCCTTCTCTTCAAAGTATTGGTTAATTTGGCCTAATGCTTTCTGCTGTCCTTCGTTCAGTTCGAAATTCACACTAAACTCTTCATCATGAGCGGCCAGGCGACTAACCGGTCTTTTCATCACCACAAAAATATCTTTATCGGTTAAAGCTTTTAATGCCGCTGGTCCACAATTGCTCTCTTCCAGAAGCTGTTCTTTAGAGATCGGCAGATTTGATTTTTGTAATTTCAGGTAAGCCAGTAAAGCGTCTAATTGTTTAGGCGCCCTATCCAAAACATTAAAAAGCTGTTTCAGATTTTCTTCATCGCTATAAAAATCATTTAATATGATGAACGATTTAAGCAAAGGTTTATATTTCTGCACCACCTCCTCGGCTATCAGGATCAATTCTTTATCGAGCAAGTGATTGATGATCGGGTATACGGTTTTCTGCCCAAGAAGCTTGGAAACATCATTAACAGTAAGTTTCTGCTGCTGTTTCAGTGCATTGATAATGATTTCTTCCTTATCGGTAAGTTCGGTATCTTCATTGTAATCATCGCGAAGAATCAAGATCGTTTCGCTGGCCAGCTTTAAACTTGCAGGCAAAGCAGCCGCCATTACATCACCTTCATTACACATGTAATAATTGGTCATCCATGTCCAGAATTTAAGCTGCATGGGTGTAATTACAGGCTCAGCATCTACTATATCGATAATATATTTTGCCTCATAAACCGTTGGTGGTACGGTGCTGATGCCGCTGATTAAAGCGGTATAAATTTTATGTTTGCCAAACTGAACCACCACACGTTTTCCGACGGCAACCTGGTCGTTTAAATCGAAAGGTACCCGATAAGTATAGTTTTTCGCCAAAGATAATGGCAAAATAACTTCAACAAAAAGTGTTTCTCTTTCTGCAAAAATATCGTTTTCGAAAGTATCCATTATTTATCTTTAAATGCAGCAAAAAAGAGCATTATCCATCCCAATACAAATAAAAGCCCACCAATTGGCGTTATTGGACCAATAAATTCAGTAAATCCTAAGTGTGATATGCTTCGGGTGGCCAATAAATATAATGACCCAGAAAAAAGGATGATTCCAAATGTAAAGCAGAAATAAGCGATATTAATGAGCTTGTTTCTGTAGCGTGCGAAGGTAGAAAGGTACAATAGTGCAAATGTGTGATAGAACTGATAATCAACACCTTTTTGCCAAATTTCTAATGATGGTCCATCAATTAGGGCCTTTAGGCCATGCGCACCAAATGCCCCCAGCAAAACAGCAACAGCCCCAAAAAAAGAAGCAGTAAGGATTATTCGTTTATTCATAGTTATTTGCAAGTAGCAATCGCTAAATTAATAAATTGACAAAGAACTTCTCACTAATCAATGTAATAAATTAAATTTGTTGCACAGCAGATGAAAAAAATCATAATTCTAACAAGTGCATTATTTTTAGGTGTAGCCTTTATGGCCTACCTCTATTTTTCGAAATTGGGAATTGATAATGATGCGAAAGACCTGGCGCTGCAATCGGCAACCAATAATGCCGCATTGGTATTTTCTTTTCAGAACGACAAAGGTTTTTACGATATCATTGAAGGGCAACAGCTTATCCAACAGGTTTTAGGGAAGGATAAAATAAACCTGTTAAAACAGCTAAAAACAAGTATCATCGACGATAATCTGCTAAACAGATACCTGAAAGATCAGCAAGTTTATATTAGTGTGCTGCCCGACTCGAATAAAACCCTGAACTTCTTAATTACCGTACAGATACAACGTGATAATGACATCAAAAAATTCTACGAACAGTTAAAATTAAAAAAAGCAATCAGCAAAAAGGCTAAAGACCTGTACCTGGTGAAACTCAATGACAGTTTATCGGTTTATTTAGGTATTCATGACCAGGTATTAACAGCTTCAACATCACTCAAACTGATCAATGATGCCAATGTACGTTTAACAGAAAATCCATTTACCGAATATATTAAGGAGAATAACCGCCAAATTAAAAATGTACTTACCCATGTTTATATCAATTTTAATCAGGCGCCATTACTGCTCAGAAATATTATTGCTGGCAACATTAACGGAGAAATTTCAATTTTTAATAAACAGAACAGTTTTGCTGTACTTAATTATAATTTTAGCAGAGAAAAGATTCTTTTCAGTGGAAATACAGAGTTAAAAGATCAGTATAACTACCTTAAACTATTCGAAAACACCGCTGCACAAAATACATTTATCCAAAATATCCTCCCTGATCATACAGCAAACTATGCACTTTATGCTTACGATGATTACGGCAGATGGCTCAAAAAATTGAATAGCTGGCAGGAGCAAACGAAAATACTTCCCGAAACTAATGCAGTAATAAAAAAGGTAAAAGATGAATACAGAACAGATTTAAATTCGATATTCACCACTTACACGAAAAATCAATTTATTCTTTTTCAGTTAAACACCAGCGAAAAACTAGGTGCAATTTCATTATCAAATGGGGAAAAAGTAAAACAGTTATTGCTCGATGTAAGTGCAGATTACAATGAAGACATTAAACTCTTTAAATCATCTGATATCCTGTATAGTTACTTTGGCGAACCATTTAAAAAATTCGGCAGGCCATATTATACCATTGTAGATAATAATTTGGTTGTGGCCAATAATGCCAGTACAGTTCAATCATTTTTAAATGATTATAAGCATAACAGGCTCTTAATACTGGTCCCGCAATATTTAGATGCAGTAAACCAGATTTCAACTACTTCGAATGTGAGTTATTACATTAACACCAAAAATTCGGCAGATATTTTCAGGAACAATATTCAGCTTCCATTTTATAAACATTTGAGGGCCGATAGCGGTTTAAAAAGTTTCGATACTTTTTACTACCAGATGAGTGCAGACAAAAACAAATTTATCACTAACTTGCTTTTAAACAAATATTTAAAGCCAGAAATACCAGATTCGTTAAGTAACCGTTAATAAGGAAACAAGCCCAGAAACTATTATACATGAAGAAACTTTTACTTGCGTTACTGGCATTAGCCAGCTTCGGGGTTGCAAATGCACAACAATATGCACTTTTTGGTACCAAAACCATGTTTGATGCCTTCGAAAACCCATCTCAAAAATCTTTCACCTTAGATTCATCAAGAAGATTTTCTTCCAATTTTTTCCTCCCCTATTTTGGAACAAATGCCATTAACAAAGGGGACTCTAAGTTTGCCATAAGAAAATTAACACAGGAAGGTATTTTTGATACAAGAAGTTTACCGATTGGTACTGGAGAAGTGAACCATTTTTTCGAAAACAGCAATATTTATGTAGCTGCATTCAGACTTTTCAAATCTTATAAGTATCAAAAGGAGATGGGCTTTTCCTGGCAGATCAGGTCTGATGCACATATCGATTACACAAATGAAAGTCTTGCCATTTTCGATTCTTTTGAAAGATTTAATACCAACCAACAGTATACCGGAATATTTGATAGCAAGGGTTATGAACAAAGTTACCATCAGTTTAGCTTTACCTATCGCGAAAACTGGAACAAAAGGTTGGCTTTTGGCTTAAAAGCAAGTGTACTGAGCGGGATACTTTATAACAAATTAAATGTTGCTGACTCTTATTTATATATCGATCCTGAGTCGGATGCCCTCTTAATTGGCTTAAGAGGAACCTATTCCAGCAATTTTTCTGACTTTAATGAGGTAGATAAGAAAAATTTCTTCCCTAACTTTAAAAACCCAGGACTATCATTAGGTTTTGGAGCCAATTACACCACTAAAAAAGGCTTATTTTTAATGGCGAATGTTAAAGATCTGGGTTTTATCTGGTGGCGAAGTAATACGCAACGTACTACTGTAGATCAAACGAAAATTATTGAAAACATAGAAAACAACCAATCTAATACCAACCAGGAAATAAAAGACATTTTCCTTCTTTCAGAGCAGAGCAAAAAGTTTTTAGCACCGACTAACGCCAAACTGGATGTTTACTTATCTAAACGATATGGCTTTTATAAACCAGGCCTGGCCGTTTCGAAAAACCTGTTTTACAAAGGCGGAGATATTGCTTTTGTAAACACTTTTATAGCTCATGATTTTTCGGGAAGTATTACTCCCTTGTACAACTTAAACGGTGTTTTTATGGTTGGACTGCAGGCAAAATACCAAACTCCGAATTTCGAATTATTTATGGGGACCGACAATTTAGTAGCTACCAGTTTCCAAACCATGGGCATGATTAAAAATGATGCTACGGTAGGTAGCGGTCCAAATGGTGCTTCTTTTTATATGGGTGTAGGCATTAAATTCGGCAACGTGGTTAACCATCCGCAGTTTGCCGATGTAATACCTGGCATCAATGATAATGAAGGCGGAAGTTTTTTTAAAAGTTTGTTTTCGATCTTTAAAAGAAAATAACCGTTTTAACCTTGTGCCTGTTGTTTTTTAGATTGCGTAACGACAAAATCTTTCAGGTAAAAAGGTTCGAAATAGGCTACATCTTCAAATTTACTATTACTGAAAGCTTCGTTAGCTAACCGCGACATATATGTTGCAGCATTGAAATTAGCCTCATTAAACTTTGCGTTTTGGTGTGTTAAAACTTCAGCACACTTAGCTGCTCCATCGCCTAAAAAAGTAACCGTTTGCTTTGCGAGATAATCAGTAAAACTTGTTTCATCAATAATTTTTGCTTCAGTTGGTGTGATTACGTTTAACGAACGATCGAAAATTGAGGTATACACTTCCATTCTGCGGGCATCAATCATTGGACAGATTAAACCTGAATAATCAGGGTTTTCCGTTAAAAAACCTGCAGCCATCATCTCTAGCGTTTCAATAGCGATTAATGGCTTATCTAGTGCATAACAGAGTCCTTTCGCCGTAGAAACACCAATGCGAAGCCCTGTATAAGACCCTGGGCCTTTACTTACCGCAATGGCATCTAACTCGGGGTAACTTAGCCCTACAGTTTTAAGCACTTCATCAATGAACAAGGTTAGATTTGCAGCATGCAGATTCTGCCCTTTCTCTTCTTTAAATGAAAATGTTTTGCCGTTAACAGATAGTGCAACAGAACAAATTGCAGTAGCGGTTTCTATTTGAAGTATTTTAGCCATTGCGCAAAGATATTAAAAAATGGATGTAGTCGGAAGTCCGATGTCAGAGTCCTGAAATTAATCGGCTTAGCACTTAGCGGCTGGCCTTTGGAGTCAAATTGCCCTTGTGGTGTGTCATCCTGAGTGTAGTCGAAGGATCGTTATAATTGAAATGAAATAGATTTCTCCGTTCCGCTACGCTACAGTCGAAATGACGGCCGCGTTAACCAATAATCAAATGACTAATGAATCAATAACTAATGAGCGATGGCAACAAATGAATTAATGACCATTGAACTAATGAACGCCGCTATGGAACCGGATCGTGACCATGTTTACCCCATGGATGACAACGGCCAATGCGTTTCAGTGCCAGCCAACCACCTTTAAATGGTCCGTGTTTTTTAATGGCTTCTATCCCATACTGCGAGCAAGTTGGCGTAAACCTACAATTTGCACCCAACATTGGCGAAATGGCATATTGATACACCTTGATTAAACCTAAAAAGAACCATCCGAAAATTTTATTGATGAATTTCATTTGGCTGGATTAAATTTTGAAAGCGTTTAAAAGTAGCAATCAGTTTTTTCTCGATAAAGGCAAAATCATATTTTTCTTTCCCCACAAACTGAATAGAAATCAAAAGCAATCCCCTCTCAGTAGGCAAAGGCATGTATAATTTATCTTGTTTATTTAGGCGATAAGCTTCGCGTATGCGGCGCTTGAGCAGATTGCGGTCTACTGCCCGTTTATATCTTTTTTTAGGGACGTTGATTACCACCTGTGCCTGCACATCAGCTGGTTGATCGACAAAAAGATAAGAAATCCGAAAAGGGTATAATAAAAAAGAAGAACCGTTTTTAAACAACAGGTCTAAATGTTTCCTGCTGCATAACCGTTCTTCTTTCCTGAATGTGTACATATATTTTTGATTGATAACTGCAGATTTTGATCTGCCGATCCCGAATTAACGGAAAAGCAATCAAAAATTATGCTTTATGCTTGCGTTCGTCAGAAACTGTTAATCTTTTTCTTCCTTTAGCACGACGTGATGCTAATACTCGTCTGCCGTTAGCTGTTGCCATTCTTTCGCGGAAGCCGTGTTTGTTTCTTCTCTTTCTTTGCGAAGGTTGGTATGTTCTTTTCATGACTGTATATTATCTATTGTAAAATTAAGAGGTGCAAATATAAAGCGATTTCTCTACAAATGCAAGAGTGATTAATTATTATTTTTTCTATTTAAGTGCAAATGTAATAATTCTTTTGAAAAAAAGGGCTAATGTTCTCCTTTCACTCGATTACCTGTGTTATTTATTTCATCAAACGTTCCTACGGAACGAAAATATGCATATGGCATTTTTTCTACCAATGATTCGTTCCTATGGAACGAAATAAGCAGCCCGTGGCAATATCCCTTGTTATTAGTATAAGGCGCTAGAAAGGCGCAAACCATTAATAGCAGCATAGCAGGTGTAAAATAAACCTGATTGCAGTGATCCCGATCCTTCATCGGAACTCGTACAAAAAAGCATGACTACCCATAACTTTAGCAGTTGATTGCTTTCCAAAAAAACTAATGACTACTTAGTGAGCTAACATCTTCCTTGCAATGAAGACCCTGAAATAAATTCAGGGTGACGCCAGTTATAAAACATTACTTTTTACAAGCCCAACGCAGCCTTCAATTTTACATAACCAGTTTTACTCACCGGCAACCAGATATCAGACTTTAACAGCACTACATAACTATCTTTCTCTTTTAGCTCTATTTTGGTTACCTGGGCAAGGTTAATGATGTAAGACCTATGTATGCGGATAAACTGGCTTACATCAAGCGTTTGTTCGAAATAAGCCATGGTTTTGTTCTTATAGAAAGCACCATCAACGGTACTTAACTTCACATAATCATCATCAGCCTCTAAATAGTTGATATCGGCAACAGGAATAATCTTAATTACACCATCTTTTTTAACCACTACCCTATTATTTTGGGCCGGAGTTAAAGCTGCTGCATCCAAAACGGCCTCGGTATTTTCGGTTTGATTTAATTTGTTGGGCAGTTTTTTAATGGCCGCATCGAAGCGCGATTTATCGATGGGTTTAAGCAAATAATCTACGGCATTAACCTCAAAAGCTTTAATGGCATATTCATCAAAAGCTGTAGTAAAAATTACTGCTGGTTTATCTTCAACCAGCTCGAGCATTTCGAAACCACTTATTTTAGGCATTTGGATATCCAAAAAAATTAAATCAGGCTTATGCAGGGTAATGGCTTTTAAACCTTCGAACCCATCACCACATTCGGCTACAATCTCTATTTCTGCATGATCTGAAAGGTAATATTTTACAATATCTCTTGCTAAAGGCTCATCGTCAATTAGTATTGTTCTGATCATTTTTTTGTGGAATTTTTAGGGTGGTAATATATAAATTATTTGCCTCAATATCGGTTTGCAACAGATGGGTATTCGCAAATAACAGATATAACCTGCGTTTAATGGCACTTAAACCAAATCCTGTTCCTCCTGTAGCCTTCATTTCCGGATCAAAAGGATTTTGTACCCGGAGCTGCAAAATATTATGCTCAACGGTAACATCTATCTTGATGGTAATGCCTGCGGAAGTATTATAAAGTCCGAATTTAATAGCATTTTCTACAATGGGCTGCAACAAGGTACCTGGCAAACAAAGGTTTAAAGTATCTTCAGCCACATTAACTTCGATATTTAACCTGTGGCTAAACCTCACCTTCTCAATATCCAGATACAATTGAATATACTCCATTTCTTCTTCGACCGAAACCCACAATTCGTCATCACGTTTTAAGGTTCCGCGAAGAAAAGAAGCTAATTTCATGATCATTACACCTGCCTCTTTCGGATTAACCATGGTAAGTGCAAATACCGAGTTTAAGCTATTGAAAAGAAAATGTGGCTGTAATTGATGTCTTAGCTTATTTAACTCGGCCTCTTTGGCTAAACTTTTAGCTGCCGATAGTCTTTCGTGTGTTTCTGATTGTTCTTCTAATCTATACCATAAAATATTAGCTAAAGCACACCAGGCTAAACACATAAAAGAAATTAAGCCCCTGAAGGCAAAAGAGAAATTGTAAAAATCTTTATACTCCTTATAATCAGAAAAAATAAAGAGTACAACATATTTTGATGCAAAAATAATCACAAAAGTAAGCGCAAGGGCGATGATCAGTACGTACAACATCCGCTCATTTTTTGGCTGGTAATACCCAAGCATGTTACTGATACCAATGCAGGCCAAAGCCAATAAAAAATTATTGGTTAAGCTATCGGTTATTGATATCCACCAAGAAAAATTAACTACATAATGTAATCCAACACCACACAATACAGTCCACACTATTGCAATGGTAAGCGATATTTTCTGTATCTGCGGAACGGATAAAGGTCTAGTTGTCAAAATGGTTTTGATTAGTTAATGATTTATTGCGGTGCGCTAGCTTTTCCAGGTACTGCGCAACCGATTTGGGTTCAACAATCCTGGAACTTACTTCCACACCATCAGCAAGTTCTTCTACTGCCGATATTCCACCTACACCTATAAACTTCCATACTACTTTATCGCCGTTACAATTATTAAAAGAAGGGTTAAAATGTACAGCATTCAATTTCGCTTTGTCTAAAGCCTGCACAATCCCATCTGCGTGGATTAAACGCGTTTGTTCATTAAACTGGGGTGTATGTTTTCCCTCACCACAAACTACCTGATAGATACAATTTACTGCAAACCATTTCATAGGCGATGTTTTATAATAAATTTTTAGAAACTTTTAATTTCGATCCCTCCAAATAAAGCCGTTCCGTCTAAAATCAATATTTTTTTCATCTCCGCTACCGGCATTACATGCGATCTTTTATCTTCAACGCTACCAAATAATGCCGTTACGTTCGATTTTATTGCCCAGTTTTGTGGTACAATTAATTTAATTCCTCCAAAAACTGCTGTTACATCAAGTGATACCGTTTCAGGAAAATCAGCCTGAGTCATTACAATATCCGCTCCGCCAAACACTGCAGTAATATCGCCCCCTTGAAAGTTTTTAGAGTAAACAGTCTGGTTGCTGCCCCCAAAAACGGCCATTACATCAATAACATCATTGTTATTTACAGTCTTTTTACCGCTAGCTTCGTCAAAATCGAAATCGGCTTTATTCTTATCCTTACGTTTTTTTCTAAAGGCCAAGGTATCCTTTGGTCTGAAAATTAAAAAGCCCCCCACTATAACCAAACCAATACCTAAAGCGTATTTAGATAAATCAAGATCTAACCCGGGAATATTACCTAAGGTATTGTAAGCACCAATCAAAATCAGGATCAGCCAGGCTATTCCTTTAAAGTTACGACGAACGCCGATAAATACACCAAGTGCAATTAAAAAATTAGACCAGCTGAATATCCATCTTGGAATATTTAGTCCCATATTATTCAATAGAAATGCAAATCCGATGATGACTATGATGAAGCCACTCCAACTCCTTCCCGAGTTTTTAATGTGGTTGTTATCATTTTTATTAAGATTATCCATGTGTGTTCATATTTAATAATCCAAAAGTATCAATAAGCACTCCACCATCATATATGCATGGTGTAAGAACTCGGTAAAAGGCGGTAAGCAGCCTTATTTCGTCGGTGAAAATATTTTTGTTATTTTGATGGCATGAAATTTTCCCTTTTGATATTTGCTTTCGCTATTTCCACCGGCTTGTATGCGCAGGAAATAAGTAATCATTATAAGATTTATGATGTAAAAAAACAGAAATCCATATCAATAGACAACATTGTTGCCGATATGGACCAGGCAGATGTTTTATTCTTTGGCGAAGACCACAACGATTCTGTAGGCCATTACCTGGAAGCAGCGCTTTTTAAAAAACTTCACTCAAAGTACCCGTTAAAAACGGCGTTATCTTTAGAAATGTTTCATACCGATGTACAACCTGAGGTAGACGAATATTTAGCAGGCTTAATCTCAGAAAAGAATTTTGTAAAAGAAGGCAGGGCCTGGGGCAATTACAAAGATTATAAACCTTTAATAGAATATGCAAAACAAAATAAGCTAAAAGTTATCGCTGCAAATGCGGCTACGCGTTACAGCAATGCAGTCACCCTAGGCGGACTTAAAGTTTTAGAAAATTTCCCCAAAACATCATTCATTTTTTTACCGCCCTTACCTATTGATACCGCTCGGGGCAGGTATTATGAAAAATTTATAGAAACTTTGGGTGGCCACAACATGGGCTCAATGAAGATTTACCAGACCCAAAATTTCTGGGATGCTACCATGGCCTGGTCAATAAATAAGTTTATTAAGGCAAACAGGGGCTTTAAGGTTTTTCAGCTTAATGGGCGTTTCCATAGTGATGAAAAACTGGGAACATTGGCAAAACTTGTACAATCAAATCCAAAATTAAAAGTCCTGAACATTTCGTCATTTTCCGATGAAAGTTTTGCCAATCCAGATTGGGAAAAGTTTAAGAATCTTGGCGATTATATCATTATAACCGATCCAGGCGTAAAAAGAAGTTATTAAAAAAAGCCGTCCCTTTTACATCAGGACGGCTTTTATATGTTATGCTTTTGTTTTTAACAGATCTCTGATTTCGGTTAAAAGCGTTTCTTCTGCTGTTGGCACTACCGGTGCTGCAACTGCCACTGCTTCCTCTTTCTTTTTCATTCTATTAATCGCTTTAACCATCATAAAAACAATTAAAGCCAGCAATAAGAAATTAATGGCTACTGTAATAAAATTTCCATAAGCAAATATAGCTGCATCTGGTGCAACCTTTTTAGCATCTGCCAGCGAAGCACCCTTAGGAATCAGTTCGGCACCTTTACCCATTGCAAAATAAATGCTGCTAAAATCTGGTTTACCAACCATTGCAGCTACAATAGGCATCACTAAATCGTCGATTATGCTGGTAACAATTTTACCAAAAGCGCCACCTATAATTACGCCGACCGCCAAATCGAAAGCATTCCCTTTTATGGCAAATTCTTTAAATTCTTTTACAAAGCCCATATTTTATTAAGTTTTAGTTTTTTTATTCACTAAAGTAGCAAACATTAAACTCAATACAAATGTTTATGAAATAATTTTAAAACCAAACATATCGATAGCATTTAAGTCAATTCAGCAGAATATCTGAAATCTATTGTTTATTTTTGCTCCATTCTTTTATATTTACTATGCTAAAGCAACACTTACAACAAAAATTATTACAAAAGTTATCACCGCAACAAATACAGTTTATTAAACTGCTGCAGGTGCCAACCGTTGCTTTAGATACCCGTGTAAAAGAAGAACTTGAAGAAAACCCGGCACTTGAAGATCCAAGTTTAATGACTCAGGATGAGCCAAAGAGCGAATACGATGATTTGAATGACGGGCCTGAAGATTACGAACAATCATCAGAAGATACCAGTATGGATGAATTTAATGTAGATGATTATTTACAAGACGATTCTACCAATGATTATAGTACCAACTACAATAATGGTGATGACGATGAGGAGAAAAAAGAAACTCCAATTGCCATTGAAAGTACTTTTTTTGAAAGTTTACAGGAACAATTAGACCTTATTCCCCTATCCGATCAGGATTTTATTATCGGCAAACAGATTATCGGTAGTTTAGATGATGATGGTTATTTACGCCGTCCGCTGGGTTCCATGATTGATGATCTTGCTTTTTCTCAGAATGTTATGGTTGAGGAAGAGGATGTATTGGAAATGTTAAAACTGATCCAAAGTTTCGATCCTCCAGGCATTGGCGCAAGAGACCTGAAAGAATGTTTACTGATCCAGTTAAAAAGGAAAGACCCGAACAATCCGATTATAGTTAAAGCAATGAATGTTGTAGAAAACTATCTGGATGAGTTTACGCGTAAACATTACGATAAATTAGAAAAAAGTTTAGGTTTAGATAGTGAAGAACTTAAAGAGGTTGTAAACGAAATTTTGCGTTTAAACCCGAAACCAGGTGATGCCAATCAGGTTACCACCAAACAAATGCAGATTATTCCTGATTTTCACATCAGCAATAATGATGGCGTATTGATTTTGACGCTAAATTCGAAAAACGCTCCTGAACTAAAGGTAAGCAGATCTTACCAGGAGATGTTTGAGCATTACGACAAAGCTTCATCAAAAGATAAAAAGCTGAAAGAGGCCGTGCAGTTTGTGAAGCAAAAACTAGATTCTGCGCGATGGTTTATCGATGCGATTAAACAAAGACAACAAACTTTGTTAAAAACCATGAATGCCATTATGCACTATCAATATGAATATTTTTTAACGGCCGATGAGCGTAAAATGCGCCCAATGATCTTAAAAGATATTGCCGATAAAATTGATATGGATATTTCAACCGTATCAAGGGTGGCAAACTCTAAATACGTACAGACTGAATTTGGTACTTTCTTATTAAAATCCTTCTTCTCAGAAGCTATACAAACAGAAAACGGCGAAGAAGTTTCGAACAAAGAGGTTAAAAAAATATTGGAAGACTGTATTGGCAATGAAGATAAACGCAAACCTTTGGCTGATGAAAAATTAACCGAAATTTTAAAAGAAAGAGGTTATAACATTGCCAGAAGAACCGTTGCAAAATATCGTGAGCAAATGAATATTCCGGTAGCCAGACTCAGGAAAGAGCTTTAGATCAGTTGGCAGTTTTCAGTTGGCGATAAATTAGCAATTGCCAAATAGAAGCTTTATTGTGACTGGGAAATGAAAAGTTAACTACTTTTGGCAGCTTCAGTCCCGCTTTCCATTCCAAATCCGTCTCGACGGGATTCATCGTTTACTGGCTTTCCATTGCATTCGGGGTTAAGCACAAAGCTTGTGCACCCTGCAACCTCAAAAATGAAAAACTGCCCTGGCCATTTAGCCCCGGTTGCAGCGTTACCCTGCAGCGAGGAGGTATGACGAAGCGAAGCGTAAAAGCGTAAAACGGGAGGACATTTATTGATTTGCACAGGCACTGCGCTCCACATATAAGCTGTGAATTTCCCTAAATAATCTCATATGCAAAGACGATGACCAGGATTCGCATTTGCAATTCAGCTAAGTTGTATTTATGGCGATAAATCGCCTCTCTCCTCCATCCTCGTTACAAACGAGGACGATGAATAAGTTTTTCAGCCTATCGCCCATTGTAAACTGAAAACTACCACATTTTAATATACGATGGTACTTTATAGATATTGTTCAACAATAGGCCCAATACAATTTCATGACTGCCGTTACTCACTTGATTTAGTTGTGAAGTGGTAAAATCGTACGAATAAGTTAAATTAACCATTTTCCCTACATTGAAACCTGCCATTGCTGCAAACGAATCATCTTTACGATAACTCCCCCCTAACCAGATTTTGTCTTTAAAAGCCAATTTCAGGTTTACATCAACAGAAACCGGTGCCGGCGATACATACTTTACCATTACCGATGGCACAGCGGCAATTTCATCATCTAAGAAAAACTTATATCCTGCGGTAGCAAAGTAATGTGGAGCTTCTTTGCCTAAATTATAACTATTATCACCTGTAAAGCTTAATTTCTGAGGTAAAATCTGCTGTACCGATAAACCAGCAAACAACCTGGCGCCATATAACCATAAACCGATGCTTAAATCGGGTTTCACCTGGTTAATCAATGCCCTGTTCATAATCGGATCTATCGGTGTATCGAAAGTAAGCGAATTTACATCTAACGAGATACTCGAAATACCTGCAGCAACACCTGCCGATAAATTGAAATTATTACTTAGCTGTAAATGATAAGCATAGGTAACATTGGCATCCAATCTTTTTATCGGCCCAGTTTTATCCAACACGGCCGTTACCCCCATTCCATGATGCGATGGCGACGACATGTAGTTTTGCATATAATTACGGTCCATCGGATTACCTGTTTGCTCAGGGAAAGAGGTTAGCGCATTACTCCACAATTGATTATCGCCCAAGGCCCAATGTGCCGATACAAATGAAGTTTGAGGCGCATCGGTAATACCCGACCATTGTTTACGGTAACCAGCTTTAAAATCGAGGTAATTTTCGATTCCTGAGAGCGCCGGATTTAGCAGATACTGATTAAAAATGTATTGGGTATACTGTGGCTTTTGTTGTGCAAAAGCCTTAAATGTTGCAAAAAGGGCAAATATGATGATGAGCTTCTTCAATTTATCTGATTATAGTGAGCGGTCCTGTTATTGTTTTACGTCCGTTACGCGGGTTAATGATATAATAATAAACACCTACCGGAAGCGGTTGATTTTGGTAATTTCCATCAAAAGGAATTTTATATCCAGTGCTAAAAAATACCTTATTCCCGTTTCTGTTAAAAATTTCGACAGTAGCGTTTGGATAAGATTCTAAGTATTTAATGATCCAGGTATCGTTTACATTATCGCCATTTGGTGTAAAGGTATTAGGTGGATTTAATACTTGCAAAACTTTTACCAATACTGTCGATGTTGTGGCACATCCGTCAGGCTGTGTGGTTGCTGTAAGCGTATATTCGGTATCGTTATCTGGTGATGCAATTGGATTTAATACATCTGTTTTATTCAAGCCTATAGCAGGCGACCATTTATATTTCAAATTAGTACCTTCTGCAGTTGCAGGGATCTCGATCTGTCCACCTGCCAGGATATAAATCAATGTACCTGCATCAGCGACAGGCGATTTGTACACCTCAATTGTATTGCTAATGGAACTAGAGCAGCCATTATCTCCTGTAAATGTATAAGTAATGATATGCGGCCCAAGTCCGGCAATTTTAGGATTAAAAGTACCATCTTCCTTTATACCATCTCCAGAATATTTGCCATCACCTCCCGTCACTTCTTCTTCAGCTTTTTGTTTGGCCTGTGTAATTAAAACAGTGCCATCGGCCTCGCAAACGGGAGCCATCTCATCAAACACCAATTGCGGAACCGGTTTTAACGTAAGCCTTTTATCTAAAAATTTAGCACAGTTTTCTCCGGAATAAGCAACAAGCCTGATGTTAAATGTTCGGTCGGTGGTGCCGCCAAAAGTATCATACTTTATCACAAAAACTTCGTTATTACCGGGATAAGGGATGGTTTTATAAATAGAAGTTTCTCTGCCAAAATCTCTATATATCTCAATTTTTGTAATATTACCCGTAAATACGGTAGACGTATTTTTAATCATGATGTCCTCACTTACGCAGCTATGATCGTTTAAAATTTCAAAATCTGCTGCTTTAACATCACCATTAACCGTAAATGGTTTTGACGTAAACCTTTCGCAACCATCCGGATTCTTCACAATCAGCGTTACATTATAATTACCCGAGGCTGCAGGCGTAAAAGCACCATCAATACCTGTTGTTGTAGCGATTACATTATTGTTATTATCCATGTATTGCCATAAAAAAGTTAATCCGGTTGTACTTCCATCTGCATTTTTGGAGGTATTTTTAAATCTGGCCACACCATCATTCAAACAAAAATCAGGAAGCTCGAAATCAGCCGATTGTGGATCAATTACAGTTACTGTTTTAGATTTCACTACACTCAAACATCCTTTATCGCTTTCGGTTGTTAGCGTAATGGTATAAGAACCAATAGCGGTGTATTGATGAGTAGGTTGCCGTTCAGTAGAAGAGGTACTTCCATCCCCGAAATCCCAGGTCCATTTCACAATAGTTCCGGGGTTTTCTATTGTTGATTTTTCAGTTAAAATAATCGGTTTGCCCACACATAAACCTTTCACATCAAAATCAGATAAAGGTTGTGGATTAATCAAAATTGGAAATGCTGAAGATGTTTCTGAACATTTCGAATCTGTTATGGCCGTTAAAACCACATTATATGTACCTGGGAGATCGTAAACATGAATAGGGTTCTGCTCAGGAGATGTTTTTCCGTCGCCAAAATCCCACAACCATTCTGTAATGCTCCGCGAATTTGAATTTGAAACACTTTTATCGGTAAATTGAACACCGCTGGCCTGACAACCTGTTTCAGGAACTACCCCAATGGCAGTAGGCTGATTATCAACCGAAAAATCAATAATCAATTCTTCTGTATTACCACAATTATCGGCGTTGGGCTTAGTTGCAATTACTTTAAATTGATAATCACCAGGATTTGGATAATTCAGGTCGTTAGGATACTTGTAGGTATAATACGTATTATTGTCATTTGGCCTGGTAAAGGTATTTATTGCCACGGGGCTATTATCCGTAAAGTTTGCCGCTCCCTGAATCTCCCAATCTAATTTAATGGCCTGGTAAGGTAAATTTATGGTTAAACTGATGGGCTCTCCTAAACAACCGCTGCTAATAGGTTGCCCCGTAACCGTACTGGAAGGCTGAAAAGTAAAGTTCTGAATATTTGCTCCAGCTAAGTATGCATAAGACTCTACCGTTCCATAACCGTATGAAATTGCCGAAAAACCACCTGCTGCAGATAACCGGTGTTGGGGTTGCGTATTGGTTACATCAATTACAGCATAGCTAAATACATTATCAATAGCAGTGAAATTATTCACCGGGTTACCATCTAGCCTAAACGAAGCTATATCTGCTGTTTTAATAATTACATTCAGAAAGTATCTCCCGATCTGGGTGGGAACTCCTACCGATTTCAAATCAGAGAAAACCGTAATATTATTTAGTGTTTGCTCAACAGGATTAAGCACGGTTATTTCAGGATCGCCTGGAAATTGCGCTTGGTTTGTATTGGTTCCATTGTTTTGATTACAAGTTTGCGAAGTTTGGTATTGTGCCACAGCAATTGGTTTCGAACCAGAAATTACGTTTGCCGAAGTAGAAAAAAAGGTAACTACCGATCCTTTGTTGTATGGATTAGAAAGCGGAGTTCCATTGGCATCTGTAGTACTCCCATTAACGGTTAAAACCGTATTATCGTCAGCCACAATGATCCTCATAATATCGGTATTACCATGAAGGGTATTATAAAAAGGTGCGGTTACAAAATTTCTCCCCCATGCAGAAACCGGAAAAACCTGCTGATACAGGTTATCGCCACCACTCGGATTGCGGCTATTACCTTCATTACAAAATGCTGCCCAGGTATTACCCGTAAATACGGCCACAGGATTACAGTTTAAGGCTTTAATGTGGCTTCCTGTTAAATCACCAACTGATTGATATTGATAAACATCGCCTCTATTTAACTTAATGGTAAAAGTTGTATTGGCGGTTCTTCCTCCATATCTTTCGTTTTGTTTAGGTGTAATTTCTACATCTGTATTATCAACTGTTGCTACAATTGTAAATTGAGAAAAGCCTTGTTGATTTCCATGGTTTTCATAACTAAAAGCATAGTATTCTTGTCCTAAAGTATTGGTAGGCAACACTAAAGTACCGCCCGTACGGGCATTATTAGAAATAATGCTATACAATGATATTGCTTTAGTGGTAACCACGTGAATGGCTTTATTGGGCTCTATTAAATTAGAGCTGCTCATTAACACGGTGTAGACTGTAGGATTGATTACAAATGGCATACAGGTATTGGCCGGAATAGTAGCACCAACCGGAGATACCAAAATACCACCAATATAAACTTCATATCCGGTAGCCTGATCTGCAGATAGAAATAAAGTTAACCTCGACCTGTCCCCATCGATATGGCCGGCATAAGGAATAAAAAAATCTTTCCCTTTATTTGATGTATTTTGAGCAAAAGATATGGATGTTGCAAAAAGCAAAAAAAACAAAACCAATAACCAATGCCTCTTCATTACCTATCAGTTTATTTTGAAAACGTTATACATGTTTGTTTGATTTGATATGCAATATACTATTAATCAAATCACAAGAAAAAAGAATTATTAGAATTTTAACAATTTTACGCAGAAAAAGAGCCTTTCGTGTAATAATCTTAAAGAGTAGTGTAAAAAAATTTCACATATAAATATAATTCGTATTGAAAAGCAGAAGTGGAAGCGATGAATACAGGCAGGCAAAATAAAAAAGCCACCTATTAAAAGTGGCTATAGGATAAAGGTTCAGTTACTACCCTGATCGGACTGATCGCCGCTCCCGTATTTTGCGGAGAAATCTTTGGCCTTCTCATCTGCAATACTATCGTTATGATCTTCAGGCTCCAGATTTTGATCCAAGCGGTCGTTCCAATCATTTAATCCCTTTTCAGGGTGTTTTGCATTTTCTGCTGTAAAATCAGATTTTGATTTGGCTAGATCTTCTTTTTTATTTTCCATCTTGGCGTTTATTTTAATTAAAACAGCGCCATTAACAGAAAGTTTTATTTAGTGCAATTATTTAACAGGAGGTTCATCTTTGGCATCCTTAAATTCTTTCACACTTCTCCCTATCCCCCGCATCAACTCCGGCAATTTTTTGCCACCAAAAATAAGCAGGATCACTACTCCTATTAAAATAATTTCTATTGCAGACATGTCTTTATATTTTTCACAATATACGCTAATTCTTCTGAAACGGTTTGTTTGATTGGTTCAATTACCAATTGGTTTTATTCTCGTTATAGCAGGAAAGCCTTTGAAAAAAGTTACCATTGACAGACTTTCAATAAAAAGCATCGTCATCTCCTTTGGTTTATCAGCGAAATGGAGAGATCTATCTTGGCAGATTTAGCTTCGCTGAGCACTTCGTGGTTCTCGACTGCGTTGCACTCCGCTCGAAATGACGAAATCTTGGGGAATTATCTCTTTGAATTTCCATATTATTTATATCGATTTTTATACAAAAATCTATTCCTTAGGATGATGCAACAAATCATAATCCTCAATTTCTGTATTTCGATCGTAAATTAGTTCATTAATTGATTACCATTGGTTAAAATAAGAGGATAATCGACGCAAAGCATCAACCCCTAAACACTAAACCAGAAGCGCATTCAAAGTTCTTGTTTTTATCTTTGGCACCGCTCCATGGCGCATAAATTCGGCGAAACCTTTCAACTGTTTGATCGACTTAATGGCTTCATATCCTTCATAAGAAGTTCTGATTTTGTTTAGCAACATGGTGTCTGTTTTAAACAGATCACTTTCAACCAATACCCCTTTATTCAGAAATTTCTTAATTAATTCGGCCATTTTGCCGTTGGCGTAAAGGTGAAGCGGTAATTTAAACACCTCGTTATTCAGTTTTTCAAAAGCTTCATTAATCCAAGCTACCTCAGTTTCTGCATTCACCGCTATTTTCCCATCTTTCAACACAATAGATGTTAAAAACTCGCGGGCGCGCTGACGGGAAATTACCCCACCATGAATACCATCACGTAAAGTGTAGTCTAAACGATCAGCACAGAGCGCTGGCAATGGCTGTTCTAAAATATTAAATGTACCATACAAAATCTGGTTAACATTATATCCATAATTTAACAGCACATCAGGCACTTCGGATCTGCATAAAACTTCGGCAAAAACCTTTTCATGATAATCTTCTTCTGTATTGTCGAAAACATAATCGCCCACATGAGAAAAAGCGGTATGCGAAATATCGTGTAGCAAGCCGGCAATTTGCTCCAACTCTGAGCCACCAAGCATCCTGATCAACATCGTAACTCCGATAGCATGCTCCAAACGTGAATGGCAGATATCTGGATTAACCAAAAATATAGCACCGCTTTGATGAATCCCACCTAACCTTTTTAAAGCATCAGTATTTAACAGATCAGAGAATACCATTGGCAGTTCCATTCTGCCGTATAAAAAATCGTTCACCTGGACCATATTGCTGTGTTTTAGTTAAAAGAAATATCAACAACAAAAATACTAAATATTTTAGTTTTAATTTTAAAAATTATCAACATTTAAACTTACTTAAACTAAAATAATTAGCCACAAACTATCTTTCAAATATTTTGAAAGCTATTATTACAATTTCATGATCAACAAAAAACCTACTGTAAAAACAAGCCCATAAATTAAACGTTATACTTGTAAAAAACAGGTGTATGGCAACTGCTCAGCAAATTAGAAAAGCATATTTAGATTATGTTTTAACAAACAATGAAAAACCAAAATCGGTTTATGTTTTTGTGAAGAAGCTTAAAATTACCGAGGCCGATTTTTATCAGTTTTTCTCTTCTTTTGAAAGCATAGAAAAAACAATCTGGTTTGAACTTACTTTCGAAACCATTAACAAAATTAAAGAGCAGGAAGTTTGGCTCCAGTATACGGCCAGAGAAAAAATGCTTTCTTTCTTTTACAGTTACCTCGAAAACCTGAAGAACGAACGCAGTTTTGTGATTTACAGCTTAAAGAATCACCGTGGTAAATTTTCTACTCCTGATGTACTGGCTGGTGTAAAACCTATTTTCGAAAACTTTGCACAAGAAATTATTGAAGAGGGTTTAGATAGTGGGGAGCTTGCCGAGCGCCGCTTTCTAAGCAAAAGGTATAAAGATGCCTTATGGATCCAGTTTGCTTTTATTGTTAATTTTTGGATCAATGATGATAGTGAAGGTTTCGAAAAAAGCGATGAGGCCATAGAAAAAGGCATTAATGTAACTTTCGATCTTTTTCAGCATTCGCCAATTGATAATTTATTGGAATATGGGAAGTTTTTAAGCAGGAATGGGAAGTTTGCAGATAAGATGAGGTTTTAACATACCAGATGAAAACACAAAAAAGTATTCCAACCACAAAAGTAGAACGTTCGGCAAAATTTGTTAAAACAGGTATTCAGATCGGGGGTAATTACATTAAACATTACTCGAAAAAGCTATTTAACCCTGATATGGACCGCGAGCAGCTTAACGAGGACAATGCAACCGACATATATAAATCGCTGAGCGAATTAAAGGGCAGTGCCTTAAAAATTGCACAGATGCTGAGTATGGATAAAAATATCCTGCCAAAATCGTATGTCGATAAATTTACCCAGTCTCAATACAATGCCCCGCCCCTTTCGGGTCCATTAATTGTTCGGACTTTCACGAAAAATTTCGGTAAAACACCCGAAAATATTTTCGATAGTTTCAACTTAAGCTCCAGCAATGCTGCATCTATTGGCCAGGTGCATCAAGCAATGCTTAATGGTAAAAAACTCGCCATTAAAATTCAATACCCTGGTGTTGGAGACAGTATTTCTTCTGATCTGAAACTGGTAAAACCTTTCGCTTTCCGTTTATTGGGCATGTCGGAAAGGGAATTGAATATCTATATAAAAGAAGTTGAAGAACGTTTGCTTGAAGAAACCGATTACGAACTGGAAGTTAAACGCTCTATAGAATTTTCAGAAGCCTGTAAAAACCTCGATCATGTTGTATTTCCAAAGTACTATCCAGAATTATCTGGAAAGCGAATTATCACTATGGATTGGATTGAAGGTTTGCATTTAAAAGAATTTTTACAAACGAATCCTTCTCAGGAATTACGGAATAAAATCGGACAGGCGCTGTGGGATTTCTATAATTTCCAGCAGCATGAGCTAAGGGCTGTGCACGCTGATCCACATCCTGGAAATTTTATGATTACGCCAGATGAAAAGCTTGGCGTAATTGATTTTGGATGTATAAAAGAAATACCTGATGATTTCTATTACCCGTTTTTCGCCCTAATTTCTACTGATATCATTAATGATAAAAACAAAACGATAGATGCATTCAGAAAACTGGATATGATCCATGCCGACGATTCTCCTGAGCAGGTTGAGTTTTACCATAAATCGTACAGGGAGATGATCAGTCTGTTTGCCAAACCTTATATCAGTGAATCGTTCGACTTTAGCAAACCAGATTTTTTTGAGCAATTGTATATGTACGGCGAAAAAATCTCAAAAATGCCAGAATTTAAGCAAGCGCGTGGTGTAAAACATTTTATTTATGTTAACCGGACTAATTTTGGGCTGTATACGATATTACATGAATTAAAAGCAACAACGGTTAAAACAGATACTTATAAGCCAAATGTATAGTGCATAGTTGTCATTTCTACCTCGAGGCTTCGAGAAGAAATTTATATTGCTTTGATATTGGCCCTTCCTTCCTGGATGAATACTAACCATTAAGGAATTAAGAAAATTAAGGTTTTTTTAAGATGTTGTAGAGGAAGTTATCCTTTAGGAAAGGTCCGTCATTTCGAGTGTAGCCGAGAAATCTATTAGTAAAATTCTGAATAATATAACTTATAGATTTCTCTCCCGAAAGTTCGGGATTACGCTCCATCCGATAGCTATCGGATCGAAATGATGACCATTCGTTCGAATAAAATATTTTAAGAATTTTTCTTTACCACTTCAACCATGTGATCGATATCAAACGGTTTTTCGATAAAATCATCAGCTTTGCATTCTTCTGCCTGCTGAGGTAAATTATTTGATGTGGAAGTTAACACAGCCGATACATCTTCTGTTTCAGGGTCAGATTTAAGTTCTTTAATCACCTGTGATCCTCTCTTTTTCCCCTTAATGTGATCATCCACAATCACGACATCGGGTTCAATTTGGTCTATTTTATCTATAGGCTCGGTTGTCAATGATGCCGTAACATCAAATCCCTCCTCCTCCAATACATGGTCCATTATATCTAGGATATCTTTATTATCCTGAACAAGCACAACCTTTTTTTTCATAAATAAAACAGACTAAAATTCTCATTAAATATAAAGAAAAAGACGAGATCAATAAAAGATCTTAAAATATTTTACAAATGCTTGGTAAAAGTTTTAAGTTTTCGTCTTGAATTAATGCCTGTTCGTCGAGTATTACCTATCACTTGTATAAAAACGCAACATGGCCTGCAACGTTTTTTATTTCGCAGCGTCTTATCATCAAAACTACAACAAAAAGACTTAAACATTTAAATAACAATTAATTAACATTTAATTATTAAATAAAAATATTATGAAAACCTCAATCAAAACCCTAATCGCCTCTTCATTAACAGCAATCGTTTTATCATCAGCGATATTTACTACAAGCGTTTCTGCAACAGAAAAAGAGCCAGATGCAATTTTAAAAATATCGGCTTTTAAAAGAATTTCTGTAAAAGGAAATGTAGAAGTAACCATTATCCAGCGGAATAACCCAGGCATTTCTTATACTGATGATAACACAGGAACAGCAAAAGTGATGCAGGACGGTGATAATTTAAAAATCACTTCAACCAGCACCGAAAAAGCAAAACTAACTGTTTATGTGAACGATTTTTACAGAATTGAAGCATCAGAAAATGCAGTTGTTAAAACTGAAGGAAAACTAAGAACCAAATATCTTCAGATCTTTTTAAAAGGAAATGCACATGCCGAAATCAATACCAGCTCAGAAGGTTTATATACTGTAATTGCTGATCAGGCAGATTTAAAATTAAGTGGTTCAACGGATCAACATACTTTGGTTATGGGTAAATCACAAAAATTAACTATCGATAGATTTGCAGCTTTAAAAACCAACATCAGCGCTGTAGAAACTTCTGCAATTGAAAAAGAAATTGCTGCAATCAAATAATAAAAAAACACACAAATGAAATAAAAAAGGCTTTCTGATCAGGATCAGAAAGCCTTTTTTTGCACGGAAAATGTAAGATAGACGATGGATGCGCAAAATTAATGATATGCTAAACCTTCAGCAGCAAATCCGTCATCTCGACTGGAACGCAGTGGAATGGAGAGATCTATCTAAATAGCTTTCGCTGAACACTTCGTGGTTTTCAACTATGTTGCTCTCCGCTCGAAATGACGATCTCTTACGGTTTATTAGTGCTGTAGTACCTTCGCGATTTCCTTCTCAATGGATTTAATCTCTTTAGGTTTAAGTTTTTTAGCAGCATCTGTTTTACCTGCTACTTTACTTTCCAGGTATTTTACGCCTACCCTTAAAGCTTTTAACCCTGAAACACCCTGAAGTTCATCTAGTTCAAGCTGCTCTAAATCGTCGTTTAAATAACCTTGAACCTGCATATATTTAATATACTCCATATATTCTTTGGCTTCTTCAGGATTGAAATAAACCATTGCGATTTTATGGGGCTGCGTTAAACGTTCGGTTGTACCTTTAACCAATACTTTATCAATACGTTTTTTAACTACTTCGTAACGGATGTTGTAAGCACCTTCTACATCAAATCGACGTTCGTCGTTCCTAAAGCTAATATCAATTGCATTAGAGTGGATAAAGATCAATTGTGTGGTTTCTAATGCACGGGGCATTTCGCCAATTAATCCTTTTGATAAACGCGCAATATCGACCATTGAAGTTAACTGCCAAAGGCGGATATTTTTTAGGTACAACAGATCAAATGGACGATCTGGTGCAATTTCCTGTCCGATGTAAATATCGTACTCCACTCCATCAGTTCTGAATTTGGCAAAATAACAAGGGTATGAAGCCTGTAAATTAGCCTGCGATTTCTCCAGGTACTGACTCACTTCTGTATTAATCAGCTGCATCGAAATTTCCAGTTGCCTGCGATTTGCAAAAGCAGCACCTGTTTCTGGAACGATAACTTCGAAATAACGATCTACAAACTCAGCTGTTATCGGGTAGTTTCCTTTAATAATCGATAAGAAAGGATAAACCTCTATTTCTAAAAACTCGTTCAGTTTATTTTCTTCGTTTGATGAAGCAAAATCGCCGATGCGTTTAATCCAGTCTTTACAATTGAACAATAGTTTATCGGTAAGTTCTAAAGAAACGTGCTTACGGATGGCTTTTAAAGTCTCAATTAAACTATTTAACTGTACTTCCATGTCATCTTTTAAAGCTTTATTACGCTCTATGGTAGAATTACGGATATCGATTGCGCCAAACAGCGGATACATATGTTTAAAGGTGATCGTTTCGATTTCCTTTAATTTATGGTAACTGTTATTTTGCTGAAGAAAATGCCAAACAGCTTCGTTAAACTTCCATTGTACTGATGGTTGTAAAGCGGTAAATTTATCCATCAACACTTCGTCCATTTTCGCATCAAATTCTTCGATACTGTATTGGAAAAGCTGACCGATTAAAGGCATTGCCGGACGTAACCTTGATAAAAGTTTATCGTCAACCAATACTTCCTCGCTCGAATAAACTTCTAAAACACCGGCCAACTGCGTATTGTAGTATACAGGCAGTACTGAATAAGAGCAAACACCGGCAGCTTTTAAAACCCTTAAAAAAGGATCTTTATCAATCTGATCGTCATTGATTGAGCTTACAAAAATGGCCCTGGGATTTTCTTTATATTTATCAACCAATGAATAGAAAACTTCTTCTTCCAGATTGGATGTTTTTGCCGAATTAATCAGCATACTTTGTGAAAACTCCTGATTATCGAAAACGAGCTTATTGTTAACGGTTAAAAAAGGCATTAAACCAAATTCGAGTTTTCCGTTTCCACTAAGTGTTTTTAAAGCGTGAATTACATGCGTATAGGCTTCAGTTTGATAATTGTGATTAACAAGCGCATCGCGGATACCATCTATAGCATGTTGCAAGGTTACATCTGTTATTGAGATGATGCTGAATCCTTCAAAGTGAAAATCTTGTAAAGGCAGGTGTTTTACCAGGTATTCCAGTTCAGTTTCGTCTTGAAAATGCTTGCCCAGTTCTTCAAAATTAAGTTCAGGTAAATCGCCCTTATGCATAATATCTACAAACTTAGTATCGGTTTGAATATTGTAGTATTGTGTCAGTTTTGTTTCCTGATTAATATGAGCATAAATAATCTCATTTTTCAGTACCGAATTAAAATTATAAAAACGGCCTAAAATAACATTGTAGATAAACTTAAGTTGTTTTTTCTCAATAGGCTCGTTGTCTTTCGTTACCTTATTTTTAGGATCATGATCCTTAAAAAAATTATAGAATGCATTGGTGCTGAAGAAAATCTGATCTGGAATTGGGGTACTTAAAGCCCAAAACAAATCATCTTCATTATCCATTAAAGGGGTTAGAATAGTAAAAATTAATTCTAAAGTATCTTTATATTGGGATAAATCTTCGGCGCTGATGTTGCCAAGCAGCACATCGTCTTTTTCAATTTTTTGAAGTAAAAACCTGTAAAACTCAGATTTTACCGATTTTTCTGTTTTCAATCTGCCTTTTAAATACTCCACAAGTGGGCGAAAAGACAGAGATGATTCTACCTGGCAATGTATACATTCATTCTTATGTAGTTGTATTACATTGGTATTCATTGTATAAGTTTTGCTATAGTGTAAATTTTATAGTTATCTATTTAATTATTAATTCATTGCAAAGATACATACTCGTTAAAGTAATGTTCGTCTGCTGAACGTAATACTTGGATATTACATCTATTAATATGTTACACAAATTTAGTACCTAAAATTAAGCGAGACATATGGATACCAGCCATCAGACGAGTGCCCCATTACAAATCGCACAACTGTAAGTGATGCCGGAGCGAAATAAACGCCCCCTCCTACACCGTGGTGCCATAATGTAGAATTTTCGTCACGTTTCCAAACCCTGCCTACATCATAAAAACCCAATAAGCCAATTTGTCCGGGTAAAACATAACTAACCAGATCGCCAAGTTTGGCCCTAAGCTCTAAGTTGTTATAAAAAGTATGTTCGCCGGCAAACCTAAACTGGCGGTAACCTAAGAGATTTCCCTGCCCACCCAGATATAAGGCCTGATAAAAAGCTGGTTTACCAATGGTTATCCCTCCACCAAAACGATCTGCCAAAATGAAGTTTTTTCTGCCATCGAGGTTTTTGTACAAAGCAATACTTGCCGTAAACTGTCCGTAAGAATTGGAGTATTTGTTAACGCCTTTGTAGCCCAAAAGTTTAAAATCGACATAACTGCCCAGGGTTGGCAACAGATCATTATCGCGGGTATTGTTGGTGAAATTTACAAATGCACCTGCAAACATCTTTTCGTTTCGTACCGTTATCGAATCAGATGAATGTAAGCGTGATGGATTTTCGATAAAACGGCCATCGTTATCTTCCTGATTATATTTATAATATTGATATGACGGACCAACGCTGAAGGTAGATTTCGGACGGCGCCACCTGATTGACGCATCAACCTGATAAAGGTTGAAACGTGCACGGTAGTACCTAATGTTGTCTCCATCATTGAAAGGTGTTTCGTTGCCCAAGCCAAAGAAATTCTGTGTGTTATTTGGCGCGAAAGCATCAGCTTTTACAACAAAATCGCCTTTACCCAAAGCTTTTAACCACTCGCCTTTATAGTTAAACCTAAAAGCTTTCGTAGAAAACGAATGCAGAAATGAAACGGTCTGTGAATTGCCATAAGGCTGTTTCCTGAAACCAGGATTAGTTTGCCTGAAGATTAAACCTAATAAAAGACCATCATCTTGATTGTAACCGGCATTTAGCAACCACGAATTACGGCGGTACATATCTTTTGGGATATAGCTGAAATTCGAGGTATCATTAGAAATAATTTTTCTGATTTTATTGGCATCCTCTCCATTATAAGCTGCCTTATCGGTTCTACCGTATAACTTTACAGATCCGTTGCTGTTTGCAAAATCGTAAACTTTAGTGCCCTTGCCACCGATAATCCGCAATTTAATATTCGAGTTTTTATTGTTCAGAATCAAGCTGTCGTTACCGTTGTGCATGTACACCCTGATTTCTTTGGTTACTTTGGGATCGAATTTCCGATCGAAAAGTTCGTCTTTGATATTACCCTCTTTAGAAATTTTATTGATTTTTACGCGTAATCCATCGTTTTCAGCATCGGTAATCTGAATCAGTTCATTTTTATTGGTCACCTCGATATCCACAACACGGTTAAAGAAATGATAATACTGGTTCATTAACTTTGGCAAAGTGGCTATCCGGTTACGCATCTGGGCCAAAAAGGCATCATGATGTAATGAGTAACTTGGTTCAGGGAGTTTTTTTAGTGCTTTCTCGAAAACGGCATCGTTATAGTTTGCGCAGAAATCTTTCACAATTTTATCAAACTCCTCCTCGTCAATATTGGCGGTCCAACGGCTGCTGATTTCTCTTCCTTCCCATAAAAACCAATTGATATCTTTTATACCACGTTCGTAACCCTGCATCATAGGTAATAATGACGAAGATTGCGTGTAGCGCTGTAAAAGGCCGTCAGATCTGAAAAATACCTGGTCACGATCTCTTGGTACCGGCGAATATAGCGAACCATCTTTAGTTTTGGTTTCTTTCCAGCGCCACTGGTCTTCATGCCTGTCCCAATCGCCCAATAACACATCAAATGCCCTTGCTTTTACCCAGGCTGGTCCGTCTAATCTATTATCGTTATCGTCTGTTAGTTTTTTATCCATTTTAGGAGAACTGTCTGATTCTCCAGTGGGTTCTCTTTCTTCGAACAAACACAAAGTATTGGCAAATGCGGATTCAAATTCGCCTAAGTTGTCATCAGGAGAAACCCAGCCAATAATCGGGTTGCTGTGTGGGATACCGCCGGCCTTGGCAAGTTCGGGAACTACCAGTGCCGAAAACGGATGCTGCGCTGACATGTTATCTTTTATAATATCTTTAGCAAAAGTTTCGCGCAGTGCGGCAGGCAAAAGCACTTCAGGATATTTCTCCACGCTGCGCAATACATATTCTTTACCGTTTTTATCCTCTAACCGTAAAGAGCGCGATTGATTGCCCCCGCCGCGTTGTGTCGCTTTTAAACCACCCATCATTTGGGAAACCCTTAGTACCGGAACCTTTGTTTTTGCAGCATATTCTTTACGATAATTTTCGCCAAAAATAGCACGGTGAAAACGGCCAACGCTGTCATATTCGGGTTTAATGCGTACAAAAATGCTATCTGCAATAATCGGTTTATCTCTGTTTCTTATTATTTGAGGGATGCTTTCGAACTTTTTAATGTAGCTATAAACTCTTTTAACGCTCGTATCTGAATAAATGTAATATTCATATCGCATATCGTTGTTTTTCAACTGATCGGCAACCACATAACCTTGCTGCATTTCATGAAACAAAGATGTTTTTCCTTCTTTATTTGGCGACACCTTTGAACCCGAACCACTGATCACCTGCAATTGTTTCCCTTTAATTAATTGTAAACCATGCTCATGCCCTGCAACATAGGTTACATTTGGGTAATCGCCAAATACTCCAGTTATTGATTTAATCATATCCTTATACGCAGGGTGATTTAAATCTTCAGGGCTCAATAAGGTTGAGCGCAATAACGGATAAACAGAGCCTAAAACAGGCAAAGGGACATATAGATTTTTATTTAACGATGTGAGTGGGAAAATGTGGTTCCTCAAATTGAAATAACCGCCATGTGGCCCGTAACTCTGAAATGGGTGGTGCGAAGCTAAAAGAATAACCTTGTCTTTATTCTCTTCTAGCAACTGTTCCATCTTCACTAAAACCTCATCTTTGGTACGGCATTCGCACTCGCCATTAGGGTTCGATTTATTGTATGGAAAAACCCACCATTCGCTATCGTAAGCAATAATGGTTAATTTATCAGTTAATTTAATGGCAACAGGATCAGGGCATCCGTTTTCTGGTATTAACCTCAGTAATGGATCGTTCTGTGCTTTAAGGAAATCATCCTGTGCTTTGATTTTGGCCAAACCTTTGGGGCCAGATTTATCCCAATCGTGGTTGCCGGGAACAAAATAAACCGCAGCCCCCATTTTACGCATAGGCTCGAACTGTGAGCGTAAGATCTTTTTGGTCTCCTCTTCTTCTATACTACCCGGCAGGCCCATTCCGGTTGGGTAAATATTATCACCCAAATATACAACGGTTGTTTTTTTGGGAAGGATCTGCTTTGCAGCATTTTTTAAATCCTGCATTTGAGCAGGGTTCATTTCGCCGGCATCACCAAAAAGAATTACACGATATTTTACATCATCTTGCGCAAAGACAATGAAGTTGATTAAAAATAAAAGGGTAAAAAGGGTAAATCTTTTTATCATAGACTAAGCGTTTGTATAAAGATAGTTATTTTAAAATTTATTTTGTTCGGTAGAAAAGTCGTCATCTCGACTGAAGCGTAGCGAAATGGAGAGATCTATATTAGATTTCTCGACTGCGTTGCACTTCGCTCGAAATGACGACCTTTTGCGGGACTGCCACTTTATTATAATTCTATTGCTTAGCATCAACACGATAAAACAAATACGAATATTTACTTTTTCAATTTAAACATTAAAATGTTTCCTGCCGATAAAGTACCACCCTCGTTAGAAATATAAAGGTTGTTATCGCGATCAAATGCGATACCTTCTGGTTGGTTAAAGAAGTCTCCTTTTAGCGGATATGTTGCTTTAATTTTGAAGTTTGCATCGGTAACGACCAATAATTTATTCATTGACGAAAGCACATACCACTCGTTAGTTGAGGGATTTTTAGCCAAAGCAGACGGACGGAACTTAATTTTGGCTTCGCCAGATAAGTCAGCTATTTCTTTATAAGGTAATGCAAAAGTTCCACTTGCAGTAAATTTGCCATCGGCATATTTAAAGGCATAAATATCGGTTTGATCGCTTTTATTTTTCTTAATTTCTTTAGTTAAAACATACACGAGACCTGTTTTTTCGTCAGCGGCTAAGCCTTCGTATTCGGCTTTAGGAACTAAGTCTTTGGTTTTAACCACATTTGCAACTTCTGGTTTATTGATCTCACTAATGGGAAAGCTATGTAGTTCGCCATTACTTTTTAACACGATTACGGTATTATTTAAGATAGCCAGATCTTCATAATCGCCTTTACCTCCAAATTTGGTGAACTTCGATTCTTTATCGGTTAAGCCCAGATGAAACAAATCGCCGTCTTCGTCCTGTATCGCAAATACTTCTTTAGGGTCGTCATTATGAAATACAATTCCAGAAATTTCGAAGAGATTTTGGGGCATATTATACTTTACCGGGTTTGATAAATCGTAAGGAAGACTTGATTTTTCTGCTCCTCCTGTTGAAACAGTTTCTGTTGAATCGTTCTTTTTATCATCACGATTACCATTTACGCACGAAATGCCTAAAAAGGCAACTGAAATTAGTAAGCTAGAGGCCAGGAAAGTTTTATTGTATTTCATAAGGGGTAAATTTAATGTCCATGGTCTGTGTCCCCACAGACCATCAATAAGTAAAATCATGTGGTCTGTGAGGACACAGACCACGGGTTATTTATTTTTTAATAATTGATAAATATCGTGTTGAGACTCTACAGGAGTACCGCTGCTTTTAACAGGAATGTTATCCATGTTTTCATCTATACAAACGGCCTGAACGTTATCTTGTTTTTGAATTTCGATAATATCTATCATCTCTTGCTTAACCTGCTCGTTATAAATCGGGAAGCAAACTTCAATTCTTCGATAAATATTCCGGTTCATCCAATCGGCAGAGCCTAGGTATACATCGTTTTTACCTAAATTATGAAAAATAAAAACACGCCCATGTTCTAAATAACGGTCTACAATACGGGTAACCTTAATATTTTCGCTCATCCCTGTTATGCCAGGAATTAAGCGGCAAATGCTCCGGACAATCAGTTCGATCTTTACACCTGCCGATGATGCCTCGTAAAGTTTATCGATCAATACTTTTTCTTCAAGATTATTCATTTTAATGGTAATACCCGATGGTTTACCTTGTTTGGCATGTTCAATTTCGCGATCTATCAAATCAAGAAAAACTTGCTGTAAATTAAACTGTGCTACCAATAAATGGTTGAATTTAATCAGATCGGACGAGGTAGGCTTAACCCTTTTGGCCAGAAAAATAAAAAGCAGCTCCACTTCACGCAGCATTTCTTTATTAGCCGTCATTAAAATATGATCGGTATAAAAAGCGGCTGTACTTTCGTTAAAGTTTCCGGTAGAAAACAAACCAGAATAACGCATTCTATCGCCTACCTGGCGTTTTACCAGGGCTACTTTGGCATGAACTTTTAAAGCAGTTACGCTATAAATAATATCAACGCCTACCTCTTTCATTTTCTTGGCCCATTTGATGTTGTTGGCCTCATCAAAACGGGCTTTAAGCTCTACCAAAACGGTAACTTTTTTGCCATTTTTTGCAGCGCTGATTAAAGCATTAACAATTTTCGAATCGCTGGCTACACGATAAAGCGTAACATAGATTTCCCGAACATCAGCATCAATAGCTGCTTCGTTAAAAAAACGCAATACACTATCGTAACTCTGGTAAGGCGTATGTACGATAATATCGTTTTTATAAATGGCCTCAGTTAATGATCCATCTATGAGGTCGGTATTGCAGATTTTTGGCCAGTTTTGGTTGGATAATTTTGGCGAATTTACAGGGAAGCCCATGAAATCTTTCAGGTTATGGTACTGTCCGCCTTCCATCCTATTCGCCTTTTTAAGGTTGAAAAGCTTTTTGAGCAGTTCGAAAACGTTTGCCGGTATGCCTGGTTGATGGAGAAAACGTGTAGCTAAACCAGAATCGCGTTTGAGCAACTGCTTCTCTAATTGTTCGGATAAACTGCCCGAATATTCATCTTTCAGGTCAATTTCGGCATCTCTGGTAATTTTGAAACTATAACATCCGGTAACTTCGGCTTCAGGAAAAATACGGTCTAAATGAAAACGAACGATATCATCCAGAAAAACAATGAAGGTTTCATCACCTGATTCTACTTTATAAAAACGGGCTAACTGGTTGGAAGGAATATTTAAAATAACAACTTCTGCATCTTCTTTCTTTTTTAACGTAATCAGAAAGTACAGTTCATTATTTGAGGGAAAAAAATTGGTATCAGCATTTATGTAAACCGGCTGCAAAAAGGCCATTACCTGACTCAAAAAATATCGGGTTATATTTTTCTGAATTTCTGCAGGGAATGGCTGTCCGTAAATTAAGTTTATCTTATTCTCTTTAAGTAAGGGAATAAGATCTGATTTAAGTACTTTCCCGTAACGCTGTTGCTGTTCTGAAATAAGCTGATTTGCCGTATTGAGCAAATTATCATCAATCCGGATATCGGTATTTTCCTTATTGCTCAATTTCTCTAAAGCGAGTAACACTGGCATCCTTACACGATAAAACTCGTCGAGGTTGGAAGAGAATATCGACAAAAACTTAATGCGTTCTAAAAGTGGAACAGTATTTCGCTCGGCTTCCATTAAAATACGCTCGTTAAATTTTAACCAGCTTAAATCTCTATTAAAAAAAGAGGTTTCTACAATCTGTTCCATTAAAGTTTACCGTAAGCTGCGTAAGCAATTACAAAGGCAAATACTGCAGCAATTAAACCAAACATGAAAATATTATAAGCCAGGCGGATCAGTTTATATTTTCTGCCCAAAACTACGCCTTGCGAGTATACATCGGTGATTAAGGTCCCATATAAAAAGTCTTTATCGTTCATCACCTTAATCATTCCATCGGTATAACTGGGCAAACTCATTTTATAAAAGTTACCAAAAAACAATAAGTTTACTTTTTTCTTATCCATATCTTCCTGCGTAAACTCTCCCTTGGGGATAGATGGGCGGGTTGATAAAATGGAAACCACCACACAGGTTAAACTCACTACCAATAAAATAAATGTGGGTATAATCAGGTTGCCATGGTCTTCCAATCGCCTTAGCAACAAACTCACGATCAAGGAAAGCATGATCGAATTTACGGTGATCAGAATATGGGCCTTGTTATCGGCCATGTCGCTCAACCTTTGGTTATTGGCAGAGGTAATCCTAAACATGGTTTCGATACCTTTATCAGGCCGATCGTCTTTACCTTTTTTCTTTTTATCTTTATCTTTATCTTTATCTTTCTCAATAACAGGGGCAAAATTTACAGGTTCTGCCAATTCGGTACTAATTTCTTCCTGCGCTGTTAATTTACTTTTCAGTTTGCTGATATTTTTCTGTTTTTGATCGCTCAACAACAGATTGGCATAATCGGTATGGTAATGATGCGATTCCATAAACTGGATATCTCTTTTACGCCAATCAAGCTTACTGATATCTTTTTTATAGATCAATTCATTTTCCTTGTGCATCAATTTCCCTTTTGCACGAAAATCGGGCAACCCCAAATGGAACAGATCCGCATCGCAAAGGATTTTATCGATTTCATTTTTAGGCTTCTGTGGAATTTTAGTCGCCAGTATTGCACTTTTAACATGGTCACGGATTTCTTGATTGACCTGATGTTTCGCTAAAAAATCATCAGCCAGTTCTGCTCCTTTTGCTTCGTGGTTTAGTGCATCTTCAAAATATCCTGTATCGTGAAAATAAGCCGCAACAGTTACGGAGAAAAAATCCTGTTCATTAAGCTGGTAATGATTGGCGATTTGCTGCGCAGCATTTACCACTTCTTGCGTATGTTCGAGGTTATGATAAACCAGGCGAGGATCGTTATGGGTATGGAAGTAATCGCCAACGTGCTTTTCTACATCTTCCTGCAATTTTTTATAGTTCATGAGCGTATTAGGGGTTGCGATAATTTATTATAACGAAGGAAATGCATTTCTTGAAAATGTTTAAAGATGAAAACTGTAATATTTTTTTATGATTATAAAATTACGCTAATTTTTTAAAAACAACGCTGATCTCCCCTTAACAATAATAATGCCCAGTTTATTTTACAATTAGATTTAAAAATGCGAGAGTTTTAGCACTATAATATCATGCAGTCGCATTAATTTTTGTTAAAAAAAGATAATAATCTGGTATAAATGGCACATTTATTAGCTTCAGAAAAATCTAATTTGCAATATTAGCTTATGGTTGATAATACCATCTAAACTTTACCCAAATAAATAATGAAAAGAAAAAACACACTTTTTTTTTTACTCTCAATGGCAGTAGGTCTAAACAGCTTTGCACAGAAAACGATAGAAATTACTACAAAAAGTAATGTACTGATCTTGGAAACAGATCGTGATAACACCTTATTATCGACCTACCTTGGCAAAAAACTAGACAATGCGAGCGAATACCCAAGCATACAAGCATTAGATAAATACAAACCCGGCTCTGATGACCTTTTAAATAAACGTGAAGCTTATATTGCTTCTGGTTCGCTTAATTTATTAGAACCTGCCTTAACTGTAACCCATGCTGATGGAAACAAATCTACCGTTTTAACATTTTCGGATGTAAAAACCGAACAGCTGGATCAGAACAGAAAATTAACCAGCGTAATCCTCAAAGATTTAAAATACAATTTTCAGGTTACCTTAAAATACCTGGCCTATTTTAATGAAAATGTAATTGAGCAATGGACCGAAATTGAACATAAAGAAAAAGGCACAGTAGTATTAAACAAATATGCTTCGGCAAATCTTACCCTGAGTGGAAAAAAATTCTTCCTTAAAAACCAGTATAGTGGTGCCACACGCGAAATGCGATCGGAAGAACAGCAATTGCTACATGGCATAAAAACAATCGATTCTAAATTAGGAACCAGAACAAACCTGCTTCATTCTTCTTCTTTTATGGTTTCGATAGACCAGCCTGCCACCGAGGATATGGGCGAAGTAATTGCCGGATCGTTAGCATGGACAGGAAACTTTAAATTAGATTTTGAAACTTTCGACGAATATTACCTCCGCGTAACTGCCGGGATTAATAATTTTTCGTCGAACTATACTTTAAAGGCTGGCGAAAATTTCGTTACCCCGCGCTTTATTTATACTTATTCATCGGCAGGAAAAGGTTTAGCCAGCAGAAATTTGCATGATTGGGCCAGAAATTATCAAATATTAGACGGAAAAGGCCAAAGATCTACCATCTTAAACAACTGGGAAACCACTTATTTCGATTTTAATGATGAAAAATTAAATGAATTAACAAAGGATACCAAAAAGTTAGGGGTTGATGTTTTTTTATTGGATGATGGCTGGTTTGGAAATAAATACCCACGCAATGGATCTACTTCCGGCCTCGGAGATTGGCAGTATAACAAGCAAAAATTAAAAAATGGCATCAGTACTTTGGGTAAAGAAGCCACAGCAAGTGGTGTAAAATTTGGTATCTGGATAGAACCCGAAATGGTTAACCCTAAAAGCGAACTTTATGAGAATCATCCCGATTGGATTATCAGACAGCCTGAAAGAAAAGAATATTACATGCGCAACCAGTTGGTGTTGGATTTAACCAACCCTAAGGTTCAGGATTTTATATATAAAACAGTAGATGATCTTTTTAAGGAAGTGCCAGAAATAGCCTTCATTAAATGGGATTGTAACTCCTTAATATACAACGCCAACTCTCCTACCTTAAAAAACCAGGATCATTTTTATCTTGAATATATCAGGGGACTGAATATCGTATTGGATAGGATTAGAAAAAAATATCCTAAAACACCAATGATGCTGTGTGCCGGAGGCGGTTCGAGGGTAGACTATGCTGCGCTACAACATTTCACCGAATTTTGGCCTAGCGATAATACGAATCCCTACGACCGCATCTTTATTCAGTGGGAATATTCGTATTATTTCCCTTCTATTGCTGTAGATAACCACATTACCGATATGGGTAAACAGCCTATTAAATTTAAAACAGATGTGGCCATGATGGGAAAACTCGGTTATGATGTACGTGTAAATGAGTTAAGTAAAAATGATTTGCTTTTTAGTCAGAATGCCGTTAAAACCTATAATAGCTTTAAAGATATTATCTGGCATGGCCAGCAATACCGTTTACAGGATCCTTACGAAAATAAAATAGCTTCAATTGCTTACGTAAGCGAAGCAAAAGACCAGGCTATTGTTTTTAACTATCATGTGGCAACCCTTTTCACCAATGGTGTGATATTACCGATTAAACTAAAAGGATTAGACCCCGCCAAAAAGTATAAAATAGAAGAAATTAACCTTTACCCTGGTGCTAAATCGCCAATTGACAGTTCTAAAATTTACTCTGGCGACTTTTTAATGAAGGTAGGCTTTAATCCAGAAGCCAATGCTTACAGAACCAGCGTGGTTTTAAAGGTACAGGCGGTATAAACTATTTAAAAAAACATAACCTTCTCATGTTAAGGGTGGCTTTTCGCCTCCCTTTTTTTATATAGCCCCATAATACATTTTTATGAAAAAAAATACGTCTTTAGCGTTTGCAGCATTGTTTTTATTCGTGAAGCTGCCTTATCATTTAAAAACAAAAAAAGAACAATCGCCTTTTTTTTTTGCCATTATGGATATTATATCAACTAGCGCTCCATTTTATCTTCCTTGGCTAAGTATTCACTAGGCATACAACCATAGTACTGTTTAAATGCAGTAGAAAAATAAGAAGGAGAATTGAATCCACACATATAGGTAATCTGTGCAATGGTATATCGTTTGCTCTGCATTAGTTCAACAGCCTTACTAAACCTGATCCTTTTAATAAAATCGGTTGCTGATTCTCCAGTAATTGCCTTAAATTTTAGATAAAGATTTGATCTGCTCATGCCAATTTCCCGACTGAATTTATCCACTGAAAAATCAGAATCCGAAAGGTACTTTTCTACAATCGCTATCGCTTCTTTCAAGAATTCTTCATCTAATGTATTAAATGCTAGATTTTGAGGAACGATTTCATTACTTCCGCCGTAATATTCTTTTAATCGTTTACGCGATTTTAACAAACTGGCTATTTTAGCGCCAAGCATATCTATAGAAAATGGTTTGGTAATGTAATCGTCGGCCCCCATTTCTAAACCCTTAATCTGCTGATTTACTTCTGTTTTAGCGGTTAACAGGATCACTGGAATATGGGAAGTATTAATATTTTGTTTCAGCCTTTTACAAAAATGCAAACCGTCTAGTTCGGGCATCATCACATCGCTTACAACCAAATCAAATTGCTCTTTTTCTAAAATATCCAATGCCATTTTACCATCAAAAGCAATCGTAACTTCATAAGTTTCTTTAAAATAATCTTGCAGGTAATCTAAAATTTCTTTGTTATCATCAACCAAGAGCAGTTTACTTCTTTGCCCGTCATTTAAATTGGATTCAATTATCAAAGATTGCTCGGTATACATCAGGTTATTTTCGGCTATCGCCTCCTCTTCAGGCACTATCGAAAGCTCATAACGCATACTTTCGGTCTGTAGATCCTCTTTGTAAACAGCATCTGCCATTGGGATGGAAACTGTAAATTTACTGCCTTTTCCAAGTTCACTTTCTGCTTTAATTGATCCGTGATGAAGTTCTATCAGTCTTTTGGTAAAGGCTAAGCCGACACCCGAGCCTAAATTCATTTCCTGATTATTAACCTGATAAAAGCGATCAAAAACCTTTGCGATATCATCTTCTGAAATACCCACCCCCGTATCGGTTACGGTGATAATGGCGAAATTGTTCAGCGTGGATAATTCGACACTGATCTTATTATGTATACTGGTATATTTAAATGCATTTGATAAGAGGTTGAACAATATTTTCTCCATGGCATCATTATCAAAATAGAAAGATAATTTTGCTTCGCTTGAATGGTAGGTATATTGTATCTGGTTTTTATCAGATAGTGGTTTAAACGATTCGTAAACCTCATGGATAAAACTTACGATATCACTTTTGCTAACTTTTAGCTTTCTTATACCTGTTTCCGTTTTTCTAAATTCAAATAATTGATCAACAAGGTTGTATAAACGTTTCGCGTTAATCAACATCATTTCGTGCCGTTTGTTAATCAATTTATCTTCTGAAGGCTTTTTAATCAACTCTTCTAATGGAGCCAGGATAAGCGTAAGCGGCGTTCTTAACTCGTGTGACACATTGGTAAAGAAATCCATTTTAACCTGATTGATATAGCGTACTTTTTCTTTATCAACCCGTTCTAGCTTAAGCTGATGTAAGGCCTTAATTCTTTCGGCAATAATTCTATATGCAATATAACCACCAACTACAAAGGCAACAAACATTAACAAATAAAACCAGGTAGCGTTATACCATGGTGGCAATATTATAATTTTTAAGGTTCTTACCGCACTGGTTTCGCCATTTGGTCCTACCGCTTTAATTAAAAAAGTATAACTGCCTGCCCTGAGGTTATTATAGGTTATTTTTAAATCTTCGGTATGTTGCCAGTCTTTATCAAAACCATCTAACTTGTACAGGTATTTGGTTCTATTTGCAGAAATATAATTGAAGGTATTGAAATGGATGGTAAATTGTTTATACTCTGCCGCAAATTCGAGTTGGCTGCTTTGATCGATATGGTTCTCGAGTATTTTGGTTTCATCGCCACTGGTTACACTGTTATTAAATACCTCGAGGCCTGTAAAAGTTAATTTCAAAGGTAAGGGTTGTTGTTTAATATTAGATGGGTAGAAATAAGAAAGCCCTTTAATTCCTCCGAATAATAACATGCCATCGCTGGCTTTGCAAAAAGCATAATCATTAAACTGGTTGTTCTGTAATCCATCAGTTTCATCAAAAGCTTGCGAAGTTTTCGTTTCAGGATTGTAACGGATGAGCCCCCTGTTGGTAGAAACCCAAATATTGCCTTCATTATCGGGTTGCAAACCATAAATGGTTCCTTTTATAAAGTCTTTCCGGTTTTTATAAGTTACAAACGATTGCTGGTTCTCATCATATAAAATTAGTCCTTCCCTCGAACCAATCCATATCCGCCCATTTTTATCTTCTGCAATACAACTAATTACATCATCGCGCAGCTGATTATTGAGATCATTACCAAATAACATGTTATCTGGATAAAACAGGGTAACGCCATTGGTTGTACCAATCCATATCCGATGTTTACTATCCTCAAAAAGGTAGGTTATGTCATCTGAACTGGGCCTTTTCCCTGCCTTGTCTAAATGAACATGTGTAAAAGTCTGACTTTGAGGATTAAACTGATCTAAGCCAGAGCGTGTTCCGATCCAGATCCTGTTTTTATAATCTTTCAATATACTATAAACCAGATCGCCCGCTAGACTATTCGGATCGCTTTCGCTATGGCGGTACCGCTTTACGTTACCGGTATTCGGATTTAAGATATTTAATCCACCATTGTGCATCCCAACCAAAAGATTCTGATCATTATCAAAAGCAATGGCTTTAATGTTGTTTGCGCTTAAGCTATTGGCATTGTTCTCGTTATTGGAAAAATAGCTAATGCTATTGGTGGCCCTGTTCCAATAATTTAAGCCTTTATCATTCGTTCCGATCCAAAAATTACCTTTCGAATCTTCCTTAATGGCACTTACTACTTCATCATTTAACGATAGCCTACCTGTATTCTGGCTCAGCAGGTTAAATTTGATATCGTTTTTATGGTAATAGTTAATACCACCGTAATAGGTACCCAACCAAATGCCATTTTGTTTGTCTTTAAAAAAACAGCGCACCGAATTTTGGCTGATGGTATAAGGTTGAGAAATTTGGTGAAAATAATTTTCGAAAGTATTGGTATTGGGATCGAAAATAGACAAACCTCGAAAAGTACCCAACCATAAATTACCATCCGTATCTTTCCCTACGCACCTGATATTGTTATCGGCTATACTTTTAGTGCCTGGCGAATGAAGGAAAATATTTTTCTTTTCAGTTTCGAAATTATATTGAATAAGTCCTTTACCTTCGGTAGCTACCCAAAAAACATCTCCATCGATATACACATCGTTAATAGCGGGTTTATCGGTTCCCAAATCAATTTTTACCAGTTTATTTTTCGAACCCGTCATTTTAAAAAGGCCAACTTCGGTACCGATTAGAATGTTTTGTTTCCAGCTTCCAACATAAACAACTCTTTTAATGCCTGTATTAAAAGAATCGTAATTAACCTGTTTAAACTGCGATTCGCCCATAGCCAGTTTAAAAATACCTCCAACAACAGAAGTAGCCCAAATATTATGCTGTGGATCTTCAGTAATAGAGGAAACATACCATTCGCCCAAACTACGGGGCAGTTTATAATTGATAAAACTATCGGTAGCATAATTATAGCGGCTTACCCCTTGGTTGCCACCTATCCACAAAGTACCTGTATGATCTATAAAAAGCGTACGAGTATAATAAGACTGTATGCTTTTAGGATCTGATTTTATTGGCCGGTAAACCTTAAAGCCTTTACTGTCGTAACGGTTAAGCCCGTCTTGTGTTCCTATCCATACGAAACCTAGCGTATCTTGTTTAATGGCAAAAACAGTACTTTGTGATAAACCCTTTTCTACAGAAATATTTCTAAAATGCCGACTGTTTATCTGCGCACCAGCTTCATAGAAAATGCAAAAAGCAAAAATCACGATGAAAAATAACTTACTCAACAGCGCTAATTGTTTAGTGAACTTCTTGTTTTCTAAAATATCTTTCCGCAATATCATACCTCGTCTTTTATCTGGATTGGATTAAGCCCTTCAAGTTAATAATTTCTTAACAAAAGTTTAGTAACGAAAAGGTTAAACTGGCAAAAAACAAGTTTTAATGCATGTGCAACATAAACGTAACGCCAGCTATAATCAATTAAAAATCAGCAGAAATAAAACCCAAAACACAGCTAAAACCGTTACATTTCTTAGTTAAAACGCTCTGGCAAAAAAACACACAAAGTTTAGTTAAAATAAACAGCTACATCAGGTAATATCCTGGTTGACCTAGCTGTTAATGTTGAGCTGTTATTTTAATTCGGGATCGAACTTAACCACATCCGGCAGTTCATCCACTACTTCTTGTTTGTTCATTTTAGCACCCTCCATTTCCAATAATAAACTGCTGTTCTTAATTTGATTACGATATGCTTTATTGTGATACACAACAGGCAGGTTTCCGTAATTAAACAAGGACGCTAATTGTTGATCAAAAACCTGCAGGGCTGCTGCTTTATTTCCATCCAGTTGTGCCTGTATATCCCAGTTGCCAACTTTTAAACGACTCAGGCCATTGACAGATGAAATGGTTTTAATTATTTCCGGTTTACCGTCTTTAATTTGTATAATGGTTAAGTACCTGAATTTTTGGGCTGGTAAAGAAGTGATGCCTGCATGCCATTGGTTAGTGTATTCGATGAGTTTTCCATCAGCGTCAGTTAGTTTGTTCCAATTTATTGGCTGTTCGTAAAATTTATCATGTACATCTATTTTTAAGGCACTATTTGCAAATATACTGGCCGTTACGTTACCCACGTTGTTTGTTACGGTAAAGTTTTGGCGGTTCGCATTATCGCTTTTATCCGCTTTGATAACATCATATGGTGTGTGGAACTGCGTTGTCCATTTTACAGGCTTATTAGCTTCCAGTTCATCATAAAGCAAAATATAACCACCATCTAACTGCAACATGTGCCTGCGGTACAGGGTCACCCCACTTTCGCCGTAGCCATTGGCCTTATTAGGTTTTAGGTTGATTTGCTCAAACCGGTTTAACCAAAATTCGCTTTTAATATCGCCATAGGCATTGCTGGCATCGCCCAAAGCGTACTGAATATGATTGCCAGAAATGGCACGGGGTATCCAGCCATAACCTTCTTCACCCAGTTTTTGGTTCAGGCTATCGGCCAGAATGGTATTATAAGATTTTGTTGAACGGTAGTTAAGCAAGTTATGTTTATCACTGAAATTGCTGTAATATCCGGCACCGCCGAAAATAATTTTGCCTTTATAATTAATGGTGAAGGCATTTTGAGAGGCGTGGCCGTGGCCCGAAGAACCAAATGGATTGCTCAACAAGAAACTGCTTAAACTTTTATCGGGATTTGCCAAATCCTGGTACATCGCCACCACACCCACATCAGCAAATTTGCGGGTTTTGGGCAAATTTGCTGGCGAAGTTGCTTGTAATTTCCGATCAGGCTTATAATTCAGCAATCGATATAAAAGATATTCGTCAGTACTGGTAAAATATTTGGGGTTGCGTTTTTTAGCTTCATCAACGTACCAGTTTAAATAAGGGTTATCCATCCTGAAAGTTAGCGCATCGGTAAACCAGGCCTGTCCCCTGCCACCGGTTGGGTATTTCTCCCACATATCGCCGGTGGCCGTATTACCAGCACCCACCGGATTTGTGTACAGCATATAATACGGCAGGTTTTGCATCCATGGCAGGTTAAAATAATTTACGCCGCTAAAATCGCCAAACATTTGCGACAGATAAATAATAGCCCTGAAGTTTACCATAAAATAGCCATTGGCCTCATGCCAGCCACCATCAGTAGTGCCTAAAACTGGGAACCTTGCCGTCCAAACTTCGTACAGATAAGTTAACCATTCTTTGGCTTCGGGTACATCGTTTATTACCGCTACGGTAGCAATGGCAAGATTGGCCATGGTAATTTGCCATACGTGGTTATCGCTGACATGAAGTTCGAAACGATTGGGCAGACGATCGTACACCAGTTTAGCACGTATGGTAATCGCCTTTTTGAACATTTCTTTTTCTTGTGGCGATAAAAAATCATAACCAGCATCGTAAAACCAGCCCAACGACTCTAACACTACTCCGTTGTTAAAATCGCTACCCGTGGCTGGGGCACTGGGGTCCATATTGATGATGTTCAAAGCCCTGCGTTTGGCATCCAGAATAAAACGTTTGTCTTTACTTAGTTGATAAGCGATACACAGATTACTGATCGGCTTGCCTACCAAATCGCCAAAACCGTGATACATACGCTCTACCAATATTTTTTTCTCCAAAGGACTTTTACCAGTGGTATCAATTACCCGCATCGGTTTTTCGGCAGGCAGGGGTACATTCATCAGCTTTGTGGCAAAAACGATAAATTTTTTGGCCTCAGGGTTTTGGAGGTTATTTTTATAAAAATCTTCGCCAATGCGATGCATGCCCCACAGTAAGGGATGCTGGCCTTCGTTACGCTTTAAAACCTCGCTTATTGGTGGCGATACCTCCTGATTGGCATATTTGGCATCAACCACAAAATTATAAACTGGCGACCAGTTCCATCTATTATTTCCTTTTAAAGCATAACCATATTTCCAGAACCATTTACCAGGTTTTAATGCCTGATGTAAAGGATAAACTGCCCAACGCTGTTCGGCACTGACAATTATATTATTTTTAAAATCTTTATCGGTGGCTAACATCACTTTATAGCGCACATTGCCAATGCCTGGATCTTCGGGCACTTCGCTCCCACTCTCCATTGGGGTAACCATATTTTTACCATTGGTGCTCGGCCACAATAAAGCGGGTGCATTAGTAGGAACGGTAATTCCGTTTGCCGGATAAGGCCACTCGCGAACACGGGCGTGTAACTTCTCAGCGCTTAGTTTTATAATAGCTGAATGTTGCTGAGCTAAAATATTTCGTGAGAGTAATGATAAGATTAGGATAATTATTTTTTTCATCAGTTGTGGTGCTGAGTTTAATATTGCATTCTTTTTTATTTGGGCGTGTCCATGCGGGTCAGGCTATTCGCTACAAGTCCTCGCTTCGTCATTCTTCCTCGCTCTGGGCTTTCCGCTGCTATCCCTCACGCAGACTAACCGCCTGCTGCAAACAGTTTACTATCAAATCTACAAGCCTGCAGTAAATTTATCACCGTTTGTTTTGCACCATTTTTTTAGATAGGTACGCATGTTCATCAGTTTCTTTTTGTATTGGGTATTAACTGCCAAATTGGTTATTTCTCCAGGGTCTTTGGTTAAATCGAACAATTGTTCTTTAATTTCTCCTTTATTATAAACAATGTATTTAAAATCTTTAGTAATTACCGCCCTGCCGCTAATGCCCAAAAGTTCTTCGTTATCGGCAAAATCAGTTTCAATTACCAAGGTGTCCCGTAAATTATTCGAGGGCTTTGTTAATTGTTTACCAAGATCAATACCTTTTAAATAACCGGGTTTTTGCACACTGGTTAAGCCACAAATGGTAGGAATTATATCGGTACCGTTACACACCAGCATATCGTCTGTTCGGCTTTTTATAGAACCATCCATTTTCGCTATAATGAAAGGTATTTTAGCCGATTCTTCGTACAAAATCTGCTTTTGGTTCCAGCTGTGGCCGGCATAACCATCGCCATGGTCGGCCGTGAAAATGATGATGGTATTTTTCTCTACATCATATTTTTTGAGTGATGCCATTACCATTTCGATGTACTTATCTACTTTTTCTACCAATCGGTTATAGGCCCATCGGTATTGGCGCCATTTCTCTGGCGTATAGTTTACTGAGGGGTAGGTACGTAAGCCGACCGTTTTTTGCTGCTCTCGAACAATTTCAGGTTCATTAGCTGGAATTTTCCAGTTGGCTGGTAATTGTGGACATTGATCAACAGGGGGAACATCTTCCAGCACATCCATTTTTAAAGCTTCACCCCTTGCCCATTCGCAAATATCGTGTGGATTTAAAAAAGAGGCCACTAACAAAAATGGCTTGTCTTTATTTTCTTTAATAAAACGGGCGCAGTAAGAAGGGGTAGCACCATCATTATAATCTAAAAAATTGGTATTCTCTATATATTCAAAGCCGTGTTGACTTACTTTGGTTGTAGGCACAGGCAAATGCCACTTGCCTACATAACCTGTTTTATAACCTCCATTTTGTAAGATTTTGCCCATCATCAGCAAGCTATCAGGCCATTGACCGTCTTTTTCGGCGGCATTACCTACAAAGCCCGTTTCGAAAGGCATTTTACCACTAAAAATAGCAGTGCGCGAGGGTGTGCACAATGGCTGTGCGCAGTAAGCTTTAGTAAAACGAACCCCGTTTTTTGCCAGCTTATCCATAGCTGGGGTATGCAGATCTTTATTACCGGCAATACTCATCGCATCAGCAGTTTGCTGATCGGTCATGATGATGAGGATATTGGGTTTATTGGTGCTTTGGGCGTTGGCTACTGCAGCTAAAAAAAACAACAGGCTAAGGATGTTATATTTCATTTCTCGGATTATTTCTGATAAGGTTATTATAAATCAAAATCCCGGGTTTTGTCTGGTTATTTTTTTATTTACATCCATTTCGTTTGATGGAAAAGGATATAGTTCGTGTTTCCCTTTTTTGAAATTTGTAGCCGCTTCATAAGCATACTGTGTACGAATAGCTTTAACAGCATCCTGCGTGGCTTTAATTTTATCGCCCAATAAATTCCATCTGATTAAATCGGCACGGCGCATTCCCTCAAAACATAATTCCCAGGCCCTTTCATTCTGTATTCTTTGTAAAAAAGCATCTTTGCTCAATCCGGTAGGTAAATCAACATCAACGTTGTTTTTCTTTGGCAAAAGCGTTGCAGTAGCAGTAGCTCCTGTACCTTTGCCTTTAACATCGGTAATGGTAATGGTTGGTGCCGATGTATAACCACCACCCTGGTTAAGCACCGTTATTGCAGTAACTTTATCCCCAACTACTGTTGGTACTGCGTAAGCATCTGTACCTCCGCCTCCGCTAATGGTGATAGTGGTATTACTTAGCGCAGTGGTACTGAGTGAGTATCCTGTTCCACCAGTGGCGAGTGTAATGTTAATTCTGCTTCCAGCGGTATTAGTGCCGTAAGCCCTTCTTCTTACTGTATTTATGGCATCGTAAGCTTCAGCTGTAGGCCCATTGTTCAGTTCATTTTCAATTTCGGCTTTCATCAACAGCACGTCGGCATAGCGCATGGCTACATAATTAATATTGGTGTATGTTTTTTCCAATGTCGAATTGTTCTGATATTCCCTGCTCCATTTTCCCGGGCCCCACCGTTCATCGTCTCTATTGGTTAACAATGGTAATTTATTCCCGTTAGCATCTAAAATATATCTTGCTATAGAAAAATCGCGTCTTAAATCTCCGTCTGCAAAGCTGCTATAAAACGAAGAGGGTACAAAAACGCGGTTTAATGTACTGCCAAAAACTCCCGCATTGGTAGGTGGGGCATTAAAAGTACCCCAGCTAGAATTACTGGTATTAGTAACTGTAGGTGTATAAAAAGACATTTCGAACAAACTTTCTTTTGGTTCGAATACTTGCTGTGATTGGTTTTTGAAAACCTGGCTATAGCTATCATTCAGTTTATACAAACCTGAAGTTAGCACATCGTTTACCTGTGTTTGCGCTAGCTGATAGTATTTGGTATAATCAGTTGCCCTTTGCATCGTTCCATCTGGTCTTAAAGAATATCCACCTGCAAACAGGGCTACACGAGCCAACATCGCCTTCGCGCCAAACTTATTTATTCTTTCATTGGTAGCAATGGTTGCCGGCAAAACCGCAATGGCCTCCTGCATATCTTTAATTACCTGCTCGTAAATCGTAAATCTATCGGTTAGTGGCAAACTCAGGTCATCACCGGGGGCTGAGCTTTTGGTTTTAAAAGGCACATCACCCCACAAGCGTACCAGTTCTGAATAAAAAAATCCGCGGAGAAATTTAGCCTCGCCAAGCATACGGTTTAAATCGGTTTTTTCTGCTGCATTACCATTGGTATATTGGGTCATTTGTGGTATCCGCTCAATAACTAAATTGGCCCGGTCTATACCACTATATAAGGTAGTCCACGTACTGTAAAAATATGAATTGCCCGCCAGGTAATAATAGTGTGAAACCTCTCTAAAATCGTTTGTGGTAGTTCCTGCACTTAAAAATTCTACGTCAGTATCGGCATCATAAACCAATGGAACATACCAGGCGTAGGTATTTGGGCTTTTTAGTGTTTCGTAAACACCCAAGGTTGCCGCATAAGCCTCTGGCAATGATTTGAAAAAGTTATCGGTCGTAAATGAAGAGTAAGGGTCGGTTTCGACTGTTTTTTTACAAGAAACAAGTGTTGCTAGTATGATTAAGCCAACAAAAGTTGCGTTTTTCATATATATAAACTTAGCTTTCATATTGATTTTTTTATAACGATAAATTTAAACCAGCAATAAAAGACTTCCCTCTTGGGTAAGCACTAAAATCGACTCCTGGGGTTAAAGGGTTATTAATTACACTTACTTCTGGATCGTAGCCAGCGTATTTGGTAAATACATGTAGATTATATGCTGTAAAATAAATACGGGCATTGCTGATTTTTACTGCACTTAACCATTTTTTCGGCAAGGTATAACCTAAGCTGATGTTATTTAACCTTAAAAAGGACCCGTCTTCGATTGCAAAACGTGTTAACCGGCCTGTAGTGGTACCACCTATGGATGCAATGGTATTTTTTCCCTGATTTAATGCAGCAAGTTCTACCGGACTGGTTGTTAATTGCCCCGTAGCATTCACATTTGTCCACCTGTTTGCCTGAAAAGCCAGGTTACTGTTAAAATCGCCTGAAATACCCAGGTTATTTTGCACATTGGCATTATAAATATCGTTGCCATAAGTGAAATCTAAAAACACACTTAAATCAACCCCTTTATAACTAAAAGTATTATTGATACCACCTGTAAATTTAGGGTTTGCATTGCCAATAGCCGTTCGGTCGAAATCATTGATCAGGCCATCTGGTGTACCACTAGGACCGCTGATATCTTTGTATTTGGCATAACCGGGTTGCGCTACGTTACCATTATTAACCACTCCTGGTTTTAAAGTATAAGCATTGCTGGTTGGGTTATAGTTAAAATCGCTAACCTGATATAAACCATCGCTAATGTAACCATACATGATGCCTACTGGCTGTCCTACCTGTAGTATATAATCGTTAAATGCCGAATTATAACTGCTAGCCAGCAAAGAACTTTCGCCACTGCTTAACTTAAGTACTTTTGTTCTGTTAAACGCAATATTGAAATTGGTGTTCCATAAAAAATTGCTGTTTTTAATGTTAATGGTACTTAGCGTAAGCTCTACCCCTTTGCTAGAGGTTTCGCCTACATTTTGTAGTTGATTGCTAAAGCCCGAACTTGCAGGAATCCTGGTATTATAAAGCAAATCTTTTGATCTGTTATCATATAGTTCGGCGGTTAACATAATCCTTTGTTTAAACAAGCCAATGTCTAAGCCGACATTGCGTTGTACCACTGTTTCCCATTTTAAAAAAGGATTTTCAAGATTGGTACGGTACGCTGAAGAATAAACCTGGTTCATCAGTGGATAATTACCAGTAACAAATGTAGCTAGCGCAGCATAATTGGCAATACGGTTATTACCCGAACTACCATAACTTAAGCGAAGTTTTAAATCGGAAATCTCTTTAATGTTTTTGATGAAAGCTTCTTCTGAAATTTTCCACGAGAGTGCTGCTGAAGGGAAATACCCAAAAACGTTTTCTTTACCAAATTTGGAAGAACCATCTCTCCTGATAGAACCACTTACAAAATACTTTCCTTTATAAGAATAATTTGCCTTGGCAAAAAGAGAAAACAACTTATCATCTTCTGTATATGAAGATGGGAATGTAGCAATGGTACCTGCACCTAAATTATCAAAACCATTGTTAAAAACCGGAACACCGTTGGTGGTGGCAGCAAAATTTTCACCATAATTATAGATGTATTCCTGCCCTACCGATACGTCCATTTTATGGTCTTTTGCAAAAACATTAGCATAGGTGATTACGTTGTTATAATTTAAACGTTTGGTTAAAGCATCACTTATACCACCAAATGCCCCTCCGGTACGTATGGCCTGGATATTATTGGCATCTATAAAAGTTTTTATCTTGTTGGTCTGGTTGGTAAAGCTAACCAAACCATTGTAGCTTAAGTTTTTAGCAAAATTATATTTAACGGTTACACTTGCGTTTAAACTTTTTATCGATTGCTCTACTTTACGCGTGTTTAGTGCAAGCACCGGGCTTTGAAATGCAGGACTACCCTGGTTATCCAATGCATCTACCGCATCATTCAGCAGGTCTAGATCATTTCCATTTTTACTGGTGATTGGTCTGTATTGTAATAACGTTTGTAAAAAACTCAAACGGGCATTCCCACCGGTTTGTGTACCACCTGTGCCATAAATAAACTGATTGGAATAATTAACAATTCCGGTAACTACTGCCTTTTTACCAATGTTATTAGTTACACTTAATTTGGCAATATCCTTGTCTGCACCGCTGTTTAGTACTATACCCTCGTTTTTGTTCTTAGAATAAAACACATTGTATCTCATTTCGCCTGTACCCCCGTTAATACCTATCTTATGGTATTGGCTAATTGCTGTTTCGCCCATAACACGATCTTGCCAATCAATCCCTGGCCTATCGCCATATTTAACCTGTAGAGAATCGAACGGACCATAAGTGTTTAAAAAAGTTGCCTGCCTGCCAGCATTTGGTAATGCGTTTTCATAAACATACTTAACATAATCGTAGGTATTTAGTACCGGCAGAAAACGGCTGATAGATTTAGCACCAAAATATCCATCATAATTTATAGTGGTTTTACCGTTTTTTATCTTTTTGGTGGTTACCAAAACCACCCCGTTAGCTCCACGGGCGCCGTAAATTGCTGTTGCCGATGCATCTTTTAATACATCGATAGATTCTACATCGGTTGGATCTAAGAAAGCCAGTCCTTCGGTTTGTGGCACTCCATCAACTACATATAATGGTTCATTACTTTGGGTAATAGAGGTACCTCCCCTGATTTTAATCGATGGTACTTCGCCCGGATCGCCACTGCCCATTGTAACCTGCATACCTGCAATACGCCCCTGTAGGGCCTGTGCAACATTTTGTACAGGTACCTTTGCAAGCTCGGCACCACTAATTGAAGATATGGAACCTGTTAAATCGCCACGTTTTACTTCTTGACCATAGCCTACAACCACAACTTCGTTCAGGTTATTGGCATCGTCCTGCAATTTTGCGTCGATGGTAGTTCTCTTATTTACCTTTATCTCTACACTTTTAGTCCCCAAAAAGGTAAATACCAGGGTGGCATCGCTTTTAACCTTAATCTGGTATCTGCCATTGGTACCGGATACTACAGTATTTTTGGTTCCTTTTTCATAAATTGTTGCCCCAGGCATGGGCTGGTTTGTTTCGTCTCTTACTAAACCTGATACAGTAATTATATCCTGTGCAAAAAGCGTTTTACAGGTGCTGAATAGCAATAATAAGATTATAATTCGTTTCATATGATTTCTCCCTTATCGGTGAATTAAGTTGTCATTAGGTTAGTTGAAATCCCGTTTTAATAAACAGGTTGGCTGCTGTTTTAACTGTTGCAGTTAAAAGATATTCATCAAAAGACTCCGCTGCTGGTCCGGCGGTTAAATTGATATTTCCTCCGATGCCAATTAATTCTATACCTGCCTGGATAGTTTTCGTTTCTCTGTTCAACAAACCCGTATCAATATCATAAATAGGGTTTAATACCCCGATCATCGAATCGTTCCCTGTAATTGGAGTAACATTAGAACCATCGGCATCGTTTCTCCTGATACTTACCCATGGACGCATGTATTTCAGTGTTGCAAGCTGTAATTTATTCACCATCTGGCGCAATTGGGCCGAATGGCGGGCTTCTATTGTTTGTATGCGTACAATGGTGGCCAACACTGTAGTCCCCATTAATGTAATCAATTGGCCTTTATAAGCACGTTCGCTTAAATCTTCCAGCGCTACAGCGGTTCTTAAAAATGTACCGTAGTTGGTGGTTACGTTAGCATTAACCCGAGTATAGTCGAAATTGGCATAGGGCATTAAGGTCCTGGGTGTACCACCCAAATCGGTAATGGCTTTGGTTAATACATTAATATGTGCTTGCTCCTGATCGCGTAAGGTGGCAATAATGGGCTTATCGGCAACCGGTATTAAAGTTGGGGTAGCGGTTAGTGCATTATTATAAAATTGAAACTGCATATAACCTAAAGCCAAAACCAGATTAAGCGAATCGATTGCTGCTGTATTTGGTGTAGTTTGGCTGTATGCTTTTTGGAACATTGTACTTAATGTTAAAGGTATTGCTGCTAACGAAATTTTCTTGCCAACATTTAATAAGTGCTGCAATGCGCTGCGCCTTTGGCTCAATTGCTCGTAAACCGCTCCATTTACACTTTCCATTTCCTCAATGATATTTAAAATATTCATATTCGTGCGGTTTAAAGATTAATGATATTAAGTTTGGTTTTGATATATTTTGAAACCTGTTCTAAAACTTTGCCTGGTGCGAGCATAACATCAAGTGCATTAGTGGCATCGGCACCTAATGGAACAAGTTCCGTAAGATCCGCAAAACTCAGTGCGCTTACCTGACTGCGCACATAAGCCGCATGGCGTGCCTCTACTGTAGCCACCTGGCTTAAAAGAATCAGGTTGTAATCGTTTTTACATCTAACAATTGCATCGTTATAAGCAGCGACGCCCAAATCTTCTAATGTTTTGGCAGCATTTAAAACAGCAGTGGCATCGGTAAAATCGATACCCGAAAAATCCATTTCAAGCACGCCAATCGCTGCAATCCCTAAAAATCTCTTAAAAAATTCGCAGTGGGCAATTTCATGAAGTTTAATATCGTTAAAAAACAAAATCTGTGTAGGTGTAAAACTAGCTGGTAAACTTGCTGTCGCTTTAACATAAAAGGCAGTTTCAATCTGCTCCAATGCATATATATAGTTTAACAGCCCAGTGTCGTCTTTAAAATCTATGGTATTATCCGTATTAATATAAGGCGTAGTGGCAGGTATTTTTTCTTTTTTACAACTGATCAATCCCATTGTTAAAGCCGTAGAGGCACCTGCAAATTGCAAAAACTGCCTTCGCTGCATGTTGCTGATCGAAAAAGAATCTTTTTCAGCTATCGCTTCAGAATTATTTTTAGTCATTTTGTTAGTTGATTTATAATGTTCGGTTAGTCTCTTCTTATCAATACTTGGGTAGGTTAATCCCCATTTATTTTATTCGGTTATTTTTAAATCTTTTCAGGTTTGCTTAGTCTGTAAGCTTTTTAGGAAATTATAGGTGGGGATTCTTTTCCACAGATCGATTCCCATTCATCTTACTGTAACGAATTTAGCATTAGGGATATAAAAAGAGTTTCAAATTTGGCTAAAATACTATCAAATTTGGCTAAACATGCCTTAAACGGCTTATTTTGGCCTTTTATAAGGTTGTTTTGAGCAAAATAAAGGCAAAACGAACAAGATAAATGCTTAAAAATTTTGGTCGATTTATATTTTCCTGTAAGCGGTATCCTACATTATTCGACAGAAAAAAAGGATATTCTAAAAAATTAGAATATCCTTTCTGTTTAAATTCAATAATTTTGTTTCCTGCTAATCCTCGAAAAACAATGCAGATTTAGATTTGTACTATTCTTTTTCTGACGAACTATTTCACTGCATAATCAAAAGCTTTAAACTTTTGAAAAACATTTGCTGCACAGCCCAGTAAACCTGCTTTATTGCCCAACTTAGCAGCAACCACCAATTCGTTACCAGGTGCAATAGGTACTGCTAAAGTTTTTATTCTTCTTTCTATCTCGCGAACATAGAAGGCACCAGATTCGCTTATGCCTCCGCCAATTACAATTTTTTGCGGACTAAATACATTTATAAAACTAATAATGCCTGTAGCCAGATAATCGAAATGCGATTCCATAGCTTCAACGGCATATTCTTCTCTAGCCAGGTATTTTTCGACCATATATTTACCATCAATCTCTTCTGGTGGATTAGGATGGATAGACTGATAATGGTTAAGCAGGGCCGTTACTGATGCGTAAGCCTCTAAGCAACCACGTCCTCCACAGGCACAGGCAACCCCACGGTGCTGTACCACAATATGTCCTAACTCTGTACCTCTATTTCTAAATCCTCCGTAAAGCTTGTTATCAATCATCACAGCACCGCCTATTCCCGTGCCTACAGTAAGAAAAACCACATCGCTACAATCTTTGGCCGCACCATAAGTCATCTCTCCTAACCCCATTAAATTGGCATCGTTATCCATTACAATATTATAACGCGTTACTTCTTGCAGGATTTCGCCTAAAGCCAGTTGTTTAAATCCGGGTAAATTATCGGCACCGGCAATAATCTTGTTGTTATAAATAATCCCAGGAAAACCTATACCTACTCCCAGAATAGGGTTTTTAAATTTTTTAGCACAGGTATTGATCGCTTCTACAATAAGTGCAATAATGGCGCCCTGTGTTTTTGCATTTTTTAGTGATACAATAATGGAATATAAAATTTCGCCATTTTGGTTTACTACTCCACATTTTAGTGAAGACCCACCAACATCAATTCCGATAGCATACGATTGTTCCATGTTGAAATTATTTAAAGTAACCATATACCGAACCTAGTTTAAATCTCATTTGCATTTCTTTGGACATGTTTTTTCAATATCATTTTATTATTCTAATCTAATATAGGCTAAAAATAGAATTCGATAAGCTTCTGCCCGTTAGATTTCAGCTTAAAACCTTTTAATATTGATTAAAAAAGGAAATAAACTGCTAAGGCTATCCATTTTTGCCCTAAAAGAATCAAAACCGCAATGCCTGTTAGGCATTAACGACAAACGAAAGCTTAAACACAGATAAAAAGGATAAGCACAGATTCTATATTAATATCTGTGCTTATCTGTGTCCATCTGTGGTAAAAAGCTAAACGAACAACACTCCAGAAAATAGTCTATTAAAATGTGCTTTTAACCAAAATCAAAATATTTCTGATAATAATCAAAAGTGTTTTTGTTTCAACCCCCATAACTTCACTTTACAAAACAATTATCAAAGAATCAAACCACAACATGATGAAAAAAGCTTTTTGCTTAGTATTACTAACAGCCACATTTATACTTAACTGTTATGCCAGGCCAATACAACACAACCCGCCGCAAACCTGGTTAAAGAAAGTAAGTGATGTAATTGCATTTCAATTAAATAAAGCGGCAGCTACCTATAGGCCAGGGCAAAACCCACGTTCTATTAACCCTAATGGTACAGTAAGAACAGCAGGTGTAACCGATTGGACCACGGGATTTTTTCCGGGCAGTTTGTGGTATGGCTATGAACTTACAGGCGATAAAAACCTGGCCGAAGAAGCTAAAAAATTCACACTCGCACTTGATACCGTCCGCAACATTACCAATTCGCACGATTTAGGTTTTATGCTTTATTGTTCTTATGGAAATGCTTATCGTATTACCGGAAATAAAACCTATTTACCTGTATTGGCCGATGGCGCACAACACTTGTACAACCGTTTCAAGCCAAAAGTAGGTGTAATCAGATCGTGGGATTTTCCCTGGTGGCACTATCCGGTAATTATAGATAATATGATGAACCTTGAATATTTGTACTGGGCTGGTAAAGAATTTAAAAAACCAGGTTATATAAATGCAGCCAGCACCCATGCCACTACAACCATGAAAAATCATTTCAGGAAAGATTTCAGCTCGTACCATGTAGTTGATTATGATCCTGCAACGGGTAAGGTATTGGCCAAAAGAACTCACCAGGGTGTTACCGACGAGTCGGCCTGGGCACGTGGCCAGGGCTGGGGACTATATGGCTTTACCATGTGTTATGCCAATACTAAAAACCCTGTTTTTTTAACACAGGCAGAAAACATAGCTAAATTTATCATGAACCATCCACGTATGCCGAAAGATAAAGTTCCGGTTTGGGATTTAGACGTACATAATGCGATGGATACTGCAGAACGGGCACCTAGAGACGCCTCTGCAGCGGCAGTAATTGCATCGGCTTTATTGGATTTAAGTACACAGGTAAAAGATGGAAAAAAATATGTTGATTATGCGGAAGATATTTTAAAATCGCTTTCTTCTGATGCATATTTAGCCAAACCCGGCGAAAACCAATATTTTTTGTTGAAACATAGCGTAGGTGCATTTTTATACAATTCGGAGATTGATACACCGCTAGATTATGCCGACTATTATTATCTGGAAGCCTTAAAACGTTATGTAGCCATTAAAAATATAGATTTAAAAGATTTACTGAAATCTTAATTTATAACCCATGAAACTAAAATATATCATAAGCTTATTCGTATTGGTTTCTGCCTCTTTAAATACAAATGCCCAGGAAGTGGCCATTACTAAAGAAAGCTTCGACGAAATTAATCTTGCTTATCCGGGTTTAGAAAAAGTAAACAAACTCTTTAATGCCGGCGAATATAACGGTGCAGCCAAAGCACTGTTAACCTATTACCGTAACCGGAAAACGGTAAAACACCCTGATTTTAATGTTGGCGATGAAGCCCGCTTTAGGGGGAAAGATATTGGTAAAGCCAACCAGATAAAGGCCGACAATGCCCTGGAACACAAATTTCAGCCACAAAAAGGTTATGGCTATTATGATTATGGCACTGATATTAACTGGGATTTTTGGCCGGTAAAAGACAATGAAGTACGTTGGCAGTTACACCGTGTTACCTGGTGGCAGCCCATGGGTATGGCCTACCGCAGCAGTGGCGATGAAAAGTATGCTAAAGAATGGATTTTTCAGTTTAGAGATTGGGCCAAGAAAAACCCTTTAGGTAAATCGAAAGAAAACGACAGTTTTGCCTGGCGTCCATTAGAAGTATCAGAACGCACCCAAAGCTTGCCGGGTACCTTTAATTTATTTGTAGGCTCGCCGAACTTTACGCCGGCCTTTTTATTGGAGTTTTTAAACCTTTTTAACCAGCAAACCGATTACATTCTAAAAAACTACAGCAAAGAGGGCAATCATTTATTGTTCGAAGCACAGCGTGTTTTAGGTGCTGGCAGCATTTTTCCTGAACTTAAGGAAGCGGCGAACTGGCGCAAAAGTGGTATCGAGGTGCTTAACCGAGAAATTAAAAAACAGGTATATCCAGACGGAATGCAATGGGAACTTTCGCCAACTTACCATGTAGCCAGTATTGATATTTTCCTTAAAGCCTACAACTCGGCTAAATTGGCGGGTGCAGAAAAAGAATTTCCAGAAAGTTATATCAAAACGGTAGAAAATATGGTTGTAGCTACGGCCAATATGTCGTTCCCTGATTATAACAACCCAATGTTCGGCGATTCGTGGCCGGTCGAAAAAGCCTCAAGGATAAAGGCATTTGCGGCCTGGTCTAAGACTTTCCCAGATAATGAGGAGATAAAATATTTCGCTACTGATGGCGCAAGTGGTGCTTTACCCAACTATTTATCGTATGGGCTAACAACTGCCGGCTTTTACACTTTCAGAAATGGGTGGAGCGATAAATCAACCGTAATGATCTTAAAAGCCAGTCCTCCGGGAGAATTTCATGCCCAACCCGATAACGGAACTTTCGAACTGTGGATTAAAGGCAGAAATTTCACTCCTGATGCAGGATGTTATTTATATAGTGGTGATGCAGAAGTTACCAAAAAACGGAACTGGTACCGCCAAACCAGGATACACAGTACACTAACTTTAGATAACCAGAACATGGTAATTACCAAAGCGCATCAGGATAAATGGGAAACCAGCCCACCCCAACCCTCCCCTGGAGGAGAGGGAAAAGGAAAACTAGATATACTAACCTATACCAACCCTAGTTATGCCGATTTGAATCACCAGCGCAGTGTACTATTTATTAACCAAAAGTATTTTTTGATTATTGACAAAGCCATTGGTAAAGCTACCGGAAACCTGGGTGTCCATTTCCAACTAAAAGAGGATAGTAAACCTGTTTTTGATCAGGTTAAGAATAAGGTATATACTACTTACAATGATGGGAATAACCTATTGTTCCAATTGTTAAATGTGGATAAAGTTACGCTTAAGGAAGAAGAAGGTAAAGTTTCCTATGTCTATAACCAGGAAATGCCTCGCCCGGCTTTTGTATTCGAAAAGGCAAAAAAAGACGCCAATACACAACAATTTGTTTCGGTACTCTATCCTTTTGATGGAGATAAGGCTCCAGAAATTACCCTAAAAGAAAACGCTGGCAATAATTTTGAAAAAGGCGAAATTAACCTTGCGCTAACCATTGATGGTAAAAAGACTGAGATTAAAACAACTATTAAATAATAAACAGAGCGGTAATGATTAAAACATTACCGCTTTTTATTTACCTACTAAAACAGTTTACATGATATCATAAACATAATCAACCTTCAACTAACCAAAAAAGAACCACATGAAAAAAAAATCAGTTTATCTACAAAAGTATATGGCAATAGCCATATTATTTTTGGCTAGCGCCTGCAGTAAAATTGAAAATGGCCTGACCAGCCGAACCGAGACCGCAAAATTCTCTATTTCGAAAATGGCTACCGGCCCACAAGCAAATCTGGGCTATGGCGATACAATATTAGACGTAAATTACGAAAATGGAGCACTTAACTCTGGTATCACGGGCATAAATCCTACCAATGCCACTGCATCAGATGCCGCTTATATTGTATCACCCGGTGCATCACCATCAAACCATGCAATAGCGCATAAAGTAGTATATGGCGATTCGGGCTATAATTCAGACGGCAACTGGAGAAGTGAGAGCGATGCTCAACAATTTTTTCCAGCCCGTTATTTCCCTGGCGATGAACGCCGCTACGAATTTAGTGTGATGTTAAAAGATTGGCCGGTTTGGAATACCGGAGATCCAACTAACGAAAGCAACCTTTTTCAACTTAAAGTATCAGGCGGGGAAAATGTTCCTCTGATGATACGTGCACAAAGAAATGCGGTGAGGATTAGGTATCAGGACGTATCGACGAAAGACATCATAACTGACTTGCAGCCATATGTAAACCAATGGCTCCAATTTAGAATAGACGTACTCTGGGCCACTTCTACTACCGGCTATATGAGAACTTATATGAAACTCCCAGGACAAAGCGACTATGTTTTGGCAGATGAAAAAACAAACTATTCTACCTTTACTGGCAACGTTAGTGATGGAAACATAGGCTACATTAAATGGGGATTATATGTAGTACCGCCTAATAGTACCCGTACCGTTTATCATGATGATATCAGGATCATCAACCTTAATCAGCCACCCACTGCAACAGGCCTGATCTGGGGCAACAGTATTCCAGATGCTAATCCGGCTTATCTGGATGGCCCTTATACAATTGTATCAAACATTACCAATCCTACAGCTTATAATAATACCAGTCATGTTTATATCCATCCCAACATAAAATACCAGGCCCCACAAAACATTGTATATATTAACAGTACCAGTCCTGCGCCAAATGCAGTTGATAATGTTGTGGGCACACCACGGTCTGATTTTTCACGTTCAACGCTATCGGCAGCGGGTATATCCAGCGGTGCACCAGGCCCGGGTGGGCGATACCTGGTAAATGGATGGGTAAATGCCATATCTGCAACAACACCATCAGCCTTTGATGCAACAGAATATTACGAGCTGCACTTAGAACCAGTAAGTGGCTACTATTTTAACTTTAGCGACATTAAATTTACAGTACTAAGGGGCGGTACCACACACCCGAACACATTTGTGCTCCGCTCCAGCATTGATAATTTTGCCAGCAATATATCAGCCCCTGTTACAATCAGCGGCACCACTACGCCAACCATGATCTCATTCAATGCATCGGCACTTACCAATATCAATACCGCTGTTACCTTTAGGTTATATGCATATGGCGCCACTGCAACCAGCGGGAGTACCAGTGTTGGTGTTAACGATTTTCAAGTGAATGGGCAGGTTTTACCTATCCCTTAAATCGCCAAAAGGAATAGATCTCAATGTAATTAACCAATAAAAAACCGGGTAATGAAAATCCATTATCCGGTTTAATCTTTTGCTACCTTATTATACAGATCTTCTCCTTGTAAATCTATTTAAATACATTTTTTGGCACCGTTCCTGTCCATGCATCTGGCAATTTAGTGAGTCCGAAAATTTTTGCCAATACTAAACTCGTATTTTTATTGCTATTAAAAGAGGTAATTAATCCAACTTTTTTAATCTGTGGGCCAGTAATTGCCCAAGGCACCTGCATTTCTGCCATCGATACACCTCCATGCCCTTTATTTACACCTCCGTGATCGGTAATTAACAAGAAATGAGTGTCTTTATAAATGCCAGCGGTTTTTAATTTTTCCAGTAAAGTACCTATTGCAACATCAGCCTCTTCAATAGCCTTAATATATTGCGGGGTCATCCAACCAAAACCATGCCCTGCATGATCGGTGTGTACGCTGTACAAAAAGGTAAGTGTAGGGTTCTGTTTGTTTTTTACCATAAAATCATAAGCTTTCTGGTAGTTCTCTTTATATTCATCTTTTTCTTCAAAAGATACTTCATCCAGATATTTCTGATTAATTGGGTTAATCAGTTCTTTCCAATTATAATAATAAGCTGTTTTAACAGTAGGAACCCCGTCTTTTAATACTTTAAATATAGATGGATAATAGCCGTCCGCATCTGTTTCTATTGGCTGCAGAGTGTGTTTCTGCAGCGTCCAATCGTTGGCTGTAATTCCATGCTCCTCCGGTCCGGAACCCGTTACATGGCTTGTCCAATTTGGTAAGGTAACCGATGGCATTACAGGCCTTGTAGTTAACGAGAGTACACCATCGGCGAATAACTTATCAAGATTTGGATGTTTAGCCATTTTAAACCCTTCGGCACTAAAGCCATCAAGGCCGATAATTAATACGTGCGGAGCTTTACGCTGGGCCATTGCCGGTAATGATAGTAGAGATATTACCATCATGTTGAAAAAAACTGTTCTCATAAAAACCTTAATAATTTATCGTTATAAAGATGCATAATTACTAAACATTTGTTTAACTAAATTAAACAAATGGTAAAAAAGTTGTTATCAACACCATATCGACTAATCAATTTAAACTAAGGCAACTAGTATTGTAGCTTAAGAAATTTTGTTCTTGGGAAACCTACAAATATCTTTTTCTCCAGGTCTGCATCATATATACGTTTATTTCCCATTGATCGGCAACTGGAAGGTTGGTAAACGGAGTTGTTGGCATATAACTGGGCGGGCCAAATTCCGTTAACATGGTCAGGACTTTACCTTGTTGTTTCTTTATGGCAACAACTTTGTCCCACCAGGTAAAATGTGCTTCAACTGCCTGCTTCCATTCCGGAGCTCTTGGATCGCTTACTTGTGGCCCTTCTGCATGGCCAACCCTGGAATGAACATGATCGGTACGTGAAATGGCAAGTGCCACAGTTTCCGGTTGATCTTCGAGTAAACTTTCGCTCACATTGCACCAATGAGAAATATCGAGCGTTAGTCTTAGATCAGGGTTTTGCTGTAAATATTGTAGTGATGCCGGAGCCGAATAAAGCATACGCGACCGATGGGTTTCATGATAAATTGGAACCCCTGTTTCTTTAGCATACTGAACAGTAAAATCAATGAATTTTTTATTGTCCTGATATTGAAAAAAATCCTTTCCGGAATGAACATTTATATACAAAGGTTTTTGATATCGATGCTCAATGGCTTCTTTAAGCACTTTTTTAAAAGTTGCAAAGTGCGGTGCTGGAAGGGCTTCATCTCCGCGGCAAAGAAAACCAACTTCTAATTGATATTTTTTTAACGCTCTAAATAACTCCTCTGCAATTTCTGCCGACCAAAGGATTTCTATTCCATCATAGCCTGAATCTTTTGCTTTTTTACAAAAATCGGTTACCGAGCCATTAAAGCCCCAATACGGCGCCATGATTTTTAGGGCGAAACCATTTGTCCATTTTTCAGTTCCGGAAGAAGGTGTGCTAAATGTTTCCAATGGTGTTAAAAATAAAGCAGATGTAAGGGCCATGCTACCGCCTATAAAATCGCGTCGGTTATATTTCATTTTGATATATGTTTTATGGATTCAAGTTACACATTTTTAGTTTTTAAAGAATTTAGCCCATATTAAAAGGTGATTTCATTTATAAATTAATGGAATAAAAATCCAAAATACTGTCAGAGGCATAAAAAAGCCCTTCAGAATACGCTGAAGGGCTGTATTAGCAACAGGATGTTTTCCCAATGATTTCTACCATAGCTCGCGTAATTGCGAACTTAAAACAGCTGTTATCGAATTTGATAAACGACCTGATGTGCCTCCCACTGTGCGGGTACTTCGAGTTTGTGCGCCAATTTATTAAGTATTCCCGCAGGTACAATAGCAGATCTATTTTTATTCTGAACGTGCAAATGTTGGTAAGGCACTTCAATATAAACAATACTTACTTTTGCCCTGTAAATACTAAACAGATCAATTAACTGCATGCGCATCTGACTTGTTGTATTGGTCGCATTCCAAACAAATGATTGCTGTTTACGCAAATAAACCCTGGCTTGCTCTTTTGCTTCTTGTATTACCCTCCCATTACCTGCTTTATCTGTTGGAGATATGCCCTTTTCCTTACGGATACTGTCTAAAGAGATTATTAGCCAATCTGCGTAATGTGTTTTAATATAGGTGTCTTTTCCGGCACCGGGCAAACCACTCATCAAAACAACTTCCGTTACTGGTTCATCAAATGGGATGTAATCTAAATAAGCATCATCATGTTGCATAAAATACATTTGTGCAGCGTCTGATTTAAACCTATATGGATTTTCCCAACATTTTTTTTCCCTGCAAAACTCTTCGAAACAAGCTATTCGATATAACATTTCTTCCTGATCATCACAAATACGACCAAGCATATCTGCTTTTGCCAATAAACATAACCATTGCAGATTAACTTCCATGCTTGCTTTAACTAAAACTTTCACAGGATCGGTTTTTTCGAACAACCAAATTGGCAAACCATGATGCCTCACCAAGCCTACAATTTGCTCACGGATGGCAAAAGGCGTTGGTTCAACCTGATACAGAAATTGCCTAGCAAACTGAGCTCCTTTACGCGCATGTCCTTTTGAGGTAATACTTCCGTCTGCTTCAAAAACAGTGGTACTGTATTTTTCAACATCGTGCAATAAAGCAGCTGCCCATAAAATTTCCTGATCTTGTTCAGATAAATCTTTAAAAGCAGGTTCATTTTGTAAAGCGGTTAACACCATTTGCGTATGTATGGCCACGTTACCTTCTGCATGATAGCGTGAGTCTTGTTGAACACCTGCCATTCGCTTTACCCAGTCAAAGCGAATTTCAAGATCAGCCCATTGTTTATTTTCACTTAATGTCCACATGCTTACCTCCTTCATTTAGCAGTGATGCACGTTTCCAGCTTCTGGTCCAATGCTCATCAGTTTTAACATGGCCTTTGCGTACGTATTTGAACACATTTTGGGTAAAATCATCAACGGCATAAGCATCGGCATTCCTGCTAACAATTCCTTCCATGGTAACCTGGGTCTTATCGTAAAAATCATAGGCATCAAATTTACCTGTACCCTTTACCAGCTCGAGTATTTCTTTTTCGAATTGCTGTTGATTTTCTGGTTTTTGTTCTATTTTAATCACAGGAACGGTGGGCAAATCTAACATATTTGCATAAAACTGCGTTTCGTCCCAACTGAGCCAATGGTCGCCTTCGCGGATACCGAATACATAAAAATGATGTTCCAGATTCCGGTATTCAATAGAATGGATGGCATATAAATTTTCCAGGAAGATTTCTAAATCTCCCAAATCATGTTTTGCAAGTTGCCAAAAACGCCTAAGACTTTCAGTCCATGGTGATGTTGTTGGTGCCGCATGTGAGCGGGCAAACACGCCGTATTTAGATAGGCAATTATTCTCGCCATCGAGTTTTTCGGTGTGTATAAGTGTAGGGATTTTTTGTAAATATTCCCAATAGTCGTGCTGGATCCTGTCATCGCTGGTTGTTCCCGGCGAAAACGGATAGTGATAAGTACGACCATATTTTTGTGAAATAGCCATATTGTAATAAGTAAAGTAAAAAATAAACAGTAATTACTCCCTCCCCGGGTGGGAAAGGTCATTCAACATTTATATGCAAATGATATTACATGACACAAGACTTAAATAGTTCGTTTGGCAACAAAAGTAATAAAACTAATTTAGTTTCTTTTAACTAAAGAAATGTTATTTAAGAAGTTAACAAAAAAATCCATTTTTCTTTAGCGAAAAATGGATTTATGTTCTTTCAATATTTAAACTTATGAACCAGAGAAATAAAGAAGTGTCTTAAAACAATTTAAATCCCACAGATAGATTAAACAAACCGGTTTTTTCATTCAGGCCTTTATTAATTTTGGTAAGGCCTCTACTGTATCTGGCGTCGATACTGATATTGCCAATATCTACCCCAGCATTGATCACTCCACCGAAATTAAGCTTTTTATAATCAAACCCAACTGGCCCTTTTGCTTCGTTAAGGGTATAATTAACATCAGGCCCGGCAGATACCCTGAAATTTAAGGCCTCCGTATCGATAAGCTTATATCCAACCATAAGCGGTAAGTTAAGTTGGTTAAATTTAGGGCTATAAGTGTTAGCTGCATAAACATATGAACTATTAAAGCTAACATAGTTCAATTCTGGCTGAAAATATAGCGATTTCCCAACCCGTGCAAATACCCCAAAATTATAACCTACCTTTCCTTTTTTATCTGTTATGGCCTTTAAACTTGTTGGCAATGTTCCATAGTTTACACCAGCTTTTACACCAAATACCAGGTCTGCATCTTGTGCTTTTGCCAATCCCGCTGTAATAACCATAACAGCAACTAATAAATAAAACTTGTTCATTTTCATACTTTTTGTTTTTAAATAATTGAATATTTATTGTGTTTTGAAAGTATGACAACAACATTTGTATTTACCCCTACGCCCAATGTCATTAATTTTTAAGGAGAAAACGAAAAACATTGTCATCCTGAGCCTGTCGAAGGACAAATATTTTTCCGTTTTCGACCATAGAAAAGTCTTCGACAAGCTCAGACTGACAATGGCATAGTACTTAACTTAACCACATTGCCTACGCCATAAAAAAAATAAAATAAGCATATGATGGAATGAAGTTAATCTAGTCTATTTTGTGTCTTTATCGTTACAAAAACTACCTTTACAGATCAATATAAAACAAAATGAGGCCTGAAATATTTTTTTTTCGATTATTGATTAGCTGAATTTTATTACCTTGTAATCGAAAGGCGAACAAGAATTCAAAACCTATAGACTAGTGTAGTCCAATCTACTTTATGATCACTATTTTCGAAAAAATACCCTCTTATTCAAAACATGAGCAGTTTGTTCAGGGATTTATTTATGCCATTGATGAAAGGATTATTTCTAAAGGAGAAGCGCTGCCTTCTATCAATGTTTTGATTAAAGAACTTGGTTTTGCCCGCGAAACGGTAATGAAAGACTTATAGGTGGAGGCATTACCACTTATTCGGCCGATTTTGGTTAATGGGCAAAAAAGTCGCACAGGCGGTGCTAAAAAAAGAAAAAAATACAGGAAATCATTCCAACAGTACTCATCAAAAGAAATTCTCCATAAGCTAAAGCACATGAATACTACGGCGTTCGTTACTTTTATAGTGGTAACCTTTCTGGTTGCATTAATTTCGTGGATTAAAACCCGAAAGCATAAAATTACGACCTCAGCAGGGCTTTTCCTGGCCAACCGTACCTTAAGCTTTACCGCTGTAGGAAGTGCATTATTTTTCACCAACATCAGTGCGGCCGAATTTGTCGGCAGTAGCGAATCGGTGTACATAAACAATATGACGGTAATGGCATGGGGTGTAAGTTCTGTATTTGCCATGTTATTGGTTTCAGAATTTGTGATTCCGGTTTATTTGAAGGGCGCCATGTCTACTACCCCCGATTTCCTGGAAAGTAGGTACGATCCGCAAACCAAGAAACTCGTATCTTTTCTTTTTCTGATCAGTTACCTCGTTAACCTTTTGCCTATTGTACTCTATAGTGGTGCTGTGGCGTTAAATGGCTTGTTTCACTTTTCCGATATCTGGAAAATCAGTTATGGCAGCAGCATCTGGATTTTGGTTTGGTGCATCGGGCTTGTAGGCAGTTTATATTCTATATTGGGCGGCTTAAAAGCCATCGTTATTTCTGACCTGGTATTGGGTGCCTGCATGTTTACCGGAGCATTATTATTGGCCTATTTTGGGGTGAGACATGTTGGAAATGGTGACCTGCAAAATGGCATACACACCATTCTTACCTCAAAAACCGAACACTTTAATTCTATAGGAAAAACAGGCGATGCCATTCCATTTTCGACCATTTTTACCGGCATGATTTTGATGAACCTCTTTTATTGGGGCACCGAACAGGTAATTGTGCAACAAGCGCTGGCTTCATCTGATCTCAAAACCAGTCAGAAAGGAATTGCACTGGCCTGCGCAGGAAAACTCCTTGGGCCCCTATTATTTATGTTACCAGGGATTATTGCCGTTCACCTATACAGCAATATGCAAAATACCACCGAAGTTTTTTCGAGGGTGGTAAGCGATGTATCGCCCCCTGTGCTCAGCGGTTTTATAGCTGCTGTTATTTTTGGCGCTGCCATTACCTCATTTTCCCCAGGACTAAACAGCGCAAGTACATTGTTTATCCTCAACATTTACAAACCAGCCCAAGAAAAGAAAGGTATTGTGGTTACCGAGGCCAAGATGTTAAAAAGCTCGAAAAGATTTGAAATGTTTGCCTCCTTATTGGCCATGTTCATTGCACCCTTATTTATATTTTCCAATGATAGCTTTTATACCTTTATGCAAAAGATAAATGCGGCATTCAGTATCCCCATCTTTACCATTATGTTTGTTGGCTTTGCAACCAAAAAAGTTCCGCCAATTGCCGCGAAAATAGGTTTGGTATTCTGCTTTGTTGCCTATATCCTTACGCAAATGGTTTTTGATACCGGCATCCACTTCCTGCATGTACTGGCTATTCTTTTTGTTGTTACTACCGCCATTATGCTCATCATAGGAAGATTATATCCATTGAAAACTCCCTATTTTGCCCAGAACAAACAGGTTGTTGATTTAAAGCCCTGGAAAAATCGTTATTGGGTTAATGGATTCTTATTGTTGATTATGGTTTTATTGTTTTTATTATTCTCCCCTGCATACCTCGCTAATTGATGATCGGGCCCCTCTCATATTTTCGTTTGTATTCCATAGGCGATAGCCCCGTAATGCGTTTAAAGATTTTCCTGAATGCTTTCAAATCGTTATAGCCTGTATCTTCCATAATAAATGGCAGATCTTTATGGTTCATTTCGATGGCTTTTTTGGCTGATTCTATCCTTACCCTTTGCAGATATTCGAAGGGTGTGTTATGGGTAGCGGCCTTAAACCGACGGATAAAATTACGCTTACTCATATTAACCAGACTGGATACCCGAAGCTTTAAAAGTGGCACCGTATTGTTGAGTTACGAGGCAATATAATTAAGAATCAATATCTAAATACCATAATTATGAAATATTAAAATGGAAATAAAATATACAGGCGGCCGCTTTGGCAAAATCGCTTAATATCAGGTAAGCGCACGAAAAACCCCTCCAAAATTACTTTAGAGGGGTTTAAGCTGTGAGATTAGCTGGAGTGATGTCTTTCAAAAAAATATTTTCCTTTAATTAAGCATCTGGTATTTCTGGTTCGACGAGCTTAGCTAACTTTTCAAGCGATTCCTGCCAGCCCAGATAACACATCTCTACAGGTATAGCTGAGGGAATTCCTTCCTGAGTAATTTTAATTTCTGTACCAACTAATGTCTTTTTCAACCAAACTGAAGTAATCATTTCACCAGGCAGATTTGGATCATCAAACTGATCGGTATACTTTAAAAACTCATTTGGTGTTACTTCAAGGTATTTTCCGCCGAATGAATGGCCATTGCAGGTAGAAAAATTATGAAACGACATTTTAAAAGAACCTCCTAATACTACTGTCATTTCGTGAACAGTACAAAGAAAGCCGTATGGAGGTAACCATGAAGCAATTGCCAAAGGTTCGGTAAATGCACGGTATACTTTTTCTGGCGACGCTTTTAAAACTCTGTGCAATGAAACGGTGTTGTTTGACATAAATTTTTTTTTTAATTTCCTACTCTTAAGGCTTTTCAGTTTCGCCCGTTTTTGGAATGGTAGCTGCTCCATTAATTTGTTTTTTTAAATATTAATTCCTTACTGTACAAAGATGGCAGGTAAATTCGAGTTTGCCGGTGGTGATATGCGACAATGTTGAAGGGGCTTTACGGCCAGGTGAAATGTCTTAAGCGAAAACACTTTTTATTAAATCATCCACCACTGCTAAATGATCAGGCAAGCTCTTTTGAAAAACAAAACCATAAGTGTTCGTTTAAAAAAACATTGTAACTATTTGATTACATATAATTTGTTTATATATTAGATTCATCTGATCATTACACATTAACCTAAACTAACTTAAACATGAAAAACACCAAATTTTTATCATTAGGCATACTATGCGCTTTATTTCTCGGCGTATCTTCATGCAAAAAGAACAATACTTCTGAACAAACTGACAACAAAGCCGAAATATCAGCAAATACTTTACAACAAATAAAAAGCCTGGGATTTAGTGTCGAAAATGCACGTAAAGTTGATAACGGTTACCTGGTTGAAGGCGACATCCTTTTAACAGACGCCAACTTAAATGAAAAATCTTTAAGTCCTAATTTAAACATTGCTGAAACCGAACAGTACCGCACAACAAATCTTGTTAAAGCACTACCACGTGTGATTACCATTTCGGTTACCAATTTACCACAGGTATATAGTGATGCTGTTGACCTCATGATTTCAAGATACAATTCGTTAGGCCTGCGTATGACTTTTCAAAGGGCAAGTACAGGCACTACAGGTAACATTGATGTATTTGGATTTAACGAAGGACCAAGTGGGGGTTATATCACTTTAGGTTCGTCTGGTTTTCCTACTTCAAGCGGCGAACCATTTAACCAGGTTAAAATGAATACGAATGTTAATGCCTATGGAACAAATCCTAATTTATTGTACGTAGCTTCCGTTTTACAACATGAAGTTGGACATTGTATAGGATTCCGCCATACAGATTATATGAACAGAGCATATAGCTGTGGAGGAAGACGTTCTAATGAAGGAGCAGCGGGAGTTGGTGCGATACAAATCCCAGGAACACCTTCAAAAGCAGATGCAGAATCTTTTATGCTTGCTTGTTCTAACGGCGGTGACCGCAGCTTTAACGCAAATGACGTGATTGCTATGAATTACCTTTATAAATAAACAAAATACAGATCAAATAAAAAATACAGATCAGATAAAAAAGAGGGAGCTGAAAAGTCTCCCTCTTTTTTTATGCTTTTAACGAAAGCGCCTTATTTTGTTGCCATCCTATGGTTTACTGCTAATGCTATTTCTTTCGGTAATCATAGCGGTTTTGCTATTAAAATCTGTAGGTCCAGAAATATAATCGCCATCAAAGGCAACTCTGCCTTGCCCCTCTGCAATGGTATTAGGTCCAGTGTGAGAATCATCGATGTTTATGATACCTGCAATTCCGTTTTTAATATTATTGCCATCTTTTTCTCCAGACATTAAAAAAGCGTAAAAATTATAACCACCGTTTCTGTACGCTTTTACCTTTCCGTAAACGGTAAATTTATTTCCACTTCCACTAACGGCGGTTACAACACTGGTATCTGCTGTACCAATAAAGTTTTTGCCCAACATTTTTATGCTGAAATCGCTGGTACTTTGCTCATAAAGTTTAACTACGCCGTCAATAAGCACATAACCAGGCTGATAGCTATCGTATGGTATATTACTGCTTTTTATGGTGAAAGGCTTAAATAAATAAGAACCATCGATATTTGGGGGCGTAGTACCCTTATTTATAGTAAAACCCAGTTTGGTCAAGCTATCTACATACTGTTGCGGAATAATATCTTCTATTTTCTTACTCAAGATTTCTTCATCGGTCGGATTAATATCTTTGTTTTTAGAGCAAGCCGCAAATTGCAGCACGACACCTACTATTAAAGCAAAAGCACATCCTTTGACTACCATAGTTAAGTTTGTTGTTGTTTTTTTCATTATGCAATTTTTAATTCTAAATTTTAAAATACCCAGATGCAACTGCAGTGCCAATATCCAATAATTTGGCTCAAATAGATTAAAACAACTATAAACCACTATATAGATCTACCTAAAACCAGGTATTTCCATTAATTTTTAAACAAAACTGCTGTCCTTTTTTCTTACGGTCTTTTTGTAGTTGCTTAAATTTTTGAAAAGCAGACTTTATTGATTTTGATAAGGTCTGAAAATGTTATCCAAGTGGATATAGGAGGGAATATATATAAGTGAGTAGCAGTTCTACTATTGCAGAAAACAGCCTTTAAATAACCTGTAGCATAGTTTCCTGCGCAACAAAAAACCCCTTCAAGTTATCCTTAAAGGGGTTTAAAGCAGTGGGCCCACCTGGGCTCGAACCAGGGACCAAAAGATTATGAGTCTTCTACTCTAACCAGCTGAGCTATAGGCCCGGAAAAAAGGTTATCCTTTTTTGCGAGTGCAATGTTACAAATTTGAATTGAATTTTCGAAAATGTTTTCGGCATTTTTTCTTAAAAAGGAAGAATATAAACTCATTTTCAAGCGCTTAATTTTACTTTTCATTTTACCGAGCTTCTTTTCAGATTAAAATTGTGGATAAAACGCCTGTTTATCTATCCTCAAATCCATTTCGAATAGGTTAATTTTGTAATTGATATGAATACGCCCGATCCGGACAACCAGCTTCTTTTAGATTTTTTAGCCACCACCAACCAGCCAGTTTTTTTAACCGGTAAAGCCGGAACGGGTAAAACTACCCTCCTGCGCAAGATTAGGGATACCACTAAAAAGAATTTCGCTATTGTTGCACCTACCGCTGTTGCGGCAATAAATGCCGGAGGTGTAACGCTTCACTCCTTTTTTCAGATTCCCTTTGGTCCTTTGGTTCCGGTTGTTGATGAAAATGCGGAAACGAACTTTAAATACTCCGATGAAAAAACAAGGTTATTACGCTGCCTCGATTTATTGATTATTGATGAGATTAGTATGGTAAGGGTAGATCTGATTGATTTTATCGACCGTACTTTAAAGCGTGTTAAAGGCTCTAACCGCCCCTTTGGTGGTGTGCAGGTATTAATGATTGGCGATCTCTACCAGCTCTCTCCTATTTTTCATGATGCCTGGCATATCCTGGGCAGTTATTATTCCAGTCCCTATTTTTTCGATAGCCTGATTTTCAGGTCTACGCCAATGCTTACGTTTGCCTTAGATAAAGTTTATCGCCAGTCAGACCCCATATTTCTGGATATTTTGAACGGCATGCGCGAAAACAGTCTTGATGCGGGTTTACTAGCGAAACTGAATGAGCGTTACGATCCATCTTTAGATCAGGAATGGAAAGATGATTACATTACTTTAACCACACACAACCAGCTGGTTAACGAAATTAACCAGGGCTGTTTAGAAAAATTACCTGGAGAAATTTTCGAATTTAATGCGGAAGTAAGTGGCGATTTCCCGAAGGATGCCTATCCTACCGACGAAAAACTCCAGTTAAAACTGGGTGCGCAGGTCATCTTTATCAAAAATGATTCTTCGGGCAAAAGGCAATTTTACAACGGAAAAGCGGCAAAAATAACGGCTATTAATCAGGATTCGATAAAAGTAACCTTCACCAATGGCGGCAGGGAAATTGAAGTGGAAAAAGAAATCTGGCAAAATGTTAAATATAGCCTGAGTGACGAAGAAAATAAAATCGACGAAACCAGTACCGGATCATTTTCACAATACCCTTTTAAACTGGCCTGGGCCATTACCGTACATAAAAGCCAGGGATTAACCTTCGACCAGGCGATCGTGGATGTAAGCACTGCATTTACCCACGGACAGGCGTACGTAGCACTCAGCCGTTGCAGAAGCTTAGAGGGGCTCATCCTAAAATCGCCTGTGGTTGCCGAAAACATCATTACCGATGCCAAAGTAATCAGTTTTACAAAAGCCACTCACCAGGATAAACCTACGGCTGAACTGCTGGCACGTTATACGCAGCAATATGCCTGGGGATTGATCCATGAATTGCTGGATTTCTCGCTGGTAGCCAAAGACTGGGAAAAACTCGGCCGGTCTAAACTGATCGACAAAGATGAAAAGAATGCCTTTTTGTCCATTTATGAGCAAGGCAACCAAATCCTTCAGCATGAAATATTTAAAGTCGCCAGGAATTTTATTGCCAAGGAATTTTCGAAAATAAGCACCGATGAAAATCCGGCAAATGAAAGTGCTTTTATGGAACGTTTACAGAAAGCATCTGATTATTTCGTTCCAAAACTCGAGCAGTTGATTAGCTTAATGGCAAAAATTGTGGCCATCAACTTTTATAACGATACCCACTCCGACAAACTGCTTACGGTATTAAACGACTGTAAAGATGCACTGCAGATAAAACTGGCCTTATTTAAAATTTCGTGGAATCCATTTTCGATCAAAGATTATATCAATACTTTGCACGCGGCAGGCAATAAACAACCGGAGAAAAAATCAGTTAAATCGAGCATCAAGCCAAAGGAGATTTCCAATCCACAGGTTTATAAAAACCTGGTCGAATGGCGCAAAACAATCGCGCTGCAACGCGGTACGCAAGATTATGCTGTACTTTCAGATTTAGCACTACTTTCTATTGCAGAAAAAATGCCCAGAACTACCGATCAGCTGGCAGCACTAAAAAGCGTAGGAATTGGCAATGCAAAAGAACTTGGCCAACAGATTACCCGCATTGTAAACGCCCATTTGGGTACAAGTGAGTTATTTTAATCTTCGGCTAAGCATTTATAGCTTTTACAATAAAGAAAATATTTAAAAGAAGGTAAACGGTTAAAAGCGAGATGGAGAAAAACCGATCAAACCTTTCCGCTTTTTTCTCCTCTCCTCTTTTGATCATTTTTAAGGAAAAGGCTGTCAGTACAATCACGATCAAAATAAATACCAGGGTAATTCCGTGTAAGGTATCTACCAATGTAAAAGTGGTCGATTCGGGGAGCGAACCATCTATAATGTATTTATTACCGATTACGGCAAAAAGAGAACCTACACTTAGTCCAAAACGCGAATCGATGCTATCGGCATGGATATAAAAGCACATATAAGCGATAAAAAAAGCAACATACATGCCTAAAAACATTTTCCAGAATAGTCCAAAAGCATCTCTGCTAATCCCGATCCTCACCTTATAACTACTGTATTCGGTTCTTGGCACTTTTATACCTGGATCGCCAAAAGCTGTTTCATAAATTTTATTGGCTGCAGAAGTTTTTAAACTGTCGATATTCCATCCGCGAAGGGTAAACCGCGGATCAAATTGTTTGCCCAGGGTATCAGGAACAAATACCAAGGCTGCTGAATCAAATTGAGAATTTTCTACAGAAAGCCTCAGCAACTGGTGATCGAACGGAAAATTATTGATCGACCACGAATCTTTCATTACACATTGCAGTTTCATGAGCATATACACTTCATTACCACTACTATCGATCGTAGAAAATGATTTGCTAACCGTTTTGGCCTGCGGTATCTCCAGGTTATCGGCAAAATTAAATTCCTTGTTTTTATATTTTAGCCATAGCCAAAAATTAACGGTGTATTCTTTGTCTTTAAAATCTATATCATGGATGCTCGTTACATAAATTCCTGTCTTTACAGTATCAGGTATATTTTTTTGAGCGAAAGAAACAGTATTGATGCAAAAAAGCTGGAAAATTAAGCCCAGTAAAAAGAGTATAGTAGTTTTCAACTGTGATTTAATTTAAAGCGTGAATGTTTTTTAAATATAGTGAATAAGGTTTTATATACAAGGTATATTTAAGCTTAAAAAGCTTTCAGACCTCGCTTTTTTTTAATACTTTCGCAACCCCATTTTAGCCCCCAACCACAACATACCCGGCCATGAGTAAGTTTTTATACGGAATCGATTTTGGAACAACCAATTCGGCGCTTTCTATTTATGATGAAGAAAAGAAAGAAATTGTAGATACGATTTCTATCCCTTCGTTGATCTATTTTACCGAAGTAAAAAGCATGGTTGATGGTGAAAGCCATATTGTTGGCGAAAAAGCAATAGATGCTTACCTGAATGACGGCATGAAAGGCCGCTTTATCAAATCCATTAAACAGATCCTTTCGAGAACTACTTTTACCGAAACCCGTATTCACAATAAAAGATACACAGCATCTGATCTGGTTACGCTCATTCTTAAAGACCTGAAAGAAAAAGCGGATCTGATTACGGGCGAAGATTGCCACAAAGCCATTATCGGCCGGCCGGTTTTCTTTGACGATGATAATACCATGAAAGATACCCTGGCGCAGACCAGGTTAAAAAAAGCCGCTGAAAGTGCAGGTTTTACTGATGTGCGTTTTCAATTCGAACCTATCGGGGCGGCCTTTGCCTACGAAAAAACAATCAGGAAAAAAGAACGCGTGTTAGTAGCCGATTTAGGTGGGGGTACAACAGATTTCACCTACCTGATCCTCGATCCGGATAAAGTTGGCAGCAAAAACCGCAAAAATGATATGATAGCCTCGGGCGGTATATACATTGGCGGCGATAGTCTGGATTCCGCTTTCATGTGGGATAAAGGCACACCATATTTTGGGAAGAACACCATGTATGAAGCTACCCCTGGCAAAGTTTTAAATGTGCCGAAATCGCTTTTTGCCAATATCTGCACCTGGGATAAAATGAACTTTTTTAATGGTTTAAAAATCCAGAAAGAGATTGAGGAGTATTATTATTACTCTGGAAACGATCCGAAATTTAAAAACCTGATCACCTTGATCGAAAATAATCTCGGTTATTCCTTGTTCAGATCGATTGAGAAAACGAAAATCGAACTTTCTGACCAACCTGTTTCTACATTTGCCTATAGCAATATGGGGATCGAGATTGATGAAAATATTTCGCTCGGACAATACAATGCGATTATAGAAAAAGACATCAACAAAATCGATGCTTACCTGGATCAGTTTATGGAAACCTATAAAATCAAGCCAGCGGAAATTGACTGTTTATTTTTAACCGGAGGAACATCGATGGTTTCGGCCGTACAAAATCTGTTTAAATCCAAATTCCCACACATTCCATTAAACTCTGGCGATAATTTTAAAAGTGTAGCCAAAGGATTGGCTTATAGTGGCTATCTATTTGAGGATTAAAGATAAATCTTCAACATAACAGCACTTTCTGCGTACCTCATAGACCGAGGAGAAGAAAACTGATTTGGATTTGGAGCGCAATGCCTGTGCAAAACATTCTTTTCCTCCCGTTTTCCGCTTCGCTTCCTCGTATCTTGTTGCTGCAGGGCAACGCTCAATGTTATTAAGTTAAGCATAGTGGTCGTCAGTCTGTCCAAAGGACTCCTGTGGAGAGCGTAGTCGAAGACTTGTTGAGATCGATAAAACGCAAATAAATGCCTTTCGACTACGCTCAGGGTGACATCTTTTTTATGATTTATCTCTTAACTTAATGACATTGGAGTAACGCTTCAACCAGGGCTAATAGGCCAAAACAGTATTTCATATTTGTGGTTGCTAGGTGCACCTTATACCATGGTCTGTGTCCTCACAGACCATTTAATTTAGATTTCGGCCTGTGAGGACACAGGCCGAGGAGAAAAAACACCAATTTCCATATGGAGCGCAATGCCTGTGCAAACATTCTTTCTTCCCGTTTTCCGCTTCGCTTCCTCCTATCTCGTTGCTGCAGGGCAACGCTCAATGTCATTAAGTTAAGCATAGTGGTCGTCAGTCTGAGCGTAGTCGAAGACTTCTTGAGATCGATAAAACGCAAATAAATGCCCTTCGACTACGCTCAGGGTGACATCTTTTTATGATTTATCTCTTAACTTAATGACATTGGAGTAACGCTTCAACCGGGGCTAGTGGACAAAAACAGTATTTCTTTTTTACGGTTGCAAGGTGCAGCCCCCTGTTCCTAAACCCGATTGCAATGAATCCCGACGTTAAGTCGGGAGTAATGTAAAGCGGGGCTGCAAACCGCCAAAAACCACAAGCCATTCATTTTCTGTTAATTAATGAAAATAATTACCCCTCCACTATACTACCAACATCAGATTCAAAAAAAAAGGTTGGTGAGACACCAACCTTGGAATTCATTTTACAATGATTTTTTAATCTGTTTATCGCCGAATGGGCTAACGTTACCCGTCGCTTTTATACCAAAGCGTGATGGCAGATTAGACGAACAACACGCCGCGGGCTTATATTTCACTTGAGTATTCTGCTTCAACGTACCATTTTTACAGGCAAAAATCAAAGTACAGCTCAAAACCAGCATTGGCTTAATCCTCTTCATCTATTTTTCAATTTCCGACCAATCAAAACGTGGATTTTCTGAAGGTGTTTTAGCCTGTTTCATTAAAGCATAAAGCGCCTTTACCGTATCAGGGTTTTTGGCTGCTATATTATTTTTTTCGCCAATATCAGCCTTTAGGTTATATAGCTCCAGCTTCTCGGCCGTGCCTTTATTTTTAAACCGGATCAATTTCCAGTCGCCTTTGGTTACAGCTTCTTTTAGACCGTCTTCGTTAAACTGCCAGTAGAAATATTCATGTTCTTTAACTGCTTTTTTTCCACTCAACAATGGAGAGAACGACAGCCCATCAATATTTTTTGGCGTTGCTGTTCCGCTAAGTTCGCCAAGGGTTGGCAATACATCCCAAAATGCCCATGGTGTTGGATTAACCTGCCCGGCTGCAATTTTACCCGGTGCCCTTACAATTAACGGCACGCGGATCCCACCTTCATACAGATCTCTTTTTACTCCCCTAAACTCGCCACTGCTGTTAAAAAACACGGGGTCGGCACCACCTTCTTTATGCGGACCATTGTCACTGGTAAAGAAAATGTAGGTATCGTTATCCAAACCTAACTTTTTGATCAGGGCTACAATAGTACCCACATCAGTATCAAGTTTATTTACCATGGCAGCAAAAGCAGCATGTGGCTGCGCCTGACTATCGTAGTTTCCTTTTTTCTCAAAAGGAGTTTCTGGTGGAAATTTACTCGAACCATCTGCATGCTGGAATTTCTTCAATAGTTCTGCAGGTACTTTCAGTTCCGCATGTGGAACCGTTAAAGGCAGATATAAAAAGAAAGGCTGATCTTTATTGGCATTGATAAAATCTACTGCTTTATTTACAATCAGGTCTTCGGTATATTTTGTGGTATCAACAGGCACCTCAACTGTTTTACCGCCAACAATTTCGTACAAACGATTGGTATAATAATCGTGCGCATGCGATTGATCCAGATAGCCGTAAAAACTATCAAAGCCTTTTAAATGTGGTGCACCTTTGCTGTCTTCATCGCCTAAACCCCATTTACCAAACATACCTGTTTTATAACCGTTTCCTTTTAAACGTTCAGCCAAAGTAGTATCCTGTGCACGTAAAGCCGCAAGTCCGTCTTTTGCTTTTGCATTACCTCTAACCCAGGCATGGCCCATGGTGTAACCTGTCATCAAAGCACATCTTGAAGGGGCGCAAACCGTGTTTCCAGAATAGAAACGGGTAAACTTAATACCTTCTTCAGTGAGCCTATCCAGGTTCGGCGTAGGGATTTTAGAATTCGGGTTAAAACTGTGTACATTACCATAGCCAAGATCATCAGCCAGGATAAAAATAATATTGGGTTTCTTTTTGCTTTGTGCCTGTGCCACAGCTACACTGCCCATCATTGTAGCAAAAGCTATAAATTTTATTACATTCTTCATTTCTATTTATTATAGTTGGGATTCTGTTTTAATGCTGGATTATTCTGGATTGCTATTGAAGGCACGGGCCATAAATAATCTTTATTGGCATCGAACAGGCGGCTATCAATCCTTGCACCTGCACTGTTGGTAATATTTCCATTTAATAACTGGTCGGCAATTCTCCACCTGCGTATATCGTAATAATATAAACCTTCTCCTGCCAGCTCTACTCTCCGCTCATGCCTAATCTCCGCCCTCAGTTCTTCCTGACCTAAGGTAGATGAAATATTTGGCATCTTAGCTCTTGCTCTTATTAAATTCAAAGCATCAAAAACCGATTGATCTGGCCCAGTATCTTCATTTTTTGCTTCAGCATACATCAAGAGCACATCAGCGTACCGAAGTAAAATTAAATTCAATTCAGAGGTTCCGCTGGTTGGTGCCGCTACAGGTTTTTCATTGTCTTTAAAAATAGTATATTTTTTTAATCCATAACCTGTACTCGGGTATTGAATAGCGGTTACCGTAGCCCCTTTAAATGTTGTACCGGGTAAAATTACCGTTGCCTGCAATCTGCTATCGCGGTTTTCGAAAGGTTTTGCGGCATTGTAAACGGCCGAATTGCTGATTGGCTTACCATCAGTTGCATAATAAGTATTGACCAGATCGGGCAAGGGTGCTGAACCCAATTGTTGATCTAAACTGATATCGAGCGAATGGGTAAACTCGGGGTATTTATATTGCACATCAAAAATGACTTCGGCATTGCCTTCGTTTTCCAGATAGAACAAACCGCGGTAATCGGGAAACAAGCTATATGTTTTTAAATCGATAACTGCTTTTGCAGCTTCTGCAGCTTCTTTCCAACGTTTGGCATATAATAAAACCCTTGCTTTTAACGCTAGGGCCGCGCCGCGTGTTGCTCTTCCTTTATCAGCACCAGAGTAGGTTAAAGGCAATGCAGTTCCTGATGAGGCTTCGGTTAAATCTTTTAAAATCTGCGCCAGCAATTCATCGGCCGTGTTTCTTGGCAAATTGGCCTGGGTTTCGTAATTGGTGGCATCGGTAATTAATGGCGCCCCACCAAATAAGTTCCAAAGGGGAATATAATATAAGGCACGCAGGTATTTAGCTTCAGCTTTATACCTTTCTTTTAAGGCGCCATCCATACTCACTTTATCGATATTGGCCAATACATTATTGGCCCTGCCTATACCTTTATAACTCCCATTCCAGGTTTCGTTAAAATAAGCAGTTGCCGCATTGTGCAAGCCTCTCGAAATGATGTTATAATCGTTATTGTACTGGTAAGTATTCGGACTTAAGGCATCCAAATAGATGGAATTGGCAGCATAAACATTATAATAAATTGCGGCATAGGTTCCGTTCAGCGCCGCTTCTGCCTGAACTTTTGTATTCCAATAGGTGTCTTGTGTAAAACGATCGGTTGGTGTTACATCCAGATAATCTTTACAACTAAACAAGAACACCGAAATTGATATAAATAGAATATATTTTCTCATGACCTGTTATTTAAATGATACATTAATTCCCGCACTGATTGTTTTCGCATTCGGATATTCGATTAGATCGGCTCGGGTTAAATTCCTTTCCGGATCGCTAAACTTGAAGTTTGAAAAGGTTAAATAGTTTTGCGCATTAACAAATACCTTTAACACGTCAATTCCGGCTTTATTTAACCATTTATTGGGGAACGAATAACTGATCTGAACATTTTTGAGCCTGAGATAAGAAGCGTCCCTTACCCAAAAGCTCGAAGTCTGGAAGTTTTGCGGATAACCATTTGATGTAGTTAAACGCGGTAAAGAAGCGCTGGTATTGGTTGGAGTCCACGAATCGGTGAGCCAATCGTTGGTTACTCCTGCACCATTTTTAAACGGTTGCGCTAAATTTCCGGTTAAATAAGTATCCACATCCTGCAGGCCCTGGAAGATGAAACTGAAATCCCATCTTTTATAGCCAAAACCACCAGAAAAACCATACACGAATTTCGGAATACTGTTGCCGATTACCACACGGTCGTTATTATCAATCACACCATTACCATCTACATCTTTATATTTCAAATCGCCGGCAACCGTACCTGCATTTTGAAAAGCATGCGCTTTCACCTCGTCTGCAGTTTGGAAAATTCCTTCCGCCTGTAATCCAAAAAAGCTATCAATTGGCGATCCTTCCTGAATAATGGTATTACCGCTATAATATTTCTGACCGTTTACATTGGTTACTTTATTTTTTACATAGGTAAGGTTCGCATCGATGTTGTAGCGAAAATCTTTTACCGAATCTTTAAAGCCAAGCGTGATTTCGAAACCACGGTTGTTTACTGCCCCAATGTTTTTTACAGGTCCGGCTAAATTACCCACCTGCCCGGGTACACTGATCTGTCTTAAGATTTTCGAAGTCTGTTTATCAAAAAAATCGACTTCAAAAGTTAACTTGCTTCTAAAAAAGCTACCTTCTAAACCGATATCGCTCATGGTAGTTGTTTCCCAGGTAATGTTTGGATCGCTTAACTGCGTAATGGCCGCTCCACTAACAATGGTTCCATTAAAATTATAATTCTGTCCCAGTGCGATGGCATCTACATAACTGAATAACGACACATTTTGGTTACCCAACTTGCCGTATGATGCCCTAAGTTTTAAATTACTAAAAACATTTAAGTCTTTAACAAAATCTTCTTCACTGGCTCTCCATCCGGCAGAGAATGAAGGAAAAAAGCCCCACCTCTTATCTTTGGCAAAGCGCGACGAACCATCATACCTAAAATTGGCCTCGAACAGGTATTTTTCGTTGTAATTATAGTTGAAACGGCCAAAGTACGATTGTAACCTCGAAGCCCCCGAAGTACCCGTAACCTGAGGTGATGTACTCCCCGCATTAAGTTCTGTTAAATCGTTGCCCAGATAGCCCTCGTTATAAGCAGAAAAGTTACCATCGTCAAAACGTTCTAAACTAAAGCCCGCCAAAACAATAAAATGATGTTTATCCAGTGAACCTTCCCAGTTTAACGTATGAAAGTTGGTAATATTAATATTGTTCTGACTGATTTGCCGAACCCCTCGCGCAGGTGTATTGCCAATTGGACTTACTACGCCAGTTTTTGGATTGGTTAAGTTAATGGCCGGATAAGAATATTTGTTGATACCATAAAGCAGGTTTGCCCCCAAAGTGGTTTTATATTTGATATTGAATGGCAGTTGATATTCTAAAAACACATTGGCCAGGGTGCGGTACTGGTTATTTTTGTTAAAACCTTCGTTTGCCAGGGCAACAGTATTTCTGAAAAAGTTATGCCCGGGTACCCGAATCCACTGATCGGCATAGGTACCATCTTGTGCATATGGTGTTTGAAAAGGCAAACCACGATAGGTTAAACCCATTAAACCACCTTCGCCATTACCATCATCTGCACTATAGGCACTTTCTTTACTGTTCCAAAAATTAGCGGTTAAACTAGCACCTACCCTTAGTTTTCTGGTAATATCGGAGCTGACATTCAAATTTAAGGAGTAACGTTTACCAGATGAAGCAATTAAAATACCATCCTGATCTAAATAACCCAGCGAGATAGAAAAAGCTGTTTTTTCCGAACCACCAGAAATACGGAGATTATGTTCCTGTATGGCTGCATTTCGGAACATAATATCGAACCAATTGGTATTTGGATAAATAAACGGATCAGTACCGTTTCTAAATTCGTTAATCAGTGCTTCACTACTTTCAGCGGGTTTGCCCTCATTAGCCAGGGCCCGGTTTTTACCGATCATGTAATCAACCGTATTGCTTACCACATCTGGAAACTTTGTAGCCTTTTGTACGCCCGCATAAAAGTTATAATCAATAGAAAATGTGCCTCTTTTGCCAGTTTTCGTTTTTACTAAAATCACGCCATTTGCTGCTCTGTTACCATAAATGGCCGCAGAAGCTGCATCTTTTAAAACGGTTACACTCTCAATATCGTTTGGGTTAACATCGCCCAAGGGAAATTCAATCCCATCAACCAATACCAAAGGGTTGTTGTTATTTAAGGTACCTGCCCCGCGGATGCGGATGGTAGCTGCATCGGCACCAGGCCTGCCTTTGGTTTGATTGGTAAAAACACCCGGCACATTTTGAAGTGCCTGAGTAGCATTGGTAATCGGTCTGTTGGCCAATGTTTTGGCATCTACTGTGGCCAACGATCCGGTAAGGTTAACCTTTTTCTGTGTGCCATAACCTACCACAACCACATCATCCAGTGGATTGTAGTCTTCTACAAGTTCAACCGTAATCTGACTTTGCGTTACCACCACTTCGGTTTGTTTATACCCGACGAAATTAACCAGTAAAGTAAAAGGGAACTTTTGCCCGGTAATTAAACGGAATTTGCCTTCCCTATCAGTTGATGAGCCATTGGTTGTCCCTTGAATTTTAACTGACGCGCCAATTAAGGTTTCTTTGGTTTTTGCATCGATTACAGTTCCTGATAAAGTAGCATTGATTGTAGGTTCTGTTGGGGTTTGTGCCTGCAACAGCAGCGGTAAGTATAAAAATAATGCAGGTAATAAAATGCGGCATGTTTGCCAGAGGTACAACCGAAAATTGAACGTAATACTTCGTAAAGCCAAAGCCCCTTGTACAGGATTGACTTTCTCAAAATTTTGCATAACTTTGAAATAGGTGATTTGAACTGATTTGAAACAGGTGCAACGCCAATTGAATTCCTGTTTCGTTAATTTTGCCTAGGGAAAATACTTTTGTATTTTCCTTTTTTTTGCCTACTGCACAGCAGAAACAAACTATTCTTTTTAGATCAACAGCAACAGTACATCCTATTTAACGCTATAAATAATGGGCCCTGTACGAGAAAAAATTTCGTAAACTCTTGTTTCATAATGATTATATTTTTGGCAAATATAATTTTTTTTGAATAGACTACAAATTCACTAGACTTTTTATTTTACCCGCTCAGAATTAACGTAGATGCAGGGTTGTAAGCGCTTAAATACAGCTATGTAACATTATTAAGAATATTTTTTTTCTTTAGACCAAGATTTTATAATTTAGCCAATGCAAAATTGGTGCGGCTGATAAAATAGATGCAGTAAGCAAAACTTTACGCGTTAGGCGTGCAAGCAATTAATGTAGTGAGGTCTGGAAACCTGTTTTCTAGAAGAGATGAAATCGAACTGACGGACATTTCTTTGGCAGAAGCACCAATTTTTCAGTCAATTTAAGTTAGGCGGCTAAATTGAAGTACAGACATGCCTTTATGCCGTTTAAAACTGGTGCTAAAATTAGTGGTTTGTTCAAACCCCAAGAGTTCGGCTATTTCATCAACTGTATAATCGCTATGTAGTAACAATTCTTCCGCTTCGCGCATAATCCGATCTTTTATAAGCACTGTTAAGCTTTTTCCAAGTACACGGTCTAAAAATTTATTCAATTTGCCGGTGCTCATCCCCATGCCCTCCGCATAAAACTGAATGGACCTTTCTCGCTTATAAAATTGCTCCAAAATGGCCCTAAACCGTAATACCTGCTGTAAATCATCTAAGGTTAAAGCGGCAAGATAACCATCTAACCCAGCCGTAAAACCTAGAAACAATGATAAGTATTGCGCTAAAAAGGGCATATCTTTTTTGATATTGATTTCTTTTTTTAGCTGATCGAGTAAACTATAAGTTTTAGTTGATTTGTGCGAATCGAGATCCCTGAAAGACAAATTTAAGAAGAGATTCTTAGCTTGGGGATCTAAGTGCTGAAGTAAAAATTCGGCATATAATAAACTGCTAAAACTGAGCCAATAACCTGAGGTTATTTCTCCTTCGAGCCTAACCAGACCTTCTTCCGGAATAAAAAATACCCTGCCATTTAACAAGGGGTAATCACCAGAATTCATGCACAAAAAACCATTCCCCTCACGTACAATCAACACACGCATAGGGTATATTGCCTGCAACGCACGTTCTCTTTTAAAAAAACCGGTAATTGGCTCGAGCTGTATCATACACTTAAGAATAAACAACAGTAAGACCAAAGTTATCAGATTTGGTTACAAGTTGCTAAAATAATCTATCATAATGATTAAATTCTATCTGTAATACAGGCTATAAGAATCAAAAACATTGAACAATTATTAATCTTTTGGTTCAATAATCAGCACATTCATTGCTATTGATAATGTTTGATGCAATTCGAAAGAAACCTTTAAACCCTTTTTTAAATCAGCTCCATTTATTGGGCCGCTTTGATAAAACAGAACTTCTTCTCCAATATCGCTCCTGATTTTCCCAAAGCCTTCAGTTTCACTATAATAATCTATTGTTCCCATTTCTTTTGTCACCATTTTGATCCTTTTGCGTTAACTAATATATAGCTAAGCCAAAAAACTGTGCCAAATATTAACAGATCGGTAATACGATACAAAAAGAACTTTCTTTAAATGGCCTAACTATGCAGATAGCACCATCACCTTAATGGCCTCGATGCCACCTTGTGTAAATTCAATATCAAACTGAACAATATTATTGGGCTTTATCGGATCGATTACACCGCGGGCAAAAACACTCACTTCGCGCCCACCATTTGATGGTGTAATACTGCCAACACCTTCTTTAGGGTTATAAAACTTTACTGTACCTAATCTCATTGCAGCGTTAAATCAGTTTAACATTAACAGCATTGGGACCTTTTTTTCCTTGAGCGATTTCGAACTCTACCCGATCGTTCTGGCTTATTTTATCAACCAAGCCTGTAACATGAACAAAAAGTTCTTCGCCGTCTTCTGTTATAATGAAGCCAAAACCTTTAGATTCATTGTAAAATTTCACTGTTCCTTGCATTTAATTTAGATTTAATACAACAAACATACAAAAACTCAAAAAGTTTTGGCAATTAAATAGATTTCGATACTCAATCTATAGATTAAGCGACAATTAATGATGATTTTGACATCTGAGCAAACAAAGCACCTCTAAATAAAAAAAGTCGCGAACCGAATCAGTAATTTCTCTATTTTATTGCGTTACACTAAGCGTAAAGCTGACGAAAGCAAGTACGCTTTACCAGCATCGATATTGCAATTGGCACAATAAGGTAATACAAGGCCTTAACAGAATAAATTTTGTAAAAACTGCTCCTATTAATAAGCACTCAGCTTACATTTTATTTTTGCACATTCCAAACAACCCTAAATACTACAAGGCTGTCGTAAATAACAGAAAATGAATTCTTTTTTTTTATTCGGATACCGAATTTTGCCGCATCATCAAAATAAACCATTCGAAGAGAAAAATTTCTCTTGAAAAAAGTATTTGAAAATTGAACTAACCCTTTTTTCCGCTAAAAATCACAAAGAAAACACTAAAACCACCCAAAAGGAAAACTATTCCAAGAATCAAATTTACTTTATCGCCCATTCTGTAAGTTACAGATTAAAATCAGAATGACAATAGGCTGACACAAAATAATTCAAAAAACAACTTGAAGTTGTATGATTTTTAATTTTTGTAGCTTTTTACACTGATTGAGATAAGGCCTGCCGATTTTAAATCGAATCTTATATTAAACTTTTTGGCCTCACTTTAAGTTTAGCTATCCCCATTATATTCTTAGCGACTACTCCTCTTTTCGCAATAACAGTATCAAATTCGACAGTACTTCCAACATACAAACCTTTCGCTTTGCAGTCTACTATATCAAAATAGATGCTTTCTAAAACCAAATATTGAGAGATTAAACCAAAACCTCTTTCTTTATTGTAAGCTGTTATTACTCCGGTCATGGTAATATTTTTAGAGTTTATACCTATATAAAACTAACATTACCAGCACAATACCTATTGAACAGTAGAGATTCTTAAACAAAAAATAGATCATCTCAATAAATTTGTTGATGTATGAATTTTGGCCGAAAACTTCTTATCACTTCATTTTGAACCTATTCAATATACAACTCGATCATCCAATCCTATTTCGACCTGATTCGCATAAATTTTGATACAATACTGCAGGCTATAAAACTATATCCTATATTTATTCAAAATACTTTAATCAAATAAATGAAAACAACTTTTACCCTGCTGTTATCTGCGATAGCATTAGTATTAATATCGGCAACAACACTAAACAAAAACATTTACGAAGGCAACGCTTTCGAATTTTTCCCTAAAAATACAATAGATACACCAGATCAGGACCGTTTTGTAAAAGTTACCCTTGCGCAGGGCGAATTTACAGAGCCTACCGAAATGACCATCCTTCCTAACCTGGATATTTTAGTAGCACAGCGCAGAGGTGAAGTATTGATTTATAAAAACCAGACAAAAAAAGTTAAAGAAGCTGGTAAACTTGATGTTTATTTTAAAACCAGCACCCCTAATGTTAATGCAGAAGAAGGTTTATTGGGTATGGCCGCCGACCCAAAATTTGCAGTTAATAAATATATTTATCTTTTCTATAGCCCTTTTGATAAATCGGTAAACCGATTATCCAGATTTAAGTTAATTAACGACCAGATTGTAAAAGAATCAGAAAAAATCGTTTTAGAATTTTATTCTCAACGCGAAATCTGTTGCCATACCGGAGGATCTATCGCCTTTGGATCTGATAATTTATTGTATGTTTCGACAGGTGACAACTCTACTCCTTTTGATGTACCCAAAGAACAATATGTGAACAAAGGTTATGCCCCGCTCGACAACAGAAAAGGTTTAGAACAATACGATGCCAGAAGATCTGCAGGAAATACCAATGATTTAAGGGGTAAAATTTTAAGGATCAAAGTAAATGAAGATGGAACTTACAGCATCCCAGAGGGTAACCTTTTTCCGAAAAATGATCCAAAATCTAAACCCGAAATTTATGTAATGGGTAATAGAAATCCTTACCGCATTTCGGTAGATCAAAAAAACAACTTTTTATATTGGGGAGAAGTTGGCCCCGATGCCAGTAACGACGATGCTTTAAGGGGCCCCAGGGGATATGATGAAGTAAACCAGGCCCGCAAGGCCGGTAACTTTGGCTGGCCGCTATTTATAGGTAATAACTACCCATATAAAGCTTACGATTATACCAACGGAGCCAATGGCAATGCTTTTGATCCTGAAATGCCAATTAACAATTCGCCAAACAATACAGGTTTAGAACAACTTCCACCTGCACAACCTGCTTATATCTGGTATCCGTATGGCGAATCGGCAGAATTTCCACAGGTAGGTTCAGGTGGGCGTACCGCAATGGCTGGACCAGTTTATTATGCAACTGCAAACTCACCTTACCCTGCTTATTACAACGGAAAACTGATTATTTACGAATGGGTACGTGGATGGGTTAAAGCCGTAACCATGAATGCACAGGGTGATTACCTGAGCATGGAACCCTTTATGTCTAATGTTTCTTTGGCTGCACCTATTGATATGGAATTGGGGCCTGATGGGAAATTATACATCCTCGAGTATGGTAAAGGTTGGTTTACTAAAAACCCTGATGCCGCAATTACGAGGATTGATTATTTAAAAGGAAATCGACCTCCATCAATTGAAAGTTTAAATATTGCGAAAACAAGTGGATTACTCCCTTACAAATTAAACGCAACTGTTACGGCTAAAGACCCAGACGGAGATGCCTTGACTTACATTTGGAACCTGGGAAAAGGAATTACTAAAACTACTACCACACCAAATTTACAATACACCTTTACTAAAGCAGGCGAATATCCGGTAAGTGTTACCGTAATGGATAAAAGTAAAACTTCGGCGAAGAGCCAGGTAGTATCGGTTTTTGCTGGTAATGAACACCCTAATGTAAGTATAGATTTAGCAGGCAATAAAAGTTTTTATTTCCCGAATAAACCGGTTGATTACAAAGTTTTAGTGAGTGATAAGGGTGCAAAAGTAAATAATAGCCGCATTTATATTTCCAACACCTACACCGAAGGAACCGATTTAGCGGGCGCGCAATTGGGCCACCAACAAGCGGCACAAACCCTTGTAGGCAAAACATTAATGCTAAAATCTGACTGTAGCACTTGCCATAAAGAAGCAGCTGCTTCCATTGGTCCTGCGTTTAACAAAATTGCTGTTAAATATAAAAACGATAGCAAAGCGGTTGATTACCTGGCCTCGAAAGTGATTGGCGGGAGCCATGGCGTGTGGGGAGAAGTACCGATGCCGGCGCATACCGCAATGAAAGAAGCCGAAGTGAAAAAAATTACAGAATGGATTATGACTTTGGGCAACAAGGAAGCCGTTAAAGCATCACTTCCAACAACCGGAAAAATTGTTCCTCCTGCAACTATTGATAAAAAGAAATCGGTGTTAACCTTAAAGGCCACTTATACTGATGCAGGTGGTACAGGTTTAAAACCTTTAACTACAACCAACGCCATCAATCTTAAAAGCAGTATAATTGATGCTGATGACATTAAAGTTTTTGAAGGTTTTCAGCGAAAAGATATTTACGGCGGTGAAAAACTTGTCCTATCCAAAGAAAGTGGTTGGATAGCAGTTAAAAATGTTGATTTAACTGGTATTTCAGGATTTGGTTTTTCATTTTTAAATCTTGATCCTGGATCAGATGGCGAAATCGAGATCAGGTTAGATGATAGCAAAGGCATTATGATAGGCAAATCTACCTTTAGGAAAAGTATCCCGATCAACATGCTTTCAGATGGAAAATTCCATTCCATTTATTTTGTGTTCAAAGAGTTAAAAACAAGTGATAAAAAAAATAGACCAATTATTCAATCGATAACGGTAGAACCTAAATAGGTCTATAAATAAAATCATTTTGATGTTGCATCATTCCCACGAAGGCGAAGATGCAATATCATGGAGTTAAGCACAGTTGCTGTCAGTCTGAGCTTGTCGAAGACCTTTTGGTAGCGAAAACAAAAAACATTTGTCCTTCGACAGGCTCAGGATGACAATGTTTTTTGTTTTCTCCTTCATTTAATGACATTAAGCGGAAATCTTAATGCAAATAGAAAATACCACTAAAGCATTAAGATTATCTTTGATGAACACTTCGTGGTTCCCAATCACCCCGATAGCTATCGGGGTGGGAATGGCCACATCGCAAGATATTATGCCCGAAACTTACTTACAATAGGTTTCGGGTTTTTTATTGTAAAAAAATGCCGTTTAATACCCGCCATTAAATTAGCAATAATATCTTTGCAGCAAATGCTAAAGGATTTCCATGCAAAACATTAAAAACATTATTTTCGATTACGGAAACGTAATATTTGATATCGATTTCAGAATTGCGCAAGCATCTTTTCAAAAGTTGGGCATTACCGACATCGAAAATTTCTTTGCCCATAAAGCTCATAACCGATTATTTGATGACTTTGAAACCGGGGCAATTTCTCCGGCCGAATTTAGAGCAGGAATTAGGAAAGCAGCTAATAAACCCGAATTAACCGACCAGCAGATTGATGATGCATGGAACAGTTTATTAATTGGTACCATACAGGAAAACCACGATTTATTGCTTCAGCTAAAAGAAAAATACCGTACATTTTTACTGAGCAACAACAACGAAATCCACTACGACTGGATCATTGATTACCTGAAAGCAACCTTCCAGATCAACAATTACGATGCTTATTTTGAGAAAGCTTATTTCTCTCAGCATATGAAACTGCGCAAACCCAACACCAATATCTTCGAACAGGTATTAAAAGACAATAATTTAGATCCTGCTGAAACTTTATTTATTGACGATAGTCCGCAACATATTGAAGGCGCAAAAAAAGTAGGATTAAATGCATTATTAATGACCGAAAAACCAGCGCAATTGGGTACCTTTTTAAAAGCGAACGGAATTTTGTAAATTAGTGTATGTCAGAAAAAAAGTTTAAGTCGCTTAAAGAGTTCTACCCTTTTTACTTGTCAGAACACACCAATACCACATCACGTATTTTACACTTTATTGGTACGGGATTGGTTTGTCTTGCTTTTTTCACAGGATTTTTGTTTCACAACTGGCATTTCTTTTTGGCAATTCCAATACTTGGATATGGTTTTGCGTGGGTTGGTCACTTTTTCTTCGAAAAAAACAAACCTGCAACTTTTCAATACCCCGGTTATAGTCTAATAAGCGATTTTATATTGTTCTACGATCTCTTGACCGGGAAACAGTCTTTTGTAGTGAAGAAATAATACTGCGTGATTAAAAACAACCACTCAACCTAAACTCGTTCCGATAGCTATCGGATGAAGCGGCATCTTTTTTGGCTGTCACCCTGAGGGGTAATTTATTTTATAAAAATCAATATAAATGACGTTTAAATTTCAAGTGGTATATATTCCCCTCTTTTAGAGGGGAGTCCTCAGGACGGGGTGTTTTATTAGTCCTAGCCGGACAGGCTTCTTTCTTTTTGATGTCAAAAAGAAACAAAAAACACCGTCTGAAAATTTATTCATTTGTTGTTTATAACTTTCAGCTGCATTCATGAGGGCTTCGCCGTTTTCTTTCGAAGCTAGTAGATTGGCTTGGGCAGTGCAGCCCGAAAAATTTGTTAGGCCGGATTTAAGTAGAACGGGGATATGGTGCTACGGCCTAGTTGGGTGGAAATACGAAATCGATATAAATTGTTCATATTTAATTGATTACAAAAATAACGTCATTGATAGCGAAGCCGAAGGGCAGCCAAAAAGATATAGCGCAAAGCGAGACTGCATGCCCCGAAGGACTACTGCATGCTCATTTTCAAAAAAATAATGGATTAATAAGACGCTGAAATAAATTCAGCATGACGCACAAAAAGAAAAAACAGTTGACAATTTTCAGTCGGCAGTATCAATCACCATCCAAAACTGAAAATTACCAACTGTTAACCGAAAAAGAACTACAGTTTCCTTCTTTTCAATTCTCTTTCAATCAAACCCAGCTCACGACCTGTTTGTCCGGCAACCGATGTATTTTCCTGTGCTCTTCTGAACAAATAAGGCATTACCGCTTTAATAGGTCCGTAAGGAACATATTTTGCTACATTATAATTCGAATCGGCAAGGTTAAAGCTCAAGTTATCACTCATCCCTAACAACTGGGCAAAATATACATGAGGGTGATTATGTGTAATATTTTTTTCCTCCAAAAGATAAGTCAATAAACGGCTGCTATCTTCATTGTGCGTTCCGGCAACGATGGCTATTTCTTCGATGTGATCTACACAATAACGTAAAGATTCGTTATAATCACGATCAGACGCTGCTTTATCTGGCTGAATTGGAGAAGGGTAACCCATTTCTGCAGCGCGTTTACGTTCTTTTTCCATATAAGCACCACGAACCATTTTCACACCCAAAATAAAGCCATCAGCTTTGGCAATTAAATGATCGGCTTTCATATCAGCCAGTTTATCATGGCGGTACATTTGGTAGGTATTGTAAACAATAATACGTTCGCGGTTAAATTTACGCATCATATCCAAAGCCAGTTCATCAATGGTATCCTGGATCCAGGTTTCTTCTGCGTCGATCATAATCGGCACACCTTTATCGAAAGCCGTTTTACAGATCATTTCGCAACGAAGTTTTACTTTATTGTATTCTGCCTGTTCTGTTTCCGTTAAAACTTCTTTGGCATCAAGCTTCTGCAATAAAGCAAAACGGCCAATACCCGTTATTTTGAAAACCGTGATCGGAATTTTGGTATCACCATCAGCACGAACAATTGTACGGATAATTTCTGCACAGGTTTCATCAAAAACCTGTTCTTCCTCTTCCCCCTCAACCGAATAATCTAAAATGGTACCTACACCGCCTTTATGTAATTGTTCAATGGCTTTATCGCATTCGGCAATGGTTTCGCCTCCACAAAATTGTTGAAATATAGTGGCTTTTATTGCACCTTGAATTGGCAAACCGATATTTAAAAAGAAATTGGTAATGGCTGGACCAACTTTGGTAAGGAAATTACTGCCAATCATTTTAAAAAGCCAATATGCTTTTTTTAGTTCGTTGTTAGACTTTTGACGGAAAGCAATTTCCGTATTATCGAAATTTGGTTGTTTGTTGGGGGATAAATCCATTTTTATTTATTAATAAGTCAGATTGGTGCAAAATTATAAAAAGCATTGGTTGTTAAAACTAAAAACCTCTAAATAATCGTATTTTTGCACAAAATGATACAATTCAAATTAGAGGGCGAATTTATTCCATTAATCCAGCTGTTAAAAGCAAGCGGATTAGTTGGGAGTGGCGGCGATGCCCAAACCGTGGTAGAAGATGGTTTAGTAAAAACTAACGGCGAGGTCGAATTTCGTAAACGTTATAAGGTTAGGGTTGGCGATATTATTACTTTTGGCGAAAACAAAATAGAAGTTATTTAATGGAACCACTAACAAGCGCAGGTCACACCTTATATTTCGAAAGTAATTTAAAAGCGCTAAAAACACTTTTGGAAAGCAACAAATACAGCAAAGTTTTTGTACTTGCAGATGAACATACCAGCGAAATCTGCTTACCGCTTTTTCAATCACTTTTAGATGATTACGCTGAATTTGATCTGATCGAAACTTCGGCAGGTGAAGAAAACAAAAACATCGATTTTTGTATCGGAATCTGGAAAACGCTTTTGGATTTTGAAGCAGACCGCAAAAGTTTAATGATCAATTTAGGCGGCGGTGTAATTACCGATATGGGCGGATTTATTGCCTCCACCTATAAAAGAGGAATCGATTTTATCAATGTACCTACTACCCTTTTATCGCAGGTTGATGCTTCAGTAGGTGGCAAAACAGGGATCGATATCGACAATGTAAAAAACATGGTAGGTACCTTTACCTTACCACAGATGGTTTTTATCGAAACTGCATTCTTAAAAACATTACCACAGCGCGAACTTTTATCGGGCTTTGCCGAAATGATCAAACATGGCTTGATTTATGATAAGCCATATTACGAAAAATTAAAAGAAAGCAATTACCTAATCCCTTCGGCACAAGATATTTACCGATCAGTAGAAATTAAAAACGAAGTGGTTACCATCGATCCACATGAAAAAAACCTGCGTAAGATTTTAAACTTTGGGCATACCATTGGACATGCTGTAGAGGGGTATTCTCTGGCGAATGACGAAAATCCGTTAACACATGGTGAAGCCATTGCCATCGGTTTTGTTTGTGAGGCCGCATTATCGATCAAAAACAGCACCTTAACTCAGGAGGAACTGAAGGATATTAGTGGATATATTTTATCCTTATACCCTAAATACCACATTAAAAAAGAAAGTTTCGATACACTTTTGGAACTGATGCAAAGTGATAAAAAGAATGAAGATGGAAACATTCTCTTTTCACTTTTAGAAACAACAGGTAAATGCACATTTAACTGCCGTGTAAGTACCGCCGATATTTTGAGCAGTTTAGATTATTACAATAGTTTATAAAATGAATTTTACCGGAAGTGATATTTCTGTAGTAGGCCTATTTGGTTTCGTAATCGTTTTAACCCTGGTTGAAATGTATTTCAGCTATGCGCACGACAGAAAATTATATACCAAACGCGATACGTGGACCAATATCTACCTGATGACGGCCGCTATTGTGATTAATTTAGCAACAAAAACAGGTACTTTTTTTCTGTTGCAATACTGTTATCAATTCCGTTTGTTCCAAATCCCTAATATTTGGCTTTATTGGTTTGTTTTGATTTTAGCGCAGGATTTTCTGTATTGGTTTTTACATACGGTTGGCCATTATGTACGCTTTTTCTGGGCGATGCATGTTACACATCACTCATCTGAACACTTTAACCTAACTACTGGTTTCCGTTCAACCGTTTTTGAACCACTATACCGTGTTTTCTTTTATCTGCCCTTAGCATTTATGGGTTTCACCGCTGTTGATATCCTTTTTGCTTACCTGGTAACCCAAATTTACGGTAACCTGGTGCACACACAATACGACATTAAACTTCCAAAATGGTACGGGTATATTTTCGTAACGCCATCACACCATCGGGTGCACCATGCCAGCAATGTACGTTACTTAGACAAAAACATGGGTATGGTTTTAATTCTTTGGGATAGATGGTTCGGCACTTTTCAAGAGGAATTACCAGAAGATGTAGTTAAATACGGTTTAACTACTCAACCAGAAGATACTGGTGCGGTTAACATTATTTTCCATGAGTTTATTGCATTGAGTGCTGACGTTAAAAAAGCACCAACTTTTACAGATAAAGTGAAATACATTTTTAACCCGCCGGGATGGAGCCATGATGGAAGCACCAAAATTGCTAAAATTATGCAACAGGAATTGCGCGAGGAGGAACAGAAAAGATATGAAACCTTACAACAGGATAAAGTAAAAGGGCTTAACGATAGAGGTGAATTAAGTTCTACAGGTTAAAAAATATTAATTTGTTTAATCTAAAGGTCTGTGTCTCCACAGACCTTTTTTTTGTTAACATTTCATATACTTTTTTAACCACAGATGCACACAGATAAACACTGATGAAGTTTTCATATTCGAGTATCGTCATTGCGAGAAGGCTTTTTCAGCCGACGAAGCAATCTTTAGCGCAAGGATCACTGGCATGAAAGATTGCTTCGTCGTTCCTCCTCGCAATGACGACTTTTCTTTTGGAATCTTCATGCCCAATCATTTTTTGGTGCCTCACCAAACAATATTTTTAATCAAGATATAATCCGCCCTTCAAAATAAAATTTATTTAAAATGAGAGATTAATAACCAAGTGCTACATAAACTACCTGACACAAAAACCATGTTACAACAATCTTTTCTACTAGCTTTATCTAACCGACTCAAACATTACATACTCACTTAAAAAACAGTCCAAATCAAACAAAATTAAATTTTATTAAAAATATTTTCAATTTCCTATTGACAAATAAAATTTTGTTACTACATTTGGCTCAACAAAAAAAGAAATGCAAACTACAAACACATATTACTTTGGTTACTTTTACTATTTTAGTGAGAGCCGGGGCTAATATGCAAAAAGATATATAACAATATTAAAATGTATAAAAAAGTCCCGGCAAACAGCCGGGACTTTTTTGTTTTAACGCAAAAATGGAAACGACAAAACGAGTAGCAATTCAGGGTATTAAAGCATCTTTCCACGAGGAGGCCGCCTACAAATTCTTTGGTAAAGACATTGAAACTGTTGAGTGTAATTCTTTTAAAGAAACCTGCGACAAGCTAGAGAAAAACGATGCCGACTTCGTAGTAATGGCGATCGAAAACTCTATTGCAGGCAGTTTATTGCCAAATTACACACTGATCAGAGATTTTGGCTTTTCGGTCGTAGGCGAGGTTTACCTGCCTATCCAATTGCACTTAATGGCGCTACCAGGCGTAAAGTTTGAAGACATTAAAGTGGTTACTTCTCACCCTATTGCCATCCGCCAGTGTATCGATTTCTTTTACGATTATCCACAAATTAAAATCGTGGAGAGCAACGATACTGCTGCTTGTGCAAAACGCATCCAGGAAGAGCAATTAACGGATACCATGGCCATTGCAAACAGTTTAGCTGCTGAGCTTTACGGCTTAAACATTTTAGAACGCCGGGTAGAATCGAACAAGAAAAACTATACCCGTTTTCTGATCCTTAAAAAAGACAAAACGGATGAAGGAAAAAAAATAAACAAAGCATCAATCTGTTTTCAGGTTGGGCACAAAGCAGGCTCGCTGGCCACAGTGTTAAACATTTTCGCCGAACAGGATGTAAGCTTAACAAAAATACAATCTATGCCGGTTTTAGGTAAGAGAAATGAGTATTACTTTTACGTCGATTTAGAATGGCCAAGTACAGAGAAATATGATAAGGCCATTAGAAAGGCATTAAAATATACATCGAACTTTAACATATTAGGAGAATATCAGAAGAACGATAAAGTATAAAGAGTCGGGACTACGAAGTCAGGAGTCCGAAGACAAAGGGAACATTCAAACTTGTAATAAAATAATTAAAATATAACTCCGGACTTCCGACTGCGGACTAAGGACTTAAACACCCCCATCATCATGAAACTTAATTTAAACATCCAACCCTTAAACACCTGGTTAAACGTAAACAACGAACCATTAATCATTTCTGGTCCTTGTAGCGCAGAAACTGAAGAACAATTATTAACTACAGCACATTTATTGGCTGCTACCGGTAAAGTATCGGTATTGAGAGCTGGTATCTGGAAACCACGTACCCGTCCGGGAGAATTTGAAGGTATCGGAAGTATCGGTTTAGAGTGGTTAAAACGTGCTAAAGCAGAAACTGGTTTACCAACAGCTGTAGAGGTTGCGAATGCAAAACACGTTGAAGAGGCTTTAGCAGCTGGTGTAGATATCCTTTGGATCGGTGCACGCTCTACTGTAAACCCTTTCACTGTTCAGGAAATTGCTGATGCTTTAAAAGGCCATGATGTTCCGGTATTGATCAAAAACCCGGTTAACCCAGATTTACAGTTATGGATCGGTGCAATTGAGCGTATCAATGGCGCAGGAATTACTAAAATCGGTGCTATTCACCGCGGTTTCTCATCATTCGAGAAAAGTTCTTTCCGTAACGAACCAATGTGGGAACTTGCTATCCAATTAAAAACACTTTGCCCTGAATTACCGATCATCAACGATCCAAGTCACATTTGCGGTAACCGTGAATTAATTCCTTACATCTCTCAAAAAGCATTAGATTTAGATATGCAAGGTTTAATGATCGAATCTCACGTAGATCCTTCAGTTGCCTGGACAGATGCTAAACAACAAGTTACACCAGCTGCTTTAGCTGAATTGGTAGATCGTTTAACTGTTCGTGAACCAGAGGTTGCAAACGAAGCTTCTGCTGATAAATTAGCTGAATTACGTAAATCAATCGATAAAATTGACGATATCTTATTGCAGAAACTAGGCGAACGTATGTCTATCGTAGCAAAAATCGGTGAATTTAAACGCGATAACCAGGTAACTATTTTACAGGTTAACCGCTGGGATGCCATCATCCAAAAAGGTCAGGCTTTTGCAAAAGCTTTAAAACTAGACCTAAACTTTACGGAGAAATTCTTAGAATTGGTGCATGGTGAATCAATCCGTAAACAAACTGAAATTATGAATGCCGGCAAAGCTGAACAAGGTATTGCTGCTGAACAGCATAATGAGGTTAAAGCGTAATAAGGTGGAGGGTTTAAAGGTTTAGGGTGGAGGGTAAAACCGAAACGCTTAATCAAGCTTAACGCTGAAAGAGTAAAGCTTAGTGCAACCTCTAATAGCGATGTCATCCTGAGCCTGTCGAAGGACTTATGATAGTTTTCGATAACTCAATATGACATTAAAAAACAAATGTAATGTGGTGTCAGGTGTTTCATCTGACACTTACATTTAAGAATAAAAACAGAATAAAATGTCGAAAAATGCCTTAGTTTCTTTTAAAGGAACCAAGAATATTAATACGGAAATCCAATTAACAGGCTCGAAAAGCGAATGCAACAGGGCTTTAATTATTAGCGCCTTAAGCAAGAAACTGGTTAAAGTTGAAAACCTTTCCAATGCTGCCGATACGGTAACCTTAAATGGCATCCTTAATAATCTTGAAGAAGAATTAGAAGTAGAAATCCAGGAATCAAAAACAGTTGATGTTGGCCCTGCCGGAACCGCTATGCGTTTCTTATCGGCTTATCTTTCGGCTAAAAACGGCAATTTCTTACTTACCGGAACCGAGCGGATGAAACAGCGCCCTATTGGTATCTTGGCAGAGGCTTTAAAAACCATCGGCGCTGATATTTCTTATGCAGAAGCTGAAGGTTTCCCGCCATTAAATATTGTTGGCCCCTTAAATCAAAAAACAGCTGAAGTTAAAATAAAAGGTGACATAAGCAGTCAATATATTTCTGCCTTGCTGATGATTGCCCCTATCCTACCTCAGGGTTTAACTTTAGAAATTGAAGGCGAGCTTACCTCTAAACCGTATGTAGATATGACTTTAGATATGCTGGCTGAAGTTGGCATTGCGCATTCTTGGAACGGAAATTCAATTTCCATCAAACCACAGGTATTTAAAGCTGGTACTTTGGTTGTTGAGCCCGACTGGAGCGCAGCATCGTATTGGTATAGTATTGCAGCATTAGCTGATGAAGCAGAAATTAGTTTACCCGCTTTAAAAGAAAAAAGTTTGCAGGGCGATAGCCAGATTAAAAATATCATGAAGGTTTTTGGTATCGCTACCAGTAAAACCAATAATGGAATAGCTATTAGCAACTTAGGCCTTTCTTTAGATACAAAAGAAGTTTTAGACTTAAAAACCTGTCCGGATTTAGCACAAACTATTGTAGTTATTGCAGCTGCACTAGGTAAAAACATGGTTTTTACTGGCCTAGAAACGTTAAAAATTAAAGAAACAGACCGTATTGCAGCGCTTCAGAACGAATTGGCTAAAATTGGTGTTACTTTCACAGAAGATAATCTGGTTTATACTTTAAACACAGACAACCTTCATTTTCCGGATAAAGTTACTTTCGCAACCTACGAGGACCACCGTATGGCGATGGCTTTTGCACCACTTGCTTTATTGATTAACGAAGTTGAAATTGAAGAAATGCAGGTAGTAGAAAAATCTTATCCGTATTATTGGGAAGATTTGAAAAAAGCAGGGTTTGATGTTAGTATCAAGTAGCGAGAAGAAAGTATCAAGAACCAAGTATCAAGAACCAAGTATCAAGTATCAAGAACCAAGTATCAAGATTGAGTGTTAAAATCCATTCAATAATTTAATCAATCTATAATTCAATCACTAAATAATGGCAGGCAACTCATTCGGACAACTATTTCGCATCACAACCTTTGGCGAATCTCATGGCGTAGCCATTGGGGTCATTATTGATGGCTGTCCGGCACAATTGGATATCGATATGGATTTTATCCAGTCAGAACTTGACAAACGTAAACCTGGTCAATCCAAAATCACCACGCAAAGAAAAGAAAGCGATACCGTTCAGATTTTATCGGGTGTATTTGAAGGAAAGAGTACAGGTACACCAATTGCACTTTTAATTCCGAACGAGGATCAACGATCAAAAGATTACGGTCATAATGTGGATGTTTACCGTCCCAGCCATGCCGATTATGTTTATGATGCAAAATATGGCATCCGCGATCACCGTGGCGGAGGTCGCTCTTCTGCCCGCGAAACTGCTGCCCGTGTAGCTGCCGGTGCTATTGCAAAGCTATTTTTAAAGCAACAGGGCATTGAAATTTTCGCACATGTAACTTCAGTAGGTACAATAGAAGCCCCTAATTTGGAAAGCAATGATTTATCAGCTTTATTACAAATTAGAGAAGAAAATATTGTGCGTTGCGCTGATCCTGCAACTGCACACGAAATGATTGAGTTTATTGATGCGGTTCGCAAAGATGGCGATACCGTTGGGGGAAAAATAGGTTGTGTAGTAAAAGGCTGTCCGGCAGGCCTAGGTGAGCCTGTTTTTGATAAATTACATGCCGATTTAGGTAAAGCGATGCTCAGTATTAATGCTGTTCATGGTTTCGAATATGGTTCTGGTTTTGCCGGAAGTGAATTAAGAGGATCGCAACACAACGATATTCCACAGCCAAAAGCAGCCGATTCAAAAGTTTTTAAAACGACAACCAATTATGCCGGCGGTATTTTGGGCGGCATTTCTAACGGGATGGATATTACCTTCAAGGTAGCTTTTAAACCTGTTGCTACCATTATGCATAATCAACAAACCATCAATGCTGCTGGCGAAGCCTCAGAGATTAAAGGTAAAGGCCGCCATGATCCTTGTGTGGTACCCAGAGCGGTAGTTATTGTTGAGGCCATGGCTGCATTGGTTTTAGCCGATCAGTTTTTAAGAAACAAAGCAAGTATTATTTAATTTTTTGTTAATGAGAATCATCACCTTCTTATTACTATTGATCAGCATAAATAGCTTTGCACAAAGTTATGCTGAACAGATTGCAAAACATCGTGAAACCTATAAACAGGATTTCATTAAAGACGAAAGGTCTCCACTTAAGAAAAACGACCTGCAAAACCTTCACTTTTATGAGGCAGACAGTACCTATAAAATTTTGGCTGATGTAGAAATCCTGAAAAATGAAAAAGTTTTCAAAATGCCTACTTTTAATGGCTCCAGTAGCGATTACTATAAATATGCACATGTAAACTTCGTTCTGAATGACAAAAAAATTCAAATGACTTTATATAGAAGTGTTGCTTTATCAACCAACCCGGTTTATAAAGATCACCTCTTTCTTCCTTTTACTGACGAGACCAACAATAAGGAAACTTACGGCGGTGGCAGGTACATCGATCTGGATGCAAAAGAAATTATAGCGAACCACATCGAAATCGATTTTAATAAAGCCTATAATCCTTATTGTGCCTATAGTGACGGCTACCGTTGCCCTGTGCCACCAGAAGAAAACGACCTGCCATTGGCCGTAAAAGCAGGCGAGAAATTATATACTGGAGAAAAGAAACACCAGAAATAAAAGTTAATGTTACGTTTATCCATAAAATGATACCTGGATTGTATTATAATCCACATTTTAACGTAAATTACAAACATTAAGTAATAATAAGTGTTCTCTAAATAAATTATATAACCTATCCCTAAATGACCTACAGCTGTTTAATTGTTGATGATAATGAAATTGAAAGAGATGCCATAGAAATGCATCTAAAAAAAATCCCGTCATTAAATATTATCGCAGTCTGTAGTAACGGTATAGAAGCTTCGCAAATTTTATCGAGCACTTCAGTAGATATTGTTTATTCTGATATTGATATGCCAGAGCTTTCTGGTATGGATTTATTAAAAAGCCTAAAAAAACAACCGCTATTTATCTTTATCACTTCATTTAGTGAGTACGCGGCAGAGAGCTTTAATCTGGATGCATTGGATTTTATTGTTAAGCCTGCAACCTTCGAACGCATATTAAAAGCCACCAACAAAGCGATTGAGTATATTGAATTAAGGAAACAGGTAAATAAACTTCCGGTCGAAAACCTAAACACCGACGATAAAAAAGACGACGATTATTTCTTTTTTAGAGAGACCAAAGGCATTACCAAGCTGAAATATAATGATGTGATTTATATTGAAAGTATGGGCGATTTTTCAAAGCTGTTTACCAGTATCGATAAACACGTTATTTTAGTAAGCTTAAAAAATCTAGAAAAACAACTGCCTTCAAAAATTTTCTCAAGGGTACATAAACAGTACATTATTAATGTCAACCACATTGTAACCTTAACCAATCATGAGGTTCATTTAGACCATAGCTTTCTGGTTCCGATAAGTGCTTCTAACAGGCAGGAATTACTGGAAAAATCAATTGACAAGAAAATCCTGTCGAGGTTTTTAAAATAAGTTATTTTTTCAGGATTATTTTAAAATAACTTCCTCCTGCAGGATTAATATCGGCACTAATTTTACCATCCATCAAGCTAATAAAGGTTCTGCAGAGCAATAAACCTAAACCCGTGCCTTTTTCTTTATTGGTGCCTAATGTGCTCACGCCCGCGCCTAAATAACCTGGCTTATTAAAATGCTCAATCTGTACAGGAGTTAAACCGATCCCTGTATCTGAAATTTTAATCTCCAGTACATTTCCGTTATGAGCGGCACTAGTGGTGATTGTACCACCATTTGGTGTAAATTTAATGGCATTACTGATGATATTTCGAATAACCAGCATGAACATATTCGAATCTGCTTTGCAAAATGTTTTGGCTGGCACTAAATTCTGAATAACTAAGCTTTTTTCGTTGGCATTATCCTGCAAAGAAAGAATAACTTCATTAATCAGCCCATGAATATCCAACGATTCTAAATATGGGTTAAAACCCTGCATCTGGCTGGCCGCCCAATTAAGGAGATTCTCCATCATTGTGGAAGTATAGGTGAGGTTGTTTTTTAGTGCCGCGGCATATCTGTTTAATTTATCTTGTTCAATATTCGACCCTTCTAACAACTGCATAAAGGAAATTAATGAATTTACAGGGGTACGCATATCGTGACTTACTACACTAAAGATACGGTCTTTAACCTTACTTAACTGCTCTAACTCCCGTTTTTGGGTATTGATAATTATATTCAGCCTTGTTGTTTTCCGTTGATTAAAAAATATAACAACAGCAATGATCAGAATCAGTGTAGCGGCTATGGTGAGGAATAATTTTACACGCTCATCAAATTTAATCTGTTGTACCTGTTTACTAATCTGCTTATCCTTTATCCCCGCGGCTAACTTTGCCTCAAATTTAGCATTAGCAAATTTACTATCCTGAGCCAAACGCTGAATATCGAGATCAGCTTTTGCCTTTTGAAAAGTTAAGAGATCCAATGCTTTTTCTTTATCACTCAACACTAATTGCTGCCTTTTTAGCTCAAGTTCTTGCTGTTGTCTTTTTAACTCGCCTTCTGTAAGTTTTTGCTTCAATAAATAGTTCCGTTCTTTAATGCCAAAATCGAGCTGCATCTGCCTTCGGGTAATTTCTTTTTCCTTTTCCTGGTCGAAAATCTTATCTCTAACGGCAATATATTGCCTGTAATAGGCTAACGATTTGTTATAGTCCTTTTGTTTTTCATATACCGTACTCAACCCTAAACTAGATTGTTTTTCTATATCTAATAACCTGTTTTCTTCTGCAATTTTTAAACTATTATTGAGTAATGGGATGGCATTTTCAAAATCATTTTCTTTTTGGTAAAAGTTCCCCAATGCGTATAAACTTGCGGCATAGGCTTCTTTATCTTCTCCCGACTTATTTAACTCAACAGATTTTTGATACGATTTTAATGCTGCATCCTTTTGTCCTATTGAACTGTATAAGCCGGCAAGATCTCGTTTAACAGTAGCTATTAAACCTATATCTCCAATGGCTTCCGATACCCGCAACGATTTATTGTAATACGCTAAGGCCAGTTTAATTTTCTGGTTAGGCAATACATTCATCTCAGTTAATTCGCGATCTGAAGCCTCAAAATAATTAGTCCCAATTAAGCCATAAACAACAGCTACACCTCTGCTATTTTCGCCTTCTTTAGCAAAAACCTTCAACGCCATGTTCAAATAAACCAATGCCTGGCTCTGGTTACCCAAACGCTGGTAAATAGCAGAAATATTAGTATAACAACTTGCCATATCGGTTTCGTTACCCATTTTTTCGTAGATAGCTATAGCCTTTTGGTTAACTTCTAATGATTTTACATAATCCGGAATGCTGCCATATAAAGCACCCAAATTGAGGTAAGTTCCGGCAACCATATCTAAATTACCCACTGAAGAAAATTCGGCAGCTGCATTTTGATAATTTTCTTCTGCCTTTTGATAATTAGACCTTCCGTGATACATTAAGCCTCTACGGTAATAAGCCATTGCAGAGAATTTTTTCAGATTTTTCTCATGTGAAAGCTGAATGGTTTTATCCACATACTCTTCCGCTTTATCTACATTTTTCATCCTCATGTATTGGCGGTAAACTTCCGTCAATATTTTGATTTTGGTTGAATCTGTTTTTAAATTCTTTTGATTTAAACTCAAAAGGCTATCCAGTTTTTGCTGTGGTGCACTCACCTGGCTAAAAACAGCCATGCATAAAAATGAGAAAAAGAGAAACAGCATGCCTTTCTTAGAAAAACACGCTTTACTAACGAACCGGGCATTTACAAGATAGCGCTTCATTTTCAGATCAAATCAATGATTTGTTTCTTCTAGACGATGAGCATAAAAAACCTTGAGAATGACACCGTTTCATGTCTGGGATGAGATAAAACATACTGAAATAACAAAATAGAGTTTGGTGCATAAAAGTAGTTAAAAAACTAATTAATATGTAACCATTTTTTTACCTTTTCATCAAGAATCCCACTTCATTTAGGCATAAACAAAATAAGAAACTGATTGTAAACCTTTTAAACTATTCAGGCAGTTAAATCTTATGCCCCAGCGGTTGCTTTATTAAAAAAATGCGGGGTACTTAGTTGGATTTGCATCGTGCATCATCTGATAAATGGTTTCAATAACATCATCAACCGATGGTTTACTGAAATAATCACCATCAGATCCAAATGGCGGACGGTGTGCTTTAGCCGATAATGTTTTCGGCTGACCATCTAAGTGGAAATAGCCTTTTTGTTCTTCGAGTACCTTTTGCAGGATATATGCAGATGCACCTCCAGGAACGTCCTCATCTACAACCAGTAATTTATTGGTTTTGGCAAGGGAGTTTACACAAACCTGGGTGGTATCGAAAGGTAATAAGGTTTGTGGATCTATAATTTCTACAGAAATGCCCAATAGGCTCAATTCTTCTGCGGCTTCCTGAACAATTCTTAACGAAGACCCGTAAGATACTACGGTTATATCCGTTCCTTCTTCTAAAACTTCTGCTTTGCCCAAAGGAACCGTAAAATCACCAACATTACTGGGTAATTTTTCTTTAAGTCGGTAACCATTTAAACACTCAATTACTACGGCAGGCTCATCGGCCCTAAAAAGGGTGTTGTACATGCCGGCAGCTTGAGTCATATTTCTTGGTACGCATAAATGCATTCCCCTTAAAGCACCTAAAATCATGCTGATTGGTGAACCTGAGTGCCAGATTCCTTCCAATCGATGACCACGGGTACGCACAATAACTGGTGCTTTTTGAATCCCTTTGGTTCGGTATGATAGTGATGCTAAATCGTCGCTAAGTACATTAAGTGCGAAAATTAAATAATCAAGATACTGTATTTCGGCAATCGGTTTTAAGCCCCTCATGGCCAAGCCAATACCTTGCCCCATAATGGTCATTTCTCTAATTCCGGTATCGGTAATCCTCAACTCACCATATTTGGCCTGTAAACCTGCAAAACCTTGATTTACATCGCCAATATTCCCTAAATCTTCTCCGAAAGCCACTAAACGTGGATCGCGGGCAAAATTTTCGTTAAAACAGGCATTAAGCACTTCCCTACCGTCGACCATTTTCGATTGTTCATCATATGCCGCGGTAACCACTGCAATCATATCCGGACTTTCTTTGCCATCAGTATGCAGTTTAGAATTATAACGGTCGTGATTAAACTTGGCCTGCTGTTTATACCAGGTTAACAGTTCATTGCGTTCCGGAGAATTAAAACCAGCTGATAAACGGATTGCCTTCCTTACAGCAGTAAATACCTCCCTGCGTTGTGCATCGGCAGTTGAGGCCAGATTTGCAGCAATTTTAGCCAGTTCAGGTTGATGTTTAGCTACGCCTCCAATTAGATCAACCACTTGTTTTTGTTCGGGTTTAATGCTATCCAAAAACTCATTCCAAGCCTCTTTTTGTGCATTACGGACAAAAACTTTTGCGTCTTTTTCAACCGCTGCAATTTCCTCTTCGGTTGCTACTGCAGAATCGAGCATCCAGGCACGCATTTTCAGGATGCAATCGTGTTCGGTTTCCCAAGCTAAACGATCTTTTGATTTATACCTTTCGTGCGAACCAGAGGTAGAGTGCCCCTGAGGCTGAGTAAGTTCGGTAACGTGAATTAAAACAGGTACATGTTCATCTCTACAAACATTTATTGCTTTTTCATACACCTCGCATAAAGCAGGATAGTCCCAGCCTTTTACTTTATAAATTTCATATCCCGGTTGATCAGGCTCACGCTGAAAGCCTTTTAAAACTTCAGAAATATCTTCTTTTGTAGTTTGATATTTTGCCGGAACTGAAATGCCATAAGCATCATCCCAAATCGAGATGGCCATGGGTATCTGTAAAACACCTGCAGCATTAATGGCTTCAAAAAACACCCCTTCAGAAGTTGATGCATTACCAATGGTGCCAAAAGCAACTTCATTTCCGTTAACCGAAAAGTGCTTTAAGTAATCCAGTTCCTTATTTTGCCTAAATAATTTAGAAGCATAGGCTAAGCCAACCAAACGGGCCATTTGACCGCCGGTTGGAGAAATATCTGATGAACAGTTTTTAATCTGCGTTAAATCGTTCCAGCTTCCATCTTCATTAACTGATTTTGTTGCAAAATGGCAGTTCATTTGCCTTCCGCCTGAAAACGGATCAGCTCCATCGGTGGGATTGGCATAAAGCTGTGCAAAAAATTCTTTAATGGTAGAAATCCCTGTTGCAAAGGCAAAAGTTTGATCGCGGTAATAGCCCGAGCGCCAATCGCCGTTTTTAAAAGCTTTCGCCATAGCTACCTGAGGCACCTCTTTCCCATCGCCAAAAATACCAAATTTAGCCTTCCCTGTTAATACTTCTCTACGGCCTAAAACACTGGCCTGCCTACTTTCAAAGGCTATTTTATAGTCGTTTATAACGATAGATTTAAAATCGTTAAAACTGAGTTCAGAAGCATCAATAGTGTTGGTCATCAATTTTTCATTCGGCATAGTAATCAAAGATTGGTTGCGGCAAATATATACAAAATTAAAAGTTTGCCTTTATCCTCCATTGTAAAATTATATATGGATTTGTAAAATATATTTGGAATAGTTTTTGTTTTAATATGAAAACATTAAATTTGTTTTAGAATTTAAAAAATAAATTACAACCACATAACATGAAAAAGATCTTAGTATTATTCGCTTTTGTTTTAGGTTTAGGTATTGCTGTAAATGCACAAACTAAACCTGCAGAGTTTAAATTTGAATCGGAAACGCACGATTTCGGTAAAATCGTTTTAAACAAACCAGTAACTTACGATTTCAAATACACCAATATTGGCGAAGAGCCATTAATTATTACCAAAGCTGAAGCAAGTTGTGGATGTACAGTACCTAAATACACTTCTACTCCATTGAAAAAAGGTGAAACTGGTGTAATTTCGGTAACATTTAACGCTGCTGCCGGTCCATCAACTTTTTCAAAAGCCGTAACCATTACTTCAAATGCTAAAACACCAATTAAAGTGCTTTACATTAAAGGTGAAACGGTTGCCGCAGCTTCGAAATAATTATTTAAACGATAATATTTAAAAAGTCCCGATTTTCATCGGGACTTTTTTATTTTTGTGCCATGCCAAAAATTTCACAAAAAGGTGTGCAGATGCCTGCATCGCCAATCAGAAAGTTAACTCCATTTGCAGATCAAGCTAAAAAAGATGGTAAAAAAGTTTTCCATTTAAATATTGGTCAACCAGATATTGAAACACCTGAAGGAATGTTAAATGCCATCAAAAACATTGATTTTAATGTTTGGGCCTATACGCCATCAGAAGGTACACTTGCATACCGCTTAAAACTTACTGAATACTACAATAAACTGGGTTACAATATTACACCAGAAAATATATTGGTAACAGTTGGTGGTTCTGAGGCCATCACCATTGCCATGCAGACCTGCGTAAACGAGGGCGATGAAATTATCATTCCAGAACCTTTTTATGCCAATTATAATGGCTTTGCCTGCATGAGCAACGTGGTGGTAAAACCCATCCTTTCTTACATTGAAAATGGTTTTGCTTTGCCTCCGATTGCCGAATTCGAAAAACTGATTACCGAAAAAACGAAAGCAATCATTATTTGTAATCCCAATAACCCTACTGGTTATTTATATTCAAGAGCAGAATTAGAGGCATTAAAAACACTTTGCGTTAAATACGATCTATTTTTATTCTCTGACGAAGCTTATCGCGAATTCTGTTATGATGGAAGAGAATTTATTTCTCCAATGCATTTAGATGGTTTAGATGAAAATGTAGTGATTATGGACACCGTTTCTAAACGCTACAGCGCTTGTGGTGCACGTTTAGGTTGTTTAATTACCAAAAACAAAGAAGTTATTGCATCAGGATTAAAATTTGCACAAGCAAGATTAAGCCCGGGCATGGTTGAACAAATTGCCGGTGCAGCGGCTGTAGATACGCCTGATAGCTATTTTGAAAAAGTAAATACCGAATATACTTTGCGCCGTGATACTTTGGTTAATCGGTTAAATAATATCGAAGGCGTTTTCTGCCCTAATCCGGGCGGCGCATTTTACGTGGTAGCAAGATTCCCGATTGATGATGCTGATAAATTCTGTCAGTGGATTTTAGAAGATTTTACACACAATAACCAAACGGTAATGATGGCGCCTGCAACGGGCTTCTATTCTACCCCGGGTTCTGGTAAAAACGAAGTGCGTATGGCCTACGTGTTAAATACTGATGATTTAAACGCCGCGATGGACTGTTTAGAAGTAGCATTGCAACAATATCCGGGAAGAACGGTATAGTTTGCAGTTTACAATTCCGGTTTCCAATTTTAGATGCCAAATAACAGTTTAAGGCTATTATTTGGCATTTTATTTGTATATTTGCATCCGGTTTACAAACTGATTACTCAAAACTGTAAACTGAAAAGGGGCCGTTCTTGGATTTGACAGGGTGGCGAAGGTTATGTTAGCATGCAGTGCGTTGTACGGAGAGCACTTAAAGTGAACGTTCACATTTTAGTTGGCGAAAATACTTACGCCTTAGCTGCTTAGTTTAGAACTAACTAGCTTTTGTCCCTCTAACTGCTGCATTGTTGGGTTAGAATCTGGGGCATCGAAACAACAAAGCTGGCTTTAAGGAGATACGACTTAAAGTGAGACAAAGTATCTAAGGATTTAAATAAGGTCGGTTTTCAGCCCGTTTATTTCCCTAAAATCAATTGAAAAATAAGCATGTAGAAGGTATAATTTATCTCACAACTGGACAAGGGTTCGACTCCCTTCGGCTCCACTGGAATCAGTAACAAAATTCACCAAAAAACACTAAAAGCCTGCAAATCAACAATTTGCAGGCTTTTGTTTTTTGGTATTTAGTGGCTTTTTTGACCAAATAACGCATATATAAGGTGCCTTAAAAGGTGCCTCAGGAAATGAAAGCACCTGAGGAACTTTTTAGGGGGTTAAAAAACTGATTATCAACCAGTTTACCTTGTAAACATCTTGACTTTTTTTGACTGCAATCTTAACTTTATTCACCTTTTAAGATTACTTTTATGAAAAGAAATTTCAGTTTACTCTTCTTTTTGAAGAAAAGAAACACAGACCAAGAAGGCTGTTCTTCCGTATATCTCAGGATTACGGTTGACAAAAAACGCGCAGAAGTTGCGACAGGCAAACAGTGTAGCGAAACAGACTGGGATAATGGTAAATTCAAGGGCCGAACGACAATGGCAAAAACATTGAACTTGTATTTACGCCAGCTAGAGTCCAAGGTACACGAGGCACATCGACATCTATTACTATTGGATGAAGACCTCACGGCACAAAATTTAATGGACAAATTCCTCGGTAGAGGTCAAAAAGTCCGAAAACTTAGGGAGGTATTTACAATGCATAACGAAGAAATGGCTGCACTTGTAGGTGTAGAATATGCGCCTATGACACTCCTCCGTTATCAAACTGCACTCCGACACATCACTCAATACCTGAAAGAAAAATATAAAGTCCAAGACATTGATATCCGGAAGATTGACCACCAGTTCCTCACTGACTATGATTTCTTTCTAAGAACAACAAGAAAATGCAATAATAATTCAGCCGTTAAATACATCAAAAACCTTAAAAAAATTATTAAGCTCTGCCTGGCAAACGGGTGGATCAACAGAGATCCGTTCGCTAATTTTAAAGCAAAGGTGAAAGTAGTTGAAAGACCATGCCTTTCACAAGACCAGATAAATAACTTAGAAACCCTGGAATTTGGAAATGAAAGGCTGGACCGTGTTAAAGATATATTTCTCTTCAGTTGTTACACAGGGCTTGCTTACATTGACATTTATAAGCTAAAAAGGTCAGAAATCATTATCAGGAATGAAAATGAAATGTGGCTTATCACCAATAGACAAAAAACGGGTACACCTACACGTGTTCCCCTGCTTCCAAAGGCAATCACCTTGCTCGATAAATATAAAAATCATCCACTATCCATCGATCAAGATAAAGCTTTCCCGGTAAGCTCTAATCAAAAAATGAATGCTTACCTAAAAGAAATCGCAGATTTATGTGACATCAAAATTCCACTATCCTACCACATTGCCCGCCATACCTTCGCCACAACGATTACCCTTCAGAACGGAGTTCCCATCGAAACAGTAAGTAAAATGCTCGGACACAAGGACATCAGAACAACGCAGCACTACGCCAAAACCCTGGATGTAAAAGTTGGTAGAGATATGGCAGCACTTAAAGAGAAGCTAGCTACGGAAAAAACTGTGGCTAAAAACACCGTCTACAATTACACCATTACAAAATAAGCTATGATGGAGACCAATAACATGCCAGTAGAACAAAATATCATCGAAAAAATCTTTCATTTCCGCGGCTTAAAGGTAATGCTGGATTCGGATCTTGCTGCGCTATACGAAGTTGAAAACAAGCAATTGAAACGGCAGGTAAAACGAAATCTGATTCGGTTTCCTGAAGATTTTATGTTTGAACTCAGTGATGATGAACAGAAAATCTTAAGGCGCCAATTTGGCACCTTAGGACATGGAACGTATTCAAAATATCGGACTATGGCATTTACGGAACAGGGAGTTGCAATGCTTTCGAGTGTTCTGAACAGTGAAAGGGCCATTCTGGTGAACATCGAAATCGTCAGAACATTTACCAAAATCCGCTCGACGATTGCACAAAGCACAGTTTTAAGGCAAGAAATCGAAAAGATCAAAAACCGACTGGACAACCAGGATAAAAATCTGGAAATTGTATTTAAGTATTTGGATGAACTTATTACGCCACCGATACCTGAACCAGTACCCAGGCAGCGTATCGGCTTCAGACCTGACATGACATAGCAAGCAAATATACCCCAGAGGCAAACTGCCTCCGGGGTATTACCTAAGTGAGAGAAAAACACAGCCAATAACAAACATTAAAAATCAATTGTTAACTGAAGATTCTCCGGCCAAGTTCAATAGCTGCCAGCACGACACTAGATTTTGCGGAACCGATACCTTTAAACCGTGACAGATCAGCATGTTTCATGCCGGCCAACCCTTTCAGGTCAAAGGCCCTGGTTTTAAATATCTCATTGCCGATATCCAGCGCACTATTATCAGGCGTTCCAGAGCCGATCAGTATGACCAGCAATTCCGCTGTTTTCATAGCATTCCCTCCTGTCAACAAAAGTTTTTCCCTCGGCCTTAACTCCACCGGTAGCGCCTTAATTCCATAGATACGCTCCTGCTTTTTCTCATGAAATAAATCAAGTACAGACTTTTCCCTCTCTCCAATTTGTGAAGCTGTTGTAAACAGCGAACAAAAGGCAGAGATAAGAAATTCAAAATCTTCCTGAAAGACAACGATGCTGCGCCTGGCGTAAGTCCCATCCCGCTGTTCATCACTTCTGGTAATCTGTATATAATTAGTATTATTCCTGGCCATTTTAAAGTCCAGAAAAAAGTTTCTTCTTCCGGAATGGAATGTTTCTGTAGCAATAGTTCTGTTTTTCATAGCGTAAAAATTTAATTCCACAAAACTGTATAACAATCACCTTTTTAAACGGAAATTAAACGATTATAAACGTTTAAAATCGGTTAATCAAAGCATCCAATACGGTACCATGCTCGCCAACAATTACCATTTTCAAGAGATTATACTTAAATTCAATCGTGAATCTTCAAGGCCCTACCAATGAAAACAGACAACGATCCAATCACGTACCACTGTGAAGAATGTAACGAAATACTCCACGGCAGAATAGATAAGCGGTTTTGCAGTGACCTTTGCCGTACCAGTTTCAATAACCGCAAAAGACAAAAAGTTGCTGCAATAGATCCGCCTTTCCTACGTGAAATACCCAAAATAATTCTCAACAACTACAGGATACTCTCCAGGCTCAGTTCAGGAAGTAAGACGACTGTCCGAAAAACGCTCCTCGACCAACAGGGTTTTAATTTTAAGCATATAACCAGCTGTTACAAAACCACCGAAGGGGATCTTTATTATTTTTGTTTTGACCTGGGCTATCTTCCAATAAAAGGAGATAGAATACTTATTGTAAACCAGCAATCACAGATTGAAATATAATCCTACAACTAGTGGTGATATTTAGAAAAACAAGTAAAAGCGAATTGCCTGGAAGCGTATAATTTATATTTTTGTATACCATTCCCTTATGATAAAAATACACTCCTGTTTTGAAGATGAAACCACGATCATTATTGAATTCTCTAAGGAAGAGGATCATAATAATCATTGGCTTCACTATGAAAAGAATAATGGAGAATTTGTCCGTCTCTGGCTAAGAAACTGCGACTTCGCGAACGAAGTGGCAGAATACTATTTCGAACAGGGTTTCCTCAAAGTACGTGAGAATACGGCAGTGTTTATCCAAAAGTTTAACTTTCAGCAACACACGCTACGTAAAGTTCCTCCAGGTACAAAAATCCTTAGTCTTATCGAAATATATACCGGCAAAATCAGCGCCGCCGGTTAAGACAGCGAGTTATACCTTTTTTGAATCCTGCCCATCAGCCCAGGAAACCCTGCTTCCAAACTTTGGATGGTAGGAAGGCTCATATAAAATGTAACCAAGCCTGATTAGTTTTTTAATACTCTTGTGATAAGTGCGGGTAGATAAAATCTTGCTGATTCTCATGAGTCCACTGCGGGAAATCTGAAAAACATCCCCTTGCCCAGCCTGAATATAATACGTAATCAAAGCGTGCAATAAAGCCATATCTATAGAGGTCATGTGAATATCCGAATGGATAGCCGTTAAAATCTCCTTCAGTCTTTTATCTTTTCCGGAACCATTTATCCTTACGTCCATAACCTTTGCTTTCCAGCCGCTCCAGTTTTTCCCTCCAGCAGATCATCCACCACTTTGGAATCATAGTAATAAATACTGCCGATCTTTGAAAAAGACAGCGTTCCATTGGTCCTTAAATTTTGTAAGGTTCCCTGGGATATCCCTAAAATTGCCCTTACTTCATAGCCTTTCAAAAACTTCTTTTTCACTGGCGGATCAATTTTGACAATTTTTCTGATCTCTTCCAGTAAGCCGTTACCAAAATCCACCAAATCTTCTTTAGTTAATACTTCCACACTCATAACCCATTTATCTATGTTCTTAAAAATTCAAGCATGACAAAACAGGGGACTAAAAGTCCCCTGTACAAATTCATTAAAGTCTCTAAAAATTATCTTGAAACACCTTTTTTCTCCCTAGAAGCCGGTTCTTGTTCCACGACCATTTCCGGCACTTTACCGATCTCTTTTTTTTCTAGCGCATCAGCCCTATCTATTGCCTTACTATAAACCTCGTTTAGATCTTTATCATAAAAGTCCAGCGTTTTAAACTGTGGGTTAGCAGCGACAAAACCGGCTGTTTCTTTTCCATTCTTCATAAACGACACCTCATGAAGATTTCCACGTTCAAGGCTTTTAAGCAACTGATCCTTAAAACCAGGCTTGTCCATATTCAGTATATTGAATTTATCTACTGCTTGTTTAAGGTTAAAACCGTAGTTTTCGCCATAAGAATTCATTGCATAACCTTTTTCTGGTGTATGTTCGCCGAAATCCAGCTTGAGCCAAAGATTGGCTTTTTCTCCACTTTTCAGGACAACATCTTTATTTACAGCGCGTCCTGAAAGCAGGTTATAACTTTCCTTGACCGTTACTCCCTTACCCTTGTTGATATAGAAGGTCTGCTCAAGCTTGCTATCCAGTCCTGGTTTCTCCAGAGATGCCTGATATTTATTAAAAAAATACATGTCAGTTTCTTTACTCTTTGAAAAATCAAGGACATAAGATAATGCATTTGCCAACTCCGGTCTGCCTTGGGCATTGGGCATGTATTGTATAATATTAAAATTTAAGGAAAACTCCGGCAATTCTTTTTTTATAGCTTCCTTTAGCTGCTCCGAGAGCGATTCTCCAAAACCTAAATACTTTAGGGTGTTTTGCAGGTACTCCAAATTATTCTCATTCATAACTTAAAAATTAAAGGTTTAAAATTCATCTGATTAATATTGTTTATTCATACATGCCTATCTGGAAAAACCTGATCTGCCATATCCGCGCGAATACTCATTATTATTGGATACTGCTGAGGTTTTTTCTTCAGGGTCCTTAAACGTAGACTTCTGTGCGGCCGCTGCCTGAATCGCTTTATGATAATTTTCATTCCGCTCATCTTTCTGCGGCAACAGTCCCCGATCTCCGACCATGGCTTTTAGACCCGTTAGCAGAAGGTAGGATATGCCACCGTCCATCAGAAGAGAGACGACAAGCGCCAACCTATTGGAACGGATTCCATCCGGAGTCGTGCTACTGGCCTGAAAGGTAGTCCCATCCGGCATTTCAATCTGCCTGCCACTGCTAAATCGTTCTTTCTGATAAGGGGTAAGCAGCATACCGTTGACCATATCCGGCACCCGGAGCCTTGAGGTATCAGTGACAATAAATTCGCGTGTATCCCAATCATACTCCACCATCAGCTTCTTCTGCTGTCCGTTCTCCGTATTTTCTTTGATGAGGTTTGCTTTGAGACCGGTCAATAAATCATCTCCTTCCTGACGGGAAATGATGGAAGGAAGGTTGGCCTGCTTATAGACAGGGTGTACCAATAACTCAGATTTTCCTTCGGCATTTTTGGCCAGGGACAGCTTAACACTCATTTCTCTGATTTCAATGCCGTCACGATTAATATCATTTAACTTAACCAGCCCTGTCCGCATTCCGGACAACAGTGCATCGATATCCTTTTTAGGAAGCGTGATATCTCCTTCCCTGTAAAGCCCCAGTTCGCGTAGATCTTCAAACGGAAGATCCCGCACATTCAAGTTTGCAGTCTGCATATAGAGTCATTTAAAATTTGAGTTAAAATTTTGGCAGAAAGTGTTTGTTCTCTTATCCACCGTACAAATAGCGTTTAAGTTCGTCTCCAGACGTGGATAGGATTATCAAAAGAAAATAAAGTGGGTTAACACTCAGCCTTCTGCGAAGGACAGAAAGGTGCAGATGTTCGCCCGTCGTCCTTCCCGTTGATCCGGTAACGCCTATTGGATCCCCGGTCTGCAGGACCTGACCAGCTGAGGTATAGATTTTAGAAAGGTGAGCATAGTAAACCGTATAGCTGCCATACCTCACCACAATATAATTACCCATTATGGGGGTATAGCCCACGTTATCAACTATTCCGGGCAATACAGAAACAACAACCTCATTTTTGCCTGCTATATCTATCCCCTTGTGAAAAGAATGCCGCGCTCCGGTAACCGGATGGGTTCTGATGCCGTAAGTTGAATTCAATTTAAATACTTTAAGTGGGAGTGCTGCGTACCAGTTTATAGAAGAAACAGTATCCAGGTCCGCCCCATACCCGTTAGCCCTGATCAATAAAGCACTACATAAAACCAGCCACCAACATTTCAATTTCCTGATTGATCCGTAAAAAATTCCTCCTGAGGATTTCCTCTTTTTTTCCTCCGAAGTCGTAAAAATCAGGCAGCTCCACATATCCTTCTTCCTCCTTCTTAATTTCTTTTAAATCCAGGTTAATCTTGCAGTTTATCGCTGAGGACTCATATTGACCGGTAAATTTATCATCCGCATCAGTGGCAAATATGCCTACAAGCTCACCTGCTCCAAGTGAAGCGATCTTTCCTGCAGGAATCAGTACTTCCAGCTTTTCACTGATCGATTTGGATACTTTGCTCCTATCGATAGAAATACTCTCCCCGATCTGTTTTGATTTACCGAAGATCCTTTCCAGCCATTCTAAGGTTTCTTTGTTCCTCACCGATCCCGAGAGCACATTACCCACAACAGAAGTAATGGTAGTAGCCGTATCTTTACCATATTGCTGCTTAAACTGCGGAAGCTCCTGCAGCCCCATCAATATGGCTACTTTGTTAGATCTTGCGGTTGCAATCAGATTCTCGATCCTGTGGACAAAAAGTGTTGGAACTTCATCCAATATCAGTGCAGATGGAAGATTTCCCTTTGAATTGATCAACCTGGTAAGGCGGTTCAATACTACAGAATAACAGGCAGAATTAATGTTCTGGGTATTGGGATCATTAGCCAGCACCAATAATCCAGGTGAGGATGGATCAGAAATTTTCAGGTTGAAATCATCCCCTGAAAACACCCAGAATGTTTCGACAGTTGCCATCCTACTGATAAAGATTTTCAGTGTGCCGATCTGCCCCTCAAGCTGATCAAAAGCCTTGGCCATAAAAGCTGAGCGGAAGGGTGACAGCAAGGAAACCAGTTCTGGCTCAGTGAAGAGTACAGAAAATATCTCATCATATGACCTATTAAGGAAAGAGAGTATATGCGGAAGAGTCGAAAACACGCCCCTATTGTACCTGCTCATAAAATAAATACAAGAGGCCAGAAAATTGATGGCCGATTGGGTAAAAAAAGCGTCACTACCACTGGCTTTATCACCCTTTTTAAGCGCTTCTACCAATGCTTCAGCAGTTTCCGATGCGTCAGCCAGTGTTTTGATATAGTCAGATCTTAAAGGATTGATCCTTCTGCTTTTTTCCACCTGATTCAGGTTGATTACATGAAAACTAAACGCTTTCAGTTTTCCTTCAGCCTTAGATTTCCTGAAATGATAGTAGGCAACCTTGCCAAGATCTGGAAACTTAAAATCATACAGACAGACTGCAAAAGACTTCGCAATCAGCTGCCTGATAAAGGGGTTTACAACCGAAAAAGACTTTCCCGAACCTGGGGTCCCGATCAAAATTGTTGCGCGGAAAGGATTGATAAGGTTTATCCAACCCTTCCGCACTTTCCGTTTATAATAGAAAAGCATCGGGATATTTACCGAATAAGGATTTTCTATTTTTTTGACCTGCTGCATAAAACTTTCCGCTTCAACATTCCATTTATCCTTGCCCAGTTCTGATCTGATGATCTTAGAAACATTGTCCATAGAAATACTGATCAGTATAGCCCCAATTAGGGAAAATACCATATAGGTCAGATCCATCACAGTGGTATATGCAAACAAAAACCGGCCTGGTTTGCCATAAAAAAATAGGCTTCCAAAATAAAGGAGCAGACCAAGGCTCAAGGGATAAACTACTTTAGTCTTTGGATCAAAGTCCAACTGCTTTTTTGATAATGTTCCAATGCTGACCAGGCAGATCAACAACAGCACAGAAAGCTTGCTATAAATCGGTTCTTCGTATATGATGATTGTTTTGATCTTTACCAACCCTATATTGAAGATACCCCAGAATGGTGCCCCCAGATAGACAAAAACACTTATCTCCAGCGCGATTGCAAAGTAGATCAGACACTGCAGAAAACCGTGGAGTTTCTGGATTTCCCTTGTCTCTTCCATAGGAATCTCATTTACATGATAATCTTTTTAGCCTTAAGGATATCTGAATAGCGGATATCGAAAGTAATTGAACGTCCTGAGATCTGCTTTTCGGAAAGTTCTACCTTGAGCAGTTTATGATCCGGGAAGGTCAGCTTTCGAAGCACAAAAATATTCCTGTACCTTTTTTCAAAGACCTGGATATTTTGTAGGCTTGATATCGGAAGAATCTCCAATGACTGCACAGTTGTTGCTTTATGTTGTTTCTGATCTTCAATACGGAACCTTAATCCATCTATCTCGTAAGGGATATGAGTCGTATTATCAAAACCGATATCCAGCAGAATATATTCTCCAAGTGTACCAATGCCATTTAACATCGCACGGATTCCATTTTTGCTTTTCCTTACATCCGTATGCAATGGTCTATGTTCCAGCATTAACCTTGAAATGCTGTCAAGTTCAGTACTTGATATCGATGAAGCTTTCGGTTCAATTGCCCTCATCCCACCAATACCAATATCAATCAGCGGACTGAAAGCAGTTTCCGGCCTGTCATCACAGAACACCGCATACTGTTTGATCCGTTTTTCCCCAAGGATGGTGAGTACGCCCATAAACGCATCTTTGATTTTGGCGGAATCAGGAATTTTAACCCTCAGCAGGTTTTTATCCGGCAGATCGCCAACGAGTCCTTTGGGAATATCCACATATGTAATCCTCTCCGGAGCAAGAAAATGCAGCGTAAGGGAACGCTTGATAAAAATCTTTGGGATCTCTGAAGAAGATCCAACTGTATTAGCCGAAACTTGCGCAAAAAGGTTCCCTACCATATTAAGAACTAAAATGGCTGCTAAAATTATATTTTTCATATCGTTTTTATTTTTGGCCCTGAAGATCCTGGGGATCAACAAGGAACACTTGATTGTTGTATTTTAATTTTGCCCTGTTTTTCCTGACCATATTGGCAATGGCAGCAGAAGATGACTGGAACAGCCGGTCAACAGTACTCATCACAAATTCATTCTGGGTCTGTGCACTTCCCATCGTATTGAATCCCTGGACAGGGCTTGAGCCAAGGCCCTTAGAAAACTCCCTAAAAGCAGAGGCGGGAACATATAATCCAGGTAGGCCGTCCGTGTCATAGACTAAAAGTTTTATGGGCAGAATTTTACCTGCACAAAGAACAGAACTGATCTCTAACTGGACCCGCTGTTCGGAAAACCCACTGATCCTGGCATACATGGATGTTCCTTTTGGCAACTGCAGTTTCCCTGCATAAACCTGCTCAAGCAACCTAAGCCTGATCCTTGATCCTGAGTATCCGGTAACATCTTCGTCGATGATCGCGGTAATCATCTCCCTGCTTTCATCTGCTAAAAGGGTATTAAATTCAGATTGAACCGCAGCTTTTCTGGAAACAGGAAGAACTTTCTCTTCCCGGATAAGCTCCTCTGCCTTTGTCTTTTTTTCCTGCTGCAGGTCTATATAAGCAGGGTCATTAACTTTCTGCATGCTATCCATATAGGCCATTTGCCTTTTAAACAGATCCATGGGGTCAGTTTCTTTCGTCGTACCAATAGATGGTGGCTTTTCTCTGCTTCTTGCCTCCGCCAGGCTTGCCAGTGCCTGTGCCACAGCCCGGTCTTCCGGCCTATTGCCAATACTGCTTTCGGTCCGAGAATATGGAGATAAAGGTTTCCTAATCTGCGGCATATCCACGTAGGCCTGCCTTTTGATAGATTCTTCAATGGAATCAAGTCTGTGTTTCTCCCGGTCAGAATAAGAACTGGCCATCGCCACTTGTGGCAAGCCTTCCTCCCCGACAGTTTTGATTGCTGAGTAGCCATCAGCCTCCTTATAACTGTTCTTATAGGCTTCCAGCTTATCGGAAAGTCCTCGCTCACGGACCTGGTCCGATATTTCTGCAAGGTTTCCGCTGATATCCTTCTCAGCCCTTACTATCTGTTTTTTCGATGTGCTCTGCCGGTACACAAAAAAGAAAAGGCATAGAAAGGGAACGGCAATGAGTGGAATAACATACCGTGGATTTTTAAAGTCTATTTTCATAACAATATGGTTAACGGAGCTTTCTAAGCTCCTCTAGTTTAGCTTCCAGAAAAGCAGAATCAGCGCTGTTCAGTGTTTCCCTGTCCAACACCGAATCTACCTGTTTTCTGATCTCCAGCGTTTTCCTAAGTTTTGCCCCTGTTGTACTGATCCGGGATAACCCATCATTAATGGAATAAGACGGTTTACTACTCTTTTCCCGATTACTAAAAACGACCGCCTTTATTTCTTTTTTATCCTGCAAGGGAAATATGCCAAATGAAAACACTCCAGAAAAAACGACCAGTGTAACCATCAGCGTAAATACCTGTCTAGGATATGCTTTTAATAGCCGCACTATCCGTCTGCATATCAGAATCAGATAAGGCCGGAATTCATGGTAGAGCTCGACAGGAACCGTCCTGTCAGGTGCCCTGTTAGATCGGATTTTTCTGAACATTTTCGATATCTTTATTTTCAAGTGTTTTCCAGGAAATGATCAGTACCCCGTACAAGTTGTTATCGCTTTTCGGAATATCCCTTAAGTAACCTTCTGTAATCATTGAACGGGTAACAATAGAGCTTCTGCGCTCAATCCGTTGCTTTCCATAATAGCGGAAATATCTCTTTTTGACATCGATATAGATTGAATCGGTCTGAAGGGTCAGCACTGAACTACTGGAAAGTATAGAACTGAAATATCCTTTTTCCTTTAGGTTCAGGTATTGCTGCATCCCCGATTCATCGATCAGGTACATCGCTTTTTTCATCTGATAATCGATATACCTGTCATCTGGGGTAAGGGAAAAGAAAAGTGAATGAAAAAGCTCCACATGCCCGCGGTATACTGCTGGCCGGATCAGTTGCTCGTCGGTCTGTCTGGCCAACACAGGAACATTGTTTTCAAAAATGTAAATACTGCGCCTGGCAATCTCTATTTGCTTATAAGCAAAAAAACCAGTCGAAATAGAGATCAGAAAGGCACAGACCAGACTGCCAATAGAAACAATGGTAGCCAAACGTATCTTGGACTCAATATTTTTAATGATCATAAAAATTGGATTTAGGTTTAAAAGAATTTACCGGTAGCTTTTTTGGCTATACCGATAACGGTCTGAGATCCACGGCCAAAATTGGAGGCAGCTGAACTGATACCTGATGTGGATATAATCCAGGTGGAAATACTCGGCACAGTAAACATACAGATGGCACCAATCAGAAAGCTCACGATTACCGTTCCAAAGGAAAGAATGCCGTTGCCTGCAAACCAGGCCATTTTCTCCAGATTGGCAGCTTCTCCATTTTCACCGATAAGTTCTTTATACCTACTGATCTCAGTGGTCATGGCATATTTCTGTAACAGCGCCACCAGATACATGATCAGATAGGCAATCCCCAGATAAAGATTGACCGATACAAAACGCGCTATCCAGGTGCTTAAGGAATCTCGGAAAGCCGGCAGTATACTAACAGCGACAGCAAAGGGTCCCAAGATGATCAGGATGGTGGAATAGATAATCTGGATCATAAAAATCACATAGGTTGCGAGTCTCAGAATCCAGATCCCAAGTAATTCCAGCAATTGGGTCAGCAGTAGCTGCATGCCGATCTTCAGACGGTTCTTCAGTTCTATCACAGGACTGACCACAGTTGACATTCCCTCCTTGACCGTGCTGGTTACCGAATCCCAGGCCCTTCCCATCCAGGTATCAGACTCCTTTTCCGCCATTTCAGTTTCCGCCTGAAAACTGTAAAGGGAATTGGCGACCTTCTGCATATAATCGGCGCGGGTAAGCCTAAGCGAATTAACCTCTGCCTGCTCACTATTGAACATCGTTTCTGTCCTGGCGGCTACAAGGTCCGTTGGAAAAGCGACCATCTTAACAAATGCACCCCACCATAGTATGATCATAACCAGACTAAAAGGCCTTAACAAGGGCATAATTTCCAGTTTTTTATCCCCAGCTATCATCTCGTAGGATTTGATCGCAAAAAAGATGATCATAAAAATCGCCGCCAAAGCCTTGGCATCGGCAATGAACATATCAAAATGAGTCCATATTGAATCCTTTAATCCTCTTAGGATCACCATCACCCCCTCTTCATATACTCCGTTTCCCTGCAGGAACTCAAAGGACCTGCGGTAATCAGTGGTCTGCCCAAATGCTAAACCAGCGGTCAGCATGACCAAGCACAACAATAGAATCTTTTTCATTTCCTTTTTAGTTTAAAATTTCCGTTTGTTAAGGATTTCTTTTGCCGTCCTGACATCTGATTCCGGTGTCCAGCCATCTATCTTCATTTCCTCACTGCTCAGCTCCTGCCTTACCTTGACCCTTGCAGGTTCACGGGCAGCCGCAATCACCTTATCTGCCCATATTGCCGATATCTTTCGGTATTCCGCAAGCAGCCTGTGATAGGATAAAATCCTCGCTCCCCTTTCCAGAATTGTTGTCCGCGCCGCTTCCAGTCTTTCCGAAAGGATAGCGATCTCACGGGTGTACCAGTCTAAGCTACCGTCAGCAATAACCTGCTCCCTTGCAATCTGGGGAACAGCCGCAAGCGCTCGCCCGGGATCAAAATCCGTTACGCCTTTAAGCTGCCGGGAATAATACAGTATCCATAAGGGATCTGTGGCAGAAAGCACACCGGACATTCCAGAAATCTGTAAAAGCGAAGTCTGCGCCAATGTATCAGACTGCAGCTCATAATTTTTATCTGTTTGCTGCATTCCTGTCACTGCGCCCAGGCGTTGGGTCTGAGTACCTGCCGGCCCCAATGGACGCAGATCTGTTTTGGGATAGTTGGGATGAAGGCCCCAGGTCAACCAGTAATATGGATTAAGGCCCAGAAAGCCGGAAGTGGGCGTAAACTTTTTTCTGTCCCACTGTTTAAACACCATGCGTTCCTGCTGGTTGACAATACTTTCATCCCTGATCTGTTTTTGTGCCTGCGCTGTAGTAATTATACACAGCAGCATCATACTTATAAATAATAAATTCTTCATGTGCTTTATTGTTGTTTCTTTAAATACCTCGTTTTGGTAATAATATCAGATACGATCTGTACGTCACGGTTGATAAAACCTTGAAATGGGTTGAACAACTTGATTACTCCCCTCACTTTTGCCCAATACATTGCTTTCCACGCGCCATAAGCCAAGCCACGTATGATCTGAAGATCAGCCCTGATCCCTGTCAGCAATTTATCCCTACTGTTATAGTCCATCAGAATATCCTGACCTTCTTTGAGCACAAAGCCTGATATTTCGGTCATCATCTGGGCACTCCGCCTTGTAATGTCCTTGACGATCTGCTCACTGAACAGTAACAGATAAGGTTCATTCAGACCGAGTTTTCCCATTTCCCTGCCATAACCGATAATATCTTCACATACTGCATACATATCGCGTAAAGCCATCCCATTTTTAAGCGCTGAATTTACATTGGACAGCGAGGAATAGATCATGCTTTGGGCCAGAACAATACTGGAAGTATTTAGATTGATATTGTCCAGTGATTTATTGATCTTGCCCAGCAGTTCGTTATGGCTGAGCTCTGCTGCATTTCTCACCAACGCATTTTCATTTACAGTGGCCAGGTGCCTGGCATCAAAAACTACCCGTTGTGCCAGGAGGAAAAACGGACACATGCAAAAAAACATCACATAAAATATCAGTTTCATTTTTTCAGGTATTTAGCGTTTTCAAGAATATCCTTTACGATTGCCCGATCAATATCTATATACTGGGAAAAGGGATTGGCATTTTTGATCATAGCCGAAAGGCTTCCATATTCAAGGTTCCGAACCAGGGCGGCTGCCAGATTCCTCAAAACGGACAGCTCTGTGAGCACATGGTCAAACAATATCCGCCTGTCTGAAGCTTTCATCTGATTCACCGCACCAAGACTGGCGGTAAGCCCAGCTAGATAATAGACCAGGTCACGGGATCTCTCCAACAGATCAATCTCGCTCTGGAGTACCAACGGCAACAGGTAAGGATTTTTCCCAGTCAGTTCATATAACCTATGTTGGTCTCGCGTGATCTGGCTGACCATTGGCACTGCCTGACTTCCGATATTCAGCGCATCGATTGCGGTACCGACAATACCGAAACGAGACTGCAATTCCCGGTAACTGTTTTTAAACTTTGCCAGCAATGTTCTGTTCGCCTGTTCGTTAACCGTATTGACCGCCTGCCTGTCCCTCGCCACCGACTGCCGCTCATGCTCACTTTTGGAATCCGAAACAAGCTGATGGATTGCCGGAATGTTGAGCGCTTTTTGCTGGGCTCGCGCTGCGTGCAAACACAGAACAAAAGCCAAAAGTAGAACCAGCCCCTTCATCTCTTTAAGTATTTAGCCCCAGATAAAATATCGTTTGCGATACGGACATCCATATTGACCCAGCCAAACCAGGGATTGAGCGAAGCGAAAATCCCCCGCATCTTTGCCCAATACATTGCCCGGTGCATTCCATAAGAAGTCCCCCGGAGGATACGCATTTCAGCAGCGATATGGTTCAGCAATTTCGAGCGTTCGCCAGCATCCATCAGGTTATCCCTGCCGCCCTTGAGGACAAAAGCCCCAACCTCTGAACCCAGCCTCACCGCCCTTGATCTAAACTCTCGGGCATTGTGCTCTGCAAAGAGTAACAGCACCGGATTGGACTTCCCAAGTTCCACAGCCTTTTCTACATCAGAAACGATATCGAGACCGATATCGGTAATCTCCTTAACAGACATCAGGTTGTTGAGTATTGCCGATACCTCGGTCAGCCCCCGATATATCCTGTCCTGCATATCATTCACGACAACCAATTGACCAGTTACCAATAGCTGTCCCCTTGAGATCAGGCTAAGGTTATTATTCGTTCGGTCCAGTTGCCGGTTAATAATACCAGAGTGGCCTGCAATAGCTGCTGAGGTAACCGGATCGACATACAGGGTCTGTGCCTTTATGCCACCGCATAACAGTGCACAACAAATCATTAATAAAGCTTTCATGATCATCAGTTTTTTTAAAAAATATTTCTTTATTGCCCAGACGCGGACGAATTGACCTGTTTAACGAAATCCCCGAGGGAAAGTCCAGAACCTTTTAAATCACCGATAAAAGCTTCGAGCGCATCAGTATAGGAACCGAACCTTGAAAGATAGTTTTCCACGGCCAGTTTTTCAGGTTTCTCGGTTGTATAGGTCAGGTATTGGGGAAGCGAAGCCTCTACACCATAAACTTCTCCAACGCCCCCCCTTCTGATATATACTTCCTTGAAAGGGCTTCGGCCCTCATGGTTGTCCAGCTGATTAACACTAAAAATCTTGTTCCTTTCACTCATGGAAATAGAGAGCATTGCTGCAATCTCATCGTAATTATCCCGGAATTTGGCCTGATCGAGCAGTATCACCGTATCCGAACTGCTTATAATCGTATCTTTTACTATCGCATTCCCTACCACATCTGCAAGATCCTGGGTCACCAGTATCAGCTCCCCCCAAAACTTTCTGACCGTTTTATCAACGTAGACTAGAAAACCTACCATCAAGGGCGATGAGATCGCTTTCCATGCTTCTTCGATGACCAATGATTTCCGCTGAAAATTACGGTATCTCATTTTCTGGATGAAAATATCCATTATATTGAGCGTGACGATCGCAAAAAGCAAGGCATTCTCTTTAATACTGTCAATTTCAAACACGATCAGCCGCTCATTTAACAGGGATTTATCTGCATCCTCGTTAAGTACGGTCCCAAATTCGCCACCGCGGCAGAACTTGCGCAGGATGAAGCGGAAGCCATCAAAATCAAAAGGCACGTTATCCTCTTTCATGATCAGCGGGATCTTTTCCATTGCATAAGCATAAAAAGAATCAAAATTGAGCTTTTTGATCCCTGAGGCTTCCCCCTGAGAAAACCATTTGGCATAATAGGAAGTAACCACTTCAGAGATTACGTCCTTTTCCAGTTGGCTGACATCACCTTGCGGGCCCTTTAAACAGACGAGGATCAGAACCAGGATGAATTCCTTCTTTTCGATGTTGTACTCTTCCTCGCTAATGGCAAAAGGATTCATCGTTATGGGACTATTATCGCTATAAGTGATATACCTGCCGCCGGCATACTGGCACAGCCCTGAATAGGAATGACCTGTGTCAATGATCACTGTATCCATATTGTATAATAGATACTGTTCTAGCAGGGAATTCATGAGAAAGGATTTACCGGTACCAGAGGGACCAAGAACGAATTTATTCCGGTTGGTGATCCTTCCTGTAGACATCGGCAGATCCGCTGGGTCCATCGCTATCGGTATACCCATCCTGTCGGTAAAACGGACAAGAAATCCTGATTGCTCATCCCTGGGAAGGCTCTCTTTGAAAAAAAGACATATCGCGGCCTCGGCAGTAGTCAGGAACCAGTCATACTTCCGCAGTTCGGTTGCATTCCCAGGCAGCGCCGTCCTAAATAGCTCCAGTTGGTTATAGGCATTCCTGCTCGGAATGATCCCGGCACGGAACAGCGCGCTTTCTATATAGTTATAGGCCCCGTTCAGCAAAGGTTTTTCTGCGCACACGATGATATTAAAATGTGCATTGATCAGTAACCTGCCGTCCCTGGCCACTTCATCCAGTAATAAAGAAATATCCTCCACACAGAGATTATTCGCAGGGTCGGGTATCCCACTGTGCCGTTTCCGCTTAAGCTCCATCTGCCGTACGGTCATGGTCTGCGAAGGGATTTCGAGAATCTGATTGTACAGAATAGCGGAACAATCCGGCACTTTAAAAAGAAATGAAAGGATATCCGTAGGAAATCCCTTAAGGCTTTCTTTATCGGATAGCTTTCCAAACGTCGGTAGCATCGCAGGCAGATCGACCTGATCGATATTGATCAGCGGTACGCAGCGGAAAGAACGTGCTCCGATATTTACTTCGGTATCCGTAGGATGATAATTGTCCAATGAAACGCTTTCCTCACCGAACTGCATGGACATAATCCTCACGATAAATAGGTTGATTTCTCTTTCCCTTAGTACCCGTGGTTCCATTCCAGAATTGCCCAGCATCCCGATAACCTTGGCAACGGTGATCTTAAATTCAGCCAGCGACTTTTTATCGTGCACAAAAAATGCTCCTTTTTTCACCTGCCTGGTAATGGTCAGGACCGTCCTGAGTTTTACATATGGCCTTCCTTCAAAGTGCCTGTTATAACTGTCCTGCAGATATTCACCGGCTACCTGATATTGATATTCAGCCTTATAGATAATATCCTGCTTCTGGATCACGTGGCCTTCCCCGATGACCCGGGCGAGGTTGACAAAGAGCTCATGAAAATTATTATAAGCCTTAGGATCGCCACTAAACCTGAGCACGGGATTGGTAATATCGATCAGCACAGAAAACTCCCCGTTGAGCCCATATAAAATATCGAGTTCCGCACCAATATCAATACCCAGATAGGGCACCCTAAATTCTTTTTGTCTTACCATAAAGATTGATTTTTGAAAGATGGTTTGTCTGGAGATAAATCCCATTTAAACGGGTCTTGCTGTGCAGGCCTTTTTTCTGGCAGATCCCGATGTAGAAAAAACCGCCTATGAGCAGCGTAAGCATAAATACCGCCCCCACATACATATTGATAAGAGCCATGGCCAGTGCACCGGTGACCAGCGAGAGCAACAATACACCAAGGCCCCAATAAATAAAACGTCCCTTAAAACCTTTATAAGTGAGTGGCCGCTGTAGCCCCCTGTAGACCGGAAAAAGCCTTTCCATTATTACAGCCCGAAAAAAGCTTTAACTATAAGGGAAGAAAGAACGAGAAAAAGACACGACCCTCCCCAGCCCATCAGCTCCTTGTTGATATCCTGATCACCGCTGTTCCACTTGGAATACACACGTATACCACCTACGATGCCGACCAGTCCACCGATCACAAGGGCAATATTGGTCGCCGGATCTACATAGGTCTTGAGCGTGCTGGTAGCGGTGTTCAGGCCGTTCACCCCACTCTGCGCCATACCATATCCGTTGATCGTACACAGATATAAAAAAATAATAAACCTTAAATTTTTGATCTTTTTCATTTGATTGGGAATTAATTGAATGGTTAAGAAATAAAAAAACCGCCATTAGCGGTCAGAACTACTTCGGCTCAGAGTCCGAAGATGTGCACCATTACGACATGGATGACGATAATGAACAGCGCGGAAAAGAACCATGCCGGGATATCCGCACTCACATCTTTGCCCATCTGCATCTTGTGGTATACATGGACTGCACCAATGATCGAGATGAGCGCGGCCAACACGAATGAGAGGTCCCTCATGGAAAAAAACGACTCCCTGATAAAGCTCCTCGCTTCTCCCATTTCTGCGATTCCGGGCTGGGCGCCTACTCCCGTCCAGGTCAGCATACAGATGACCATGAACATCAAACATCTTGCTTTCATCGCTAGAAGGATACCGAAGATGTGTACTCTATAGATTCGGAACGCGCCAGGGCAAAAAGTTCTTTGATGGAAACCCCTCCGGAAAATACGATCGGAGATTCTTCCAGTTCCTCATCATCCAGGAAATAATCAATCTCTTCATCTTCGATCTCTTTGAGCGATACCTTTTCAGGCTCGGGAAGATCAATGACCACAGTAGTCTCATCTCCGATTTCCGTATTGGTCAGCTTCTTGTTCCTTGACAGATCGAAAGCAATAAGCCCTGAATAATAAAACACATAGATGCACAGCATCCAGGATAGGAATTGTATCCAGCTCATAGTTCAAAATTTTCTAATGATGTTTTAATAAATTTTTTGATCTCCGGATGCTGCTCAAAAAGACTGTGCAAGGCAAAAGCAATTACCCTGTTCATATCCAGTCCCGAAGCCAGCTTTAGCCTGTTGAGCAGCTGCACCGTCCTCTTGTTCAGTCTGGGATGCAACATATGGGTATTACCGGAACAGTCAAACGCCCTGATCAGCTTGATGATCTCCAGCTCCTTCCTGATCCCTTTCCCCTCTTTGCCCGCACCTTTAGCACCCGCAACAGGGTCTTTATTCGTAGGCATAATTTCAGGCGGCCTGATGCTTTTTCTGATTTCATCGGCAAGTGTTTTGATCTCAACTTTCATAAACTGCTTTTAAGGTGTAACTCCGGTTGCTTCGATGTGATCTGTATAGATCTGATCAAATACAGGCACAATGACCGGAAAAAGGGATAAGGGTGTCTGAGCGGTATCGGTCCGCTGGAAATCCACACGGTCTGAAATGGGAGCAGTTATTTTTCCAAACCTGGAAAGCTGCTCTTCTACCTCAGTAGCCGTATCATACCTGACATTTCCCTTGACCCTGTTTGGGATAAAGACCAGGTGCCCCGATGGATTGATCTTTTTTAACACGACCGAAAAAAGAACGGTTGAATCGAAGCTGAACTCATCATAAGAAAACGGGCACAGAACCAGATCCGCGGAGCTGAATACCGGGATAAGCCCGTCATCATCCAATTTCCCGGGCAGGTCAATGATCACGATATGTTCTCTGCTCTGGCTGAGCACAGTGTACATGGAAGGAAAATGTTCCAGTCCCGCGGCAATGATCTCATAGTGTTCGGGCGTTTCAGCCAGTTTGGCTTTTTCATATTTCTGCGCAAGCGATTGCTGATAGTCCATATCGATCACGGTCACCTTCCGCTTTTTGACCAAGGTTAAAAAGTTGGCCAGTAAAAGGGTGAGCGTACTTTTCCCCGCCCCTCCCTTCTGGTTTCCAATAATAATTAGCATAATAAAAAAGGTTTAAAAAAATTAACGGGTATTTGTGCGGGCCTTGCCCTTGCGCTGACGGTTGCGGCCAAGAATGGCCTCATCATCGATATCCTCCTGGAGATCAAGCGTCCTAATTGGCTCTTCATAGAAACCAGCACCCTCCAACCCGGAAAGAGTATAATTGACTTCAACTGAAGGATCTGCAAGAGATATCCTATAGTCCGCAGGACTTGGATCATTTTGATGTTCAAAATTCAACAGCGCAATAACTTCACGTAAATGCATTACCTCAGAGCCCTTCATCACCGTTTTATTGGAATGATCAATGATAGTGTAACCGTAAGGGACTTTATCATCCTTACTGTGAAAGATCAGTTCAGCGCCTGTTTTATTTTTGACCACCCTTGAAAATTCTTGCAGGTCCGATCTGATATCGGTTTTTGGAGAAAGAAAATCAGGACTTGATAAGCGTTCGGTCAGGATTTTTGAAAAGATAGCTTTTAACTGCCTGCACCTGTTTTTATCATTGCCCTGACCCCTGCATAAAGATTCAATATCTACGATCTTAAATGTGGAGATCAATTTCCCGGACCGGGACACTTCCAGGTTTTCTTTTTCAAAACGGACATCAAATCCCGATCTTTCCAAGAGTGTACGCACCTGTGCAACAGTAGTAAAATTGTATTTAAGCAACTTATCAAGCTTTGCTATATCAGCTTGCTCCAGCTTCATAACATTAGAAAGTGCCCTGACTGAGCGGACTTTTTCAAAGGCCGAAGAGATCTTCCTGCCATTTTTATCGATCCTGGTCGATACGATATGTACATGGTTGTTTTCCGTATCGTTGTGAAAGATCACCAGATATGGATTGTCACCATAACCCATTTCCGCCATCCACTTTTCGGCAGTATCCAAAAGTTCTTCTTTCGATGTCGTTTTACCCTTAGCAGAGATCACCGCATGGAACTGGGGTTTACTTACCCTTTTGTTTACCACAGATACCGCTTTCAGATAATTGATAAAATCCTGTGGGCCGATTTTGTCCAGTCCCATTAGGCTACCGAAGTTCCGTACCTTTAAAAGCTCCCCCTTTCCAGAGCGCATCTTCTCATGGTTGTATCTTACTCCGGCAAAAGTTGCAGAAGAGCTGAGTATCTTTACGATCATATAACTATGCAGCTATGCAACCTGCTCACAGATCACGGGATTATTATAAAGCTACCTAGCTGGCTACGTTGTTTTACCGTTCCCTCCGCAACCTGTTAGCGGTATATCCACCTCTCGGGTTATATTCAAAACCAGCCATCTATGTAGCGAACAAACTGGTTACCAAACCACCAATGGAGCTACGGAACCATATAACAGTGTAACAATAGAACAAAAAACAGCATAATCGGTTATGCACCTAACTACATACGCCATAGCCACCTAACTGCCCATCAACCTTAACATTCTTCTGATTTCCATATTGAGATTTTTTAAAAGAAGCGAATGTTTATCAAGCTCTTTACTATACCGCGTAAAGATTACCGGCGAGAGTACTCGCTGCTTGTTTAGGATATTGGCGTACCTGGCCAGCTGATTGATATTATTTCCGGTCCTGGAAAGTTCAAGTCCGATCTGATCAATACTCTCCAAAACCGAACGCCCATCAAAAACTAACTGAACGTTGACCTCTAGCACCCGTTTTCTGATGATATCAGTCCTTTTTAAGCCCAGAAGTTTTTCAAGGGACACAATGAAACTAAATTCTTCCTCCGAAAACCTAACACTTATCTTTCTGGTTCTTTTGCCACCTTTCAGTTGAGGTCGCCCTAACTGTTTTTTCCTTTCTTCCATTCCGATATCATCTAAAAGAGAAAACGAGTTGCGAGTTTTCTCATCCCCAAATGCTCCGCTTTGGGGCAAGATTCTTTTTGTGGGCATAATCCCCGGATTATTGTCCGACAAAAAGACATCTTGCCAGTATAAAAAATCTAAGTATTTATTGGCAGCCCCTTCTATAATATTGAGCCAATTTCCTGTACCTGAACGATAAAAAATCAGGGCATAAAAAAAGGGGCCGAATGGCCCCTCCTACCTAAACTAAAAACAAAAAACAAATCTTTAATAAGGTATACCGGGATTACTCACGTAAGTCCATACGGACCTGGCCGTCGCCTGCCTCTGCGCTTTCGTCATATTGAAATGATCTCAACTTCGCAAGAATTTTCCGTTCCTCACGGAATAATGCTTCATCCCACAATTTCAAAGAACAGGTGCATGGCACCTATCTATTCCCGTTGGCATAAAAGACTATCTATTGAAGAAGATCTTTTACTTGATCATCTGGGACCGCATCTTCGACGACAGCACCATGGATCACGGTAATTTTTAGATTGTTATTCAGTTAGTCTTAAAACAGGTTATCCCGTTTCATTGACCAAACGTATCCAGTAATTTAGCGTGATGAAATTTTTGGCCTGAAATGGCCTGAATTGGTCGCAGTATGAGCCTAAAGTGACCCCAACATCTATAACATTGAAGGCAGAATTTCCGAAAGTGGAATAATATGGAAAAGAAAAATATTAGATTTTTTGGCAGGGACGAACCAATTACTATTTTCTAAAATGATAAAAAGATCAATACCTCTTTTTGAATTGACCTTGTTTAAGACCAAAAATAGTGTCGATTCTGAAAGTTTTAGCTTAAGAGATCTATAGTCCAAGTGTGTGCATGGGCTGAACGGGGCTACAATCGAACACTTAGCGCCTCTTTTATTCTTTATCAACGACCAAAATTCACTCAAAACAACTGATAATGAAACTGTTGAAAAAACAAAAAAAAAAAAAAAAACAGACTTCGAAAAACGATTACAAAACCATCCGGTAAAAAGGGAAAAACGAGGAGGGCCAAAAATGTAATTTTCAATCGAAAAAATAAGTGAACGGGATTTGATCGAACACTTTTAAGTTGAATAGTCATGAACCGATTTACTTACCATCGACTATCTTATTATCGATCAAAACCTGTAATGCGTCTTCCATTGTCTCCCGCATTGGACGGAAGCTTATGTTCAGTTCATTCTTTACTTTCGAATTATCTGCCTTCCAGGGGATAGTTATCGATTTTATTCTTAAAATAGCCTTACCGGTTTCATTCGTGTCATCCTTGATTTTACAAAATTATGCCTCGATTTACCATCTCTAACATTAATTGCTGCAGTTGTAACGCATTTCACTGATTAATATAGCACAATTGAATGAGATTTTAAGATCAGGCGGGAATCCTTCTGTAGATGGACGACAAAAAATACCCCAATCAGTAATTTGTTTCCTTTTTTGTAGTGGAATGTTTCTCCTGCTGGTCTTGACCGATTATACCTTTGTCACATCATTAAAATAAAAAACAATGAAGGAGAGCAAAGTTTGGTTAATAACCGGTGCTGGTAGTGGAATAGGATTGGAAATTGCAAAGGCGGCTCTTGCCGATGGCAATAAAGTTGTAGCAACAGGCCGAGATGCCAATAAAGTATCAAATGCTTTAGATAATACTACCGATAACTTGTTGGTGGTACAAATGGATGTGACTAACCCGAATGAAATCAATACGGGAATAAATTTGGCAATTGAAAAATTCGGGGCAATTGATGTACTGGTCAACAATGCGGGCAACTTCTATGCTGGCTTTTTTGAGGAGTTAAGTCAAAATCAGGTGGAACGTCAGATTGCAACCAATTTATTTGGCCCTATGAATGTAACAAGGGCTGTTTTACCCCTTATGAGAAAAAATAAATCGGGACATATCATATCCATTTCATCTACCGCTGCACTGGTTGGTTACGAACTGTGTTCAGCCTACGCTGCATCTAAGTTTGGATTAGAAGGCTGGATGGAATCCTTACAATTGGAAGTTTCCCCATTTGGCATAAATACTACCATTGTAGAGCCTGGTTTTTTCAGAACTAACCTATTGGAACCATCCTCCACAATATGGTCAGAACTTCAGCTTGAAGACTATGCTGATCGTATCGCAGCACTAAGGCCATTTTGGGAAAGTATGAGCGGAACACAAGGTGGTGACCCAGCAAAATTAGCTGTGGCGTTGCTTAAGATTACGAGTGAAGGCATACCTCCCAAGCGCTGGATGGCAGGAGCAGATAGCATTGCAGAAGCAGAAAGGAAAGCGAAAGAATTACTAGAACAAGCTAATGCTTATCGCGAATTATCTTCATCTCTATCGTATCAATAATGGCGCTAGCGAGAAGGTCCCCCACAAATAATTTCAAATAAAAATTGTCTAATTTTGTAAGATGAAATCGTTCAATGACTTCAAAGCGTTCAATGAATATATCGGTTTACCAAAGCCTTTAGACAATGATATTGACCTTGGATACTATGACCCACCTAGCATGCTCATGAAGTCAGAGCCTATAATGATCGACTTTTACAGAATTTCATTTAAGATCAATTTTGTTGACAAAACGGTACCTAACGCAAAGCCTGTTAATGCTGTGTTTTTCAACAGTCCCGAAATGTCCGGTGGATGGGACATAGAGCCTACTTACAAGGGAATGTATGTTCAACTGTCAAAAAAAATCATTGAAGAAAACCGGTTTCTGTTCAAAAATTACCTGGACTATGGACTACATGAGCCCTTGTTATTAACTGATAATGAAATCGTGGAAGTAAGCACCCTCTTTGATTTAATGATAAAATATTACAATAAGGAAAGACAAAATTTCGAGGTGCTGCTTTCTTATGTAAATGTGCTGGTTTCATTGGTGGAAGGATTTTATAAGAGACAATTTTCCACTAACCCGAAACAATACAATCGCATTCTAACCGACTTTCAACAAAGTCTGAAAGATTATTACAACCAGCCAGTAACCCAACTTCCCAATGTTCAATATTTTGCAGATAAATTTGGATTAACGGCCAACTATTTTGGCGACATCATTAAACACTTCACCCGAAAATCTGCCATTGAAAATATCCACGAATTTGTAATTAAAAAAGCAAAGGAACTGCTGGAAAAAAACAGGGAAATGAACAGTACTGAAGTGGCTTATGAACTAGGCTTTGAATATCCCAATTACTTTTCCAAATTCTTCAAAAAGCAGGTCAATCTAACACCAAAAGAATATCGGCTGCAAGCAATAAAAAAATAAATAAAAAAACGCCTTCTTCGAAAGGCGTTTTTCGTTATCAGTAATTTGTTTCTTTTTTGGCTGTAGTATTTACTCCCGTGCTATTTAAGAAGTTTCGACCTTTGTCTTATCATTTTTAAAGGCAAAATAATGAAAGCAAAAATCATTTTTATAGTGTTGATAACGATGTTATCATTCGGAACAAAATCGATTGCACAAACAACTTCAAAAGATGCAATTAACTCCAATACAGTATTACTTATCAATGCACATCTAACCTATCCTGGCCTGTCAGAGGGCAAATTGAATAAAGCCTTTTATGATAAGGCAAAGGAATTTTTTATTTCACAAAACTATAAAGTTTTAGAAACTAAAATCGAGGATGGTTATAACGTTGATGCAGAAGTTGAAAAACACATGCAAGCCGACATTGTAGTATTGCAAACACCGGTGAACTGGGAAAATACGCCGTGGATATACAAAAAGTACGTCGACGAAGTTTTTACAAACGCAATGCGAAGCCAAAAATTTCTTTCTGGTGATGGACGCTCAGCAACAGATCCTGCCAGACAATACGGGACAGGCGGAAAAATGCAGGGTAAAAAGTTTTTACTCTCTGCAACCTGGAATGCACCAGAAGAAAGTTTCAACGACCCCAGGCAAACATTTTGGAAAGGTAAGAGTGCGGATGATGTCTTATCAAACGTTACTGCAAACTATCTGTTTGTTGGGTTTACAGTAGTTCCCGGGCATTATTGCTACGATGTTTTTCATAACAAACACATTAAAGAAGATCTAGAAAACTATCCAGCTTATTTAGGAAAAATTTTAAAAGTCAAATAAATATTTTCAATATCACAACAATGAATTCACTTAAAAAAGTACTGTTAATCAATACCCATCTAACCTATCCCAATTGGAGCGAAGGCACGCTGAATGCCTCTTTTCATAAAACAGCCAAAACATATTTTGAAGAAAAAAATTATGAAATTTTAGAAACAATAGTTGAAGCTGGCTATGATGCCGATGAAGAAGTTGAAAAACACTTGCAGGCGGACATTGTAATATTGCAAACGCCGGTAAATTGGTTCGGTGCGCCTTGGATTTATAAAAAATACATTGATGAAGTTTTCAATAACGGGTTACAGGGCAAAAGATTTCTTGATGGTGATGGCCGGACAACAGAAGACCTATCGAGGCAATATGGAACCGGAGGAAACCTGAAGGGTAAAAAATTTATGGTTAGCGCCACTTGGAATGCGCCTTCAGCAGCTTTTGACGACCCGGATCAGGTTTTATTTCAGGGTAGAAGTACTGCTGATTTCTTTATCCCAATTACAAGCAATTACCGGTTCTGCGGAGTAGAAATTTTACCAGATTACAATGTTTTGACATTTTCAAGGATGGTGATATCGTAAAGGATTTAGAAAGTTATCCGACCCACCTCCAAAGAAATTTTAAATTAAAATGAGTCAATCAGATAAGGTAATACCAGATAAAATCAAAAATCATGGAGAAGAATAATTCAAGAAGAAATTTCATTCAACAATCTGCTCTTGCAGGAATGGGTTTACTGTTTGCCCCCAATTTGTTGTCTGCATCTAATAATCAATTCGAACATAAACAGGACCAAAAAGGAAATAATATGAAGACAAGAAGATTAGGAAAATTGGAAGTTTCAGAAATAGGCTTGGGCTGTATGAATATGGTCGGGAATTATAATCCACCCGCTAACCATCAACAGTCTATTAAAACTATTCGAACAGCATTCGAGAATGGCGTACGTTTTTTTGATACTGCAGAAGTTTACGGTCCCTACACAGATGAAACACTTGTTGGAGAAGCCCTTCAACCTTTTCGCGATCAGGTCAAGATTGCTACGAAATTTGGATTTGCAATCGATGGTACAATTGCATTAGACAGCCGATCTGAAAGAATTAAAAAAGTCGTTGAAGAATCTTTGAAGCGCCTGAGAACAGATCATATTGATTTATATTATCAGCACCGTGTTGATCCCAATGTGCCAATTGAAGATGTAGCAGGTACCATTAAAGAACTTATTCAGCAAGGAAAAGTACTGCACTTTGGCCTATCCGAAGCGAGTGCCAAAACTATACGCCGCGCCCACGCAGTTCAGCCTGTCAGCGCTGTGCAGTCAGAGTATTCTATGTGGACGCGTAATGTAGAATTAAATGGTATACTAAAAACCTGTGAAGAATTGAGCATCGGATTTGTACCTTGGTCACCCGTAGGTGCAGGATTTTTAACTGGTAAGTATGATACAAAAACAAAGTTTGATAAGACAACGGATTTCCGTGCTGGCTTTCCGCGCTTTTCGAAAGAGTTCTTGCCATTGAATATGCCTCTGATTGAATGGCTTAAAGGCTACGCTGCAACAAAGCATGCTACACCGTCTCAAGTAGCTCTTGCTTGGTTACTTGCAAAAAGTCCAAGCATTGTGCCAATTCCTGGGACCCGTACGGAAGAACACTTATTGGAAAATTTAGGTGCTCAGAATCTTAATTTGACTCAAAAAGATGTTCAGGACATTGATACCATATTATCTAAATTCCCTATTTACGGCGACCGTATGGGTGAAGCCCATATGAGTTCGATTGATTATACAATTTAGTAACGAGAGCAAAGGATAATTTCAGAAAAAAATGTTTTACAACCGGCATCTGGAACCATGTCTTTATTAATGATTTAGATGAGGTAAGCCAGTGAGGGTGGCGCGATACAGATTAAAATTAGGTCCCTATTTGGGGAGGGTACGGAAAAAGTCCCTGAAAAAACGTTGTATTAAGCATTGAGTAAAAATGGCAGATAGGCTCTTTTAGAATCATCTAATTGCAAAATAAAATTTAGAAGATTGCGAATATCATAAAGAAAAGGGCTTATGCAATCAAAAATTCATAAGTCCTTTTTCATTGCGTAGTTTTTCAGTGCCCTCCAATTTGGGTCACCATTTTTTTTACCTGTTTTGATGTGTTTTAAACAACTTCTTAGTGTAGATTATATATTTCGGGAACAGTGATTCTTCGTCACTTTTGGTGTTAATCGTTCCAATTCCGGGTAAGGGAAATATTTCACATTTTAGTGAGAATGTTTAGTTGATCTTAGCCAAACGAGATTATCGTGATTGGAGAAACTGTAAACATCCTTCCACCAGGTCGCCCCTCCGCGGCATGAGGACATTAAAAGCCTGTTCTTTTTATCCAGTGCCACATCACAAAGGCCTGAACATTTCGCCTGGGGCGCATTGGGCTCAGCCAGTAGGTTAAAACGCTTCGATCTGGGATTATAAAGATAGATACTGAAAGTCCGATAGACGCCCATGCCCGCGTCCGGTATGGAAAATGCAACGTCATCAAAGCCATCGAAATTGTAATCGGCAATCGTGGCATGCAGCTGGGGATTGGGATGGTCAAATCCCGGAAGCTGGCTGGTTTTTGTGCTGCCGTCGCTATAGCTGAAGATCAGCAGGTTGTCAGATGTATGCCGGAAGGAAATCAGCACGTCATGGAGAAGATACTTATCAATCCTTGCCTCGTCTCTGGGTACTATGATCTGCTCCAGCTGAAACTGCCTACCCTCTTTACCTCTTTTGTACCATATCCCTGACAATTTTCCAGCCTCCCGGGTAAGTCCGTAGCTGCCGGCAGCCTTTCCTCCAATTACCTCGTCCCACACATAGGTCACTTTGGATTGCGCTGATTTTCCCTGGTTGTTCAGGGTTTTTAGCCGAAGAGGGATAAGGCCTTGCTGACCACGATATTGGACAAATGCCCCCTTACCTTCAGTGCCAAAGTAAATGTCCAGGCTGAAAGGCTTCGCTGCATTTGTGGACTTCAAAGAAAAGGGCTGGGCCAATGCCTGGGAAAATAATAATACCAGTATGAATACGGAGGGCAACTTCTTTAGCATCATTTTTTATTTTATATCTCTCTTTGGCATTTATTGTGCCATCAATTTTAACATATTGTGGTATTGGTTTATTGTACGAATAAGAATTAGCGCTTTTTATCTCTTTTTTCATATAGTTCAAATATTTTATCAACCTCTCTGGACACTGGATCATTTTCAAAAAGAGCATTTTTTAAGGTAAATTTTTTCAGGAACGAAAGTGCCTCAAATGAGACATTTAACATTTGAGAATCATCAATATAAAAATCGCCCTTTTCTTTAATTCCCAAAATAACCATCCAGTAGAAACGTGGAACTTTTGTTTCCAGCTGATAATTGTTTTCAAAATAGTCATCGAAAGTAAGTTTTAAATTTCTGATACTGTAACCTGAAAATGTTGTAAGTTCCAAAGCAGATTTAAGACGTTCTGTAACAATAAAAACAGGATAGATTTCCATCAGATCATCTCCCAACCAATCTTCCAGGTTGATATGCAAATCCGTAACAAGTGGTGGAACGCTGGATTTTCCAATATTAGTGTCTTCTCCCAATCCTACAATTACTTCTGGTTCAATTTTAATATATTTCATAACAACTATTTAGTGAATTAAAGGACGATCCGCAACGGGAATTTAAAAAATCTGTAAAGGACTAGGAGACAAAAATGATATTTTTCTTCTAAAACTCGGGTTCTAATATAGATGTTAAAAAACATCAAAAATCCGCATTAAAAGGTATTCAAGCCAATTTTTTATAATTTCTCGTGTCAACGAATCCACGAAATTTGCTTGAATCTTCTAAAAAGACTTAAAATTCCACGTAGATAATTACACATCTACACACCTTTTTTCAACCCAAAATTCGGTGCATCCTTCAACCTTTGACCAATTTTTTGGAGGAGTTTGGGCGGAGTTTTTCATTTAACTTTATCATCATTCTAACTCGACAATTATCTCAAAATAATTTAAAATGCTAAACTAGATTCTCAACAGTTCCTACCAAATTCTAAATCATTGTTGTTCCAATCGTTTATTTATAACAAGTTTGTATGACTTAACGAAAAGCAGGCTTTACAACAAATGACTGATCAGTTCAATCGCAAATTATTGTGGATATTTCTCCTTCTTATGATTTCACAACAGGCAGTTGGGCAACAACAATCTTTTGGGAAGAATTTTATTTTCGAGGTTATTGGCACTGAAAGAAAAACAATGGTTAAACAGCCATTTGTATCTGCGGTCAGTGATACTTCACTTTACAGCATTTTTTTAAAATTCCAGAGTAATAAGAATGACGATATCATCAAGATGGCACCCAAAAGTCCACTTTTACTAGGCGTAAAATTAAACCCCAGTCTCCAAAAATACTTTTCTGGACCTGTATACTCACAAACCAAAGAATATCCGGTTTACCTGATTTCAGATTCATCGGATGCCATTTTAATATCGATGGGAATTACAAAGCATAACTACAAAGCATATCAATATCGGATAGTTGAAAATGATAGCTTAGAGCTTGTAAAATGGTCGCCCATTCCCAATCTTGAACAAAAATACGGAGCAAGACAACCTTATGGTGCAATAGGTAAATTCAATTATCCAGGCAAAAAAATCATGGTTGAAGTAGCAAACAAAGATAACTACAGTTTAAGAGATGGTGTAGTATTCGATTGGCGCATCAATTATAAACCTATACTTGAGCAAATAGTAATTTCAACTCGTCATTCCTATTTTAACTTAAAAGCTGAACATATAAACAAGGGTTATGCAAATTGGTCTTCTCTAAATAACCTTCCACAGAATTTCAATTTCCCTATAGATAGCGTAAAAAGGATACTTTTCAAATTTAAAAAGGAGGAAACTCTAGTTCATTCGGCTCGGTTGATCAGGAATTTTGAAGGTAAGAAGGATACGCTTTGGATAGGATTTTTAGACGCTCAAGGAAATATTGAATTAGAAGAAACCTATTTTAAACGACCTGGAAATTACGACTTTGTAGTACAACAACAAACAAAACAGCCAAAATGGACAGAGGCAAGTTTGGTTAGGATTTCTTTCAATGTAACAGCTGCTTCTTTGCCAAACTTCAACTATTGGTTACCTTATTTAATAGGCCTTATTTTATTCACTATTGTTGTATTTTTTGTTTACCGCAAATACACTAAAGATAAACTGAGAAAACTTAATAGACAGCGACAACAAGCTCAACTTCAATTAAAAACGGTTCGGGCGCAACTTAACCCCCATTTTATATTTAACGCGCTCAGTTCAATTCAAAATCTGATTAATAAGGATAAGATTTTAGATGCTAATATTTATCTATCGAAATTTGCTGGACTAACAAGAAAAGTACTGATAACCAGTGAACAGGAGATGATTTCCCTGGCAGAGGAATTAAAGATTGCTGAAGATTATCTGCAACTTGAACAACTTAGATTCGGCTTTACCTACGAGCTTAATGTAGCTGACACGTTGAATACTGAAAATATTGATGTTCCTGCTATATTGCTACAGCCTTTTATCGAAAATGCGGTAAAACATGGTATTTCTAAGTTGAAAGAAAAAGGATCTATCTCAATTAACATTTTAAGTGAAAACTGCAATCTGAAATTCATTATTAAAGATAATGGCAAAGGATTCTTGCTGCCTGAAGGAATGGAGAAACCTGGCTCCCTCGGATTAAAATTATGTAGGCAAAGATTGGATCTGCTCAATCAGGTTTTTAAAAAACAACCTGCAACATTAAAAATACAATCAGACGAAGAAGGAACTGTTGTAATACTTGAAATTAAAAACTGGATATCAAATGGAGATTAGAAGCGTAATCATAGATGATGAGCAGCATAACATTGAAAATTTGCAAATTATATTAAATAAATGGTGCAGAGATATCACTGTTGTTGCGGTGGGTACATCTGTTGAAGAAGGAATAGAAATCCTCAACACCCATCAACCCGAGCTGCTCTTTTTAGATATACAGTTACATGATAAATCTGGATTTGAAATCCTGAAATCATTAAAAACGATTGACTTCGGAGTCATCTTTGTTACTGCATTTGATCAATATGGAATTCAGGCCATTAAGTTCTCTGCGCTAGATTACCTTCTTAAGCCTATCAACATTATAGAACTGCAACAGGCTATAAAAAAGGCAAAAGAAAAAATAGCTTCAAAAAAGCAGAACCTCAACTTGAAGAATTTATTGGATTATATCAATAACAATAGAACCAAATCGCAAAAGATAGCCTTGCCTACCCTAAAGCAAACATACTATGTTAAAGTAGATGAAATTATACGATGTGAAGCCTCAAATAACTATACCACCTTTTATCTGAAAAACTCATCACCTATTATGGTTTCCAAAACCATAAAAGAATTTGTAGAGCTTTTGGCGCCATACAACTTTAAACGTTCACATCAATCTCACTTGGTAAACCTAGATTATGTTAAAAGCCTCCAAAAAGAAGATGGCGGCACTTTATTGCTAGAAGATGAAACGATAATTCCCATCTCCCGACAAAATTTAGAGCAAATAAAGGCAAGCCTGAAAGCCATGCGTTAATCAGCTCAACAATCATATAATCATCAATTTATAATGCTTAAAACACTGAAAAATGGGTGGCAGCGATTACCTATATCCGAAAAATTAAGTTATGAGACGAAACATAATCACCTTTTTGCTATTTTATTTGGCAATGAACAATTTACTTGCCCAAACCAGCGCTAAGCGGGTAGTTATTACAGGCAAAATCATTAATCGTACAGCTAGCACGCCAAAAGTTCTTGGCGTTAATTTTTTAAATCCCTTTAACAATACCAGAAAGAGTGCCGAAATAGATAGCCAGATGCAGTTTGCTGTAGAAGAAAATATGCTGTTTACTCAAAACATGACCCTAGCCTACAATAATACTTTTATCAATTTGTACGTGGTGCCAGGAGACTCTATACACCTGGTAATTGATGCGGCTTTATTAAATACGCCTAACTTCAAATGGTTAACTATTTCGGGTGATCATGCCAAAATAAGTACCCAGTTAAATCTACTTCATTATTATTTAAGTCAACTTCCCTATAAAAAATACAGTTATGCATTGTCTGCAACTGAAATGCTAACAGACGCTAAAAAGGATTATTCGCGTTACTTAACAGCAATTAATGACTACGCAAAACAATATGATATAGATCCTATGATTGTTGATTTTGCTAAAAGAGATATCAAGTATGGGATATCCAATTGGATCTCTGATTATGTAAATGAAGGCACAGACTCAGTTGTAAGCAGATCTGAAAGAATAAACATGTTTAAGGATCCTTTCTTTGAGTTTGGCATTGACACCAACTTTGTATCGATGATGTATCCCTATCATCTTCAAAACTATGTGTCTTGGAAAACTCGAACTGACAGCTCAATAATAAAGGCGATTAAATCAGGACAATTTAAACAAGCTTTAACATTGGGGGCTGAAATCTTTTTTAAAGAACCTTCCAGCATTAGTCGGGATTACTTAATGTTCACTTTCTTTTCTACTCAATTAAAGAAAACACCAGCACTGCAAGATGAGCTGTCTTTTATGAAGAAATATTTTACTGATCCTGCTTTATTTCACTACCTCGAACTTCTTTCAAACCGCATTGGAAATGTGGTTGTAAAGCCGACAGCATTGACTAAAATGCAGTATCTAGATAATGAAAACAAGGTTTCAACAATAAAAGACCCAGACTTTTTAAATTTCCTGTCAAAAAAGTATGCTGGTAAGGCTATCTATTTGGATATCTATGCAACATGGTGTGTACCTTGTCTTAATGAAATTAAATTCACGCCGGCATTGCATCAAAAGTTTCGGGACAAAGATGTGGTTTTTGTAAATCTATGTCTGCAGTCAACTGCTAAAAACTGGATAAAGTTAGTAAAAGAAAAAAACATAAAAGGTGAAAACTATTTCCTTGATGATGATGAGTCTAAATTACTGATGGGCAATTTTAATATTGGTGGCTTCCCCACCTACCTATTGATTGATAGCAAGGGTTCTATTAAGACAGCAAACGCCCCCAGACCCTCAGAGTTGGAAAAGCTGGAGAAAGAGATTGAGAAACTGTAGAAGATGGAAGATATATGATTTACCCAAAGGTATCAAGAGTGTAAATAAACTGTGTCAAAGTTGAAATTACTAACTTTAGATACAGTTTATAATGACGGGAGAAAATCAGCTGATGAAAGGGTGGGCAACATAGGTTGAATGTATGATTTTCCTGACATACCCTTTCCGTGGCTGAATTTTTGGCTGAATGAAATTAAAAAAGCACCAATTTGACCATCAAAGGTGATTTTAGCACTGTTAATGGGAATTGCAATATTCTCCACTAACGTCAAATTTGAAGCCAGTAAGCTGTATTTAACTGATATCACCGGCTCTTGAAGTCAAAACTCAGACAAACGCCAAAACAAAAAAACTCATAAATAATTTGAAAATAAAATATTTATGAGCTAAGCGGAGAATATCTGATTGAATGGTTCGCCTAATATTTCTCCTTAGATGCCTTTTGGATACTCTGAGAGGGGTTTTACTTTTCTCATTTCGCTATTTTTAGGGGGTATTTGGCAGACTTTTGTCAGACTTTTTACCCTTGATTTCTATTCAGAATTAAGAAAAAACACCTTTGTTTGCAAGGGTGGAGATTTCGGCTTAGTTGACCAAGTGATTCCGTGTCGGATTGACCAGTTTTAGAGAAGACACGACTTATCCCTAACCTATTATTTATTAGTCTATTGTAGTGGTCAGTTTAAACCGAAACATACTGATCCTAAATTCCGAAACGATATGGTCAAAGCTAACGAAATTTCCACTTTGTTGATAATCTTATGTAAATCCGGATCTGTATCTGCTAGCGTATCCAACTGTTGCTCCATGAGTGCCTGAATCTTCTTAAAACTTTTTTCATTGCTTATCATATATCTTATGTTCGCGATACTTTTGCCTTTGCTTATCGTTATTCAAATCCGTAAATTGAGATTTAATACGCAGTCATGGTAACGGCGAGTGGGATAATTATAATTCAAATTTTACATTCACGTCACCTGAACCCAGTGCTGCAACTAGTTCGGCAGAATTGTCAATCCTACCAAGCCTGGTATAACTGTAGGAGGTTTGTAAGTCCTTGTAAAATATGACTACGCATTTGTTTCCGTATAACATCAGATCTCCTGCCTGGATTTTACCTCCGGGAGATGAGCTGACAGGTAAATTTTCTGGGAGATAGTAAAACTTTTCGTTTTTATTCAAATCTTCCATCCTAATGTTCAGGGGAAACTTTGCCTTGAAAGCATCAGCAGCTTTAGTGTTACTTAATGTTGCTGTAAAAACTTTGGATCCGATTGTTATTTTCATCTTACCTTTTGTTTGATTATCTGTGGTGCTGACTGTTGATACATGATCTATCCAAAGTTCGCTAACAGGGGCTACCATGCTCAAAGAGAAAAAGGATATCGATATAATTGTCAACTGTAAGTTATTCATAACCTTCAATTAGAATGTACTCGCATCAATAACGTATCTGTACCTCGCTTTTTTGCTGACTACTTTGTCCCATGCATCATTTATCTCTGAAGCTTTAATAACTTCTATCTGCGGATAGATTTTATTGTTGGCACAATAATCCATTACCTCCTGTGTTTCGGGAATTCCACCAATTAAGGAGCCGTTGAAATTCACCCGGTTGAAGATCATATTGAAATTATTTATGGTCAGCTCCCCGTTGATGGGCTGCCCAACCTGTGTAAAATATCCGTATTTTTTCACACAATCTATATAAGGTGACATTTCGTATGCATATGGAACAGTAGAAATCATAAAGTCAAGTTTCCCTTTATATGGTTTTAGATCTTCTGTAGATTTTACAACAATGACTTCTTTTGCCCCGAAGGCCTTGATGTCATTTACTTTTGAATCTGATGTGGTAAATGCGTAAACCTCAGCACCTTTGGATACGGCTAACTTCACGGCAATATGCCCTAAGCCACCAATTCCTATTACACCAATCTTATCCCGTTTTTTGAATTTAACTTTCATCATTGGTGAATAGGTCGTTATGCCGGCACAAAGCAATGGCGCAGCATATTTCAGCTCAATACTTTTAGGGATTTTTATTGCAAAGTGCTCTGTTACAACGATATTATTGGAGTAACCTCCCTGGGTAATCCCACTAGGCGAGGACTTTTCCGGAACGCCATAGGTACCTATCATTCCTCCAGTCTCGCAATGATGTTCTTCTCCGCTTTTGCAACTCTCGCATTTCATACAACTATTGACCATACACCCTACGCCAGCCTGGTCACCTACTTTGAATTTGACAACATTTTTTCCTACTGCTGTCACGATACCGGCAATTTCATGACCTGGAACCTGAGGATATTTTTGTTCGCCCCAATGTCCTTTGATCGTATGAATATCTGAATGACAAATGCCTGAATATTTAATTTCTATCAGAACATCATTATCGCCCACTGGTCTTCTCTCAAAGTTCCATGGAACCATTTTTCCGGCTACATCTTTTCCCGCGTAACCTTTTGAAATAATATTGGTAGTCATATTTTCTTTATTGTTATTTGAAATTGCGAAAACTTGTAACGGACCGGCAAGTGCTATACCAGCCCCAGCAATTCCTGCCTGTTGAATAAATTTTCTTCTCGAATTATTCTTTTCTGATGATTTCATGTTGAACTTTTAAGTGTTAATTTCCTTAATAATTTTCGCAGGTATTCCACCGACAACGGAATTGGCTGGAACGTCTTTATTTACTACTGCTCCTGCTGCGACAACGGCATTCTCACCAATTGTAACGCCCGGTAGTATGGTGACATTCGCCCCTATCCATGCATTTCTTTTGATCAGGATAGGTGTGCAAATCATCCCTTTTCTTTCCTGCGGTGACAAGGGATGATTTTCGGTAATAAGACTTACTTTGGGGCCAATCAAAACATCGTCTTCGATGGTGATTCCACCTAATGCGAGGAAGGTGCAGTCAAAATTGATGAAAACATTTTTACCGATGTTAATGTGTTTTCCGCAATTGATATACAAGGGTGTAAAAACTGCAACCTGATGAACCTCTTTATCGAGAATCTTTGATAGCATGCGTGAAATTTCAAGAGGATCGGCTGAATTATTCATCTCATTGAGTAACGCTTTAACAGCGAATGCTTCATCCCTTAACCTGCCTATCTCAGCATCGTTTGGAAGAATGGCCTCACCGGATAATAGTCGCTCAAAAATATCCTTTTCAGCCTCCCCTGGATGTATATTGTAATGTGAATCTGAAATCATGATAGATTTAATAAACAAATACAAAGTTAGTTACCCCAGAAAGGCGGGGGTAATGATTATCAAACCAAAGGTTAAGAATTTCAAACCTATTGCCTATAAATCATCAAAGCTAAGGACGCATAACCTTTTTGTCCTATCCCGACTACTTGATATCAATATTCTAATCATGATTTTATGGTTTCGATACCTATTTCAGTGAAAGCTCATCAACCCCGACTTCTACCATTTCGCTATTTATAATATTCTGCATCTTCCATCATTCGAAGCAGGCCCATCTGTAGTACTTCGGGAAGTTCCCTCATAATTCTTCTAGCTTTGATATCAAACCAAACGATATCCACCCGTAAATTTGCCTTTGTCTTTCCGTTAGGGTCTTTAAACTCATGTAAATATTCCATTTGGTAGACGACTCATTCATTTCTTCGATAATAAAATTGATCGTAACTTTATCCTTAAATCTGATTTCCCTTTTGAAAACGCATTCCTCTCTTAATAAAATCGGAGCAAAGCCGTGATTCTCCATGACCTCCATTGTGATATTGTAATATTCTAAGATCTCCATTCTATATTGGGAGGCCAGGTCATAATAGCTGCTGTGTTTAACATGGAAGTTTGGGTCCAGGTCAGACCATCTCAAATTGATATTTCTTTGTTCTATTGCCATTTTTTTAAATTCATTTCTACGTTTTTGGCTAAACCAGCAGTGACAATCCCCTGGGTCTTCCAGTCTAATTTTTAATTCCGGTATCAGTCATCGTTGATGGTTTCGTTATTTTCCATTTTGATATTCTTGATCGGAAACGGGCTGCAACCATTTTACAATTCCTTGCTCTGTGTTCGGAACGATGTATAATTGTTGTACACCTTGATTAGGGCTTGCTCCATGCCAATGTATTACATTTGGCGGGCATTTCACTATATCACCTTTTCTTACAGTTTGACGTGGCTCTCCTTTGATTTGGTGGTAACCGGTTCCATCGGTAAATATTAGAATCTGACCTGCGGGATGTGAATGCCAGTTACTTCTTGCCCCGGGCTCGAAATACACGTTGCCAACGACGGTATTATACATGGTATCGGTTTCCACCAGGCCAATGTTCCAGGCCTTGCCGGTAAAGTTGTCAGCGGGACCTAGTTTCCCTTTTGGAAATATAGCTTGCACATCTGAGGTGTTATTTTTTTGTTTGGTCTGCGCAACACATATACTGATACAAGCCGACAAGGTTAAAATAGGAATTATTAATTTTTTCATCATGATGTTATTTTTATTTTTAAATGTATACCTGTAATTTTTTTTAAACTGAAGCCTGTTTTCTTCAATACGTTTTGATTTGTTTTATGTTACTTCAACCATGGTCACAAGGACCTGGATCTAGTTTGGAATTGTCACTTTACTTTCCTAAAAGAATTGCTTCCCATGACTCTATTTAGGCAGTTTTTCGCCTATCCTAGTTCATTTTTTTTTCTGCGTTCAAAACAGAAAGCTATGTTGCTTATGGATAGTGTGCTGTCTCCTGGTAAAAGAAAAGTATTTCCCTAGAAGCTACGGCCATCAAGATGAACAGGGAGCTGTTACTTTCTAGGTCGTTAGTTCCTTTTTTAGAAGTTTATCCATTGTGATGGGATATTCCCGGATTCTGATTCCCGTAGCATTGTAAACCGCATTTGCAATTGCCGCTGCTACCCCGACCAGCCCGAGTTCACCAATCCCCTTAGCTTTCATAGGTGACATCGTTGGATCCAGGTCTTCCAAAAGGTTGACTTCAAGATGTGGGACGTCTGCATGAACAGGCACTTCGTAGCCGGCCAAATCATGATTGACAAAAAAACCTATTTTTTTGTCGACAACAAGTTCTTCCGTCAGTGCTGCACCGATCCCCATTGTCATAGCGCCAATAACCTGGCTACGTGCAGATTTAGGGTTGAGTATTCGTCCGGCGTGACACACCGCCAGCATTCGTCTCACCCGGACTTCATAAGTGAAGCTGTTAACAGCGACTTCTACAAAATGGGCGCCGAAAGTGTCCTGTGCATATTTTTTGGATAAATCGCCATAGGTCATCTCGTCCTCCGCTATCAGTTCAGCCGCTTCTGCTGCTTTCTCTAAGGGAAAATGTTTATTGTTAAAACTTACCTTACCATCTGCAAATGCAGCCTTACCGATCTCAAGTCCGAAAATCTGTTCTACTTTTTCACGCAGTTTCATACACGCAGCATACACCCCTGAAGTAGAGGATGCAGCGCCCCATTGTCCGCCAGAACCTGAAGACTCTGGGAATGAGGAGTCACCCAGTTTTACAACTACCATGTCCATACCTACCCCCAGCATTTCCGCTGCTGTCTGTGCAATGATTGTATAACTGCCTGTACCAATATCGGTCATATCGGTTTCTACCGTGATTATGCCTTTACTGCTTAGCTTTACTCTGGCAGCGCACTTCGCGATTGGTGCTCCACGAACTGCCGAAGCGACTCCCATACCAATAAGCCAGTTACCTTCTTTTCTTTGTCGGGGAGTTGCACTCCTGTTCTTCCAATTAAATTGCTTCGCTCCTTTTTGAAGGCACTCTACAAGCAAACGTGTAGAAAAAGGTTTGGCGGGTTCTTCGGGATTAAATTGCGTATCATTTTTAATGCGGAATTTCACCGGATCCATGCCCAGTTTTTCAGCGAGCTCATCCATGGCAATTTCAAGCGCCATCATTCCCGGAGCCTCTCCCGGGGCTCTCATTGCGCTCCCTTCGCCTAAATTAAGCACAGCTAATTTTAATTGGGTCATTCTGTTTTTTCCTGCATACAGTGATCTGGTAGAAGCTGTAGTAGACTCCGGTATACCCCCAGGGATGTTGCCCGATAAACTTTCGTGACCAATAGCCGTAATGACCCCATCCTTATTCGCTCCAATTCTTACCCTCTGGATAGTAGCGGGCCGATGGGTAGTATTGTTAAAAATCAAAGCCCGTTGCAAGGCGATTTTTACTGTTCTGCCTGTAATTTTAGCGGCCAGTGAGGCAGCTACCATATCAGAGAGTACAGTACCCTTTCCACCAAATCCGCCCCCGATAAAACTCGATATCAGGCGAATATTATTTTTATCAATACCAAGTACATTGGCCAAATCCCTTAACCCCCAATTAATTTGCTGAATGGAGCACCAACAGGTAAGCTGATTTCCCTCCCATTTGGCAATAGTGGCATGGGGCTCCATCATGGCATGTGATTGATCGGGTGTAAAATAGGTCTCATCAATCTTAACGGGTGCTGCTGTAAAGGCAGCATCAAAATTTCCGGTATGTGATTCCGGCGGAGGACCAAATTCGCCAGCCTTGGGTACAATTGCTGTTTTTCCCGCCTCACTAAGATCAAATTCACCCTTACTCTTCAGGTAGTCCACCTTGATCAATGCGGCCCCTGCCCTGGCCTGCTCGAAGGTTTCGGCAACCACAATAGCGATGGCCTGGTGATAATGATCCACCTCTGGTCCTGCAAACAGTCTGTCGGCATAAAATTTTCCGGTCTGAAGGCTCCCTGCATTTGCCGATGTAATGACACCCAACACCCCTGGCAATGATTTGGCGGCTGTTTGATGAATTGCCTGTATCCTACCTTTTGCAATACCCGCCCCAACGATGTAGCCGTAGACTGGCTTTGAACCATTGATCTCATGTTCATATGCATATGTTGCTGTACCTGTTGTCTTTCTAGGGCCATCGATCCTGTCAACTGGCTTTCCAACAATTTTCATTTGGTCTATCGGGTTTTTACCCGCTGGTTTATCAAATTTCATATTACCTCCTGGATTGTTGCAACACGGATTCTACCGTTCGCTGTACAAGTGTTCTCTTAAATTCATTTTGTGAGGTGGGTCTTGATCCCTCCAGTATCCGTTCGGTAAACTTTACGGCACCAGTTCTCAAATACTGCTCTGCATCGGTAACTCGCCAGGGTTTTGCTGCAACCCCGCCAAGGGCAACCCTACCTGAACCATCAGGAAAGATAATTGCACCTACGGAAACAATAGCGAATGCGTAAGATGAACGGTCTCTAACTTTTTGGTAAAAGTGTTTCCCACCCACAGGCGGGGGAAGCACAACTGAAGTGATCATTTCATTTTTCCGAAGTGTTGTTTCCAGATTGGGAGTATGACCTGGCAGTCGATAAAATTCGGCAATAGGAATTTTTCGTTCGTTGCCGCGATCATCAATGGTTTCAATCACAGCATCAAGGGCCATCATTGCAACAGCCATGTCACTGGGATGAGTGGCGATGCAGGAATCGCTACTGCCAATGATTGCAAGTTGCCTGCTAAAGCCCGCAACAGCCGCACAACCACTTCCCGGCACCCTTTTGTTACATAACTGATTGGTATCGTAAAAATACGGGCACCTGGTTCTCTGAAGAAGGTTTCCACTTATCGTGGCCTTATTGCGGAGCTGACCTGATGCACCGGCGAATAGTGCCCTGGATAGCAGGCCATAATCTTGCCTAACCAACTCATGTGCACCCAGATCCGTATTGGATACCATTGCACCGATACGGAGGCTACCTTCAGCCGTTTTTTCAATTTTATCTAATTGTATTCTGCTGACATCGATAAGGTGGGAAGGTGTCTCGATTTGTAATTTCATTAAATCGAGCAAATTCGTCCCCCCTGCAATAAACTTTGAACCCACATTGGCGGCAGCAGCTTGAGCACCTTCTAATGCAGAACTTACCCTCTGGTATGTAAAAGATTTCATATGGTAGGATTATGATTAAAAAATTTATTCCTGCTTAGGCATTTCTTTCAGCGACTTCGGCAATCGCTTCAATTATATTAGAATAAGCTCCGCAGCGACAGATATTACCACTCATTCGCTCTCTGACCTCCTCACTATTGAAGAGTGGTTTTTGATTGAGGTCAATACTTGTGTGGCTGGGAATACCCGATTTAATTTCCTCAAGTACTGCTACTGCTGAACAGATCTGGCCGGGGGTACAGTATCCGCACTGGTAGGCATCATGTTTAATGAATGCGGCCTGCATGGGATGTAGATCAGTCGGTGACCCCAAACCCTCAATGGTTTGAATTGTATCATTTTCATGCTGTAACGCCAGGGAAAGGCAGGAATTTATTCGTCGACCATTGACTAGTACCGTACAGGCGCCACATTGACCGTGATCACATCCTTTTTTGGTTCCATTCAATCTTAAATGCTCCCGAAGTGCATCGAGCAGTGTTGTTCGGGTATCAATAGTCAACTGCACTTCCTTTCCATTTACTTTGAAAGCAACAGATGCCAAGGCAACCTTATCTGATTTCGCCGCTTTGATTCCTGTAATATTAGTTGCTGCAATTGCGGAAAGGGCAGCAGTGGTACCAACGATCATATCTCGACGGGATATCTTGAATTTATTTTCCTCTTCCATAAAAACTATAAGTTTAAATTGCTACCATTCTATTTATGTGATATTGTCTGATGTTGCCCTAACAATAAACCCACTCAAAGGAACATCATGATTATTTCATTCCTAAGGCTGCACTTCTTGCGATCGATGAATCAATTTTCTCAGTCCAACAATGCATGCGGATCAACTGATTATCACAGTCATCCTTACTGCGTTTCAAACCTTACTGAAACTGTCCCTGCGCCTAAAGCTGCAGTATATCCTGCGATATTATCTACCTTTCCAAGCCTGGAATAGCTAAACGTGGTATTAAATCCTTTGTAAAAAAGCACCAAACAGTTATTTCCGTACAACATCAAATCTCCTTCCTGAATATTGCCTCCAACGGTTGCAGTAGTTGGAAGTGTGGAGGAGAAGTAGTAAAACTTTTCATTTGCGTTTAAGTCATCCATATTAAGTGTGAGCGGAAGCATTGCTCTGAAGGCGGTCGCACTCGGATTGGTGTAAAGGGTTGCGGTAAAGACAGAGGATCCAACGGTAATCTTAATTTTACTCCCGGTTGGACTATTGGAAGCCGCATTATTTCCCTCTGGTGAGGTTACCGGTTCGCCCAGGTCACCCTTACCACAACGCGTAAAAACCGTAATGACAAATATTAGCGACAGAAATAATAAATACTTTTTCATGGATAATGTCTTTTTTTATGTTTTATATTTTGAGAAATTTCTTCTTGCCAACGAGGCTATTCTGCCAAATGAACTCTATCAGAGTTTTTTTAAATGATCTTGCCTAAAGCCCTTATTACAAATATACCAAGGGCAGTTATATAGTAGTTTATACACATTACGGTATTGTTTACCACTTTTACTGATTACAGTTTCTTAATCAATAATTTTTGCCGTAATGTGGTTGAATGGCTCTGGATGTTGGCATTAGAGAAACCCTGAGCGGATGACAAGATCCCAATCAGTGGTAAGCCATTAAATAAACCAGCGCGGGCAATGGCCCCGCGCTGGTTTAGAAACATTGCTATAGGGGGCGCAAGGTAAAAATGATGCAATTTTCCTGGCTTAGCAGTTTTTTACTTTGAGTGATGCTGTCTTTTGTATTCAGATTTTTCATTGCCTGCTGTTCAATGAACAAGTCTTTTAATGGATCATTGTTCATGATTTGTTGCTGGATGATTTCCAGCCAGAATTGATTGCTTCGCAATGCTAGTTCCTGAGACCTTTGGCTTTCAGCCCTAAATTTCCCCAGCTCTTCAAGGGTGACCCCGCTTTGGGCCAGTTTAGATATTTCCTCCTTAGCGGCATTAATAAGCTGCTCCATTCTTGCCGGATCGCACTCAAATGAGATGGTGAAAGCATAAAAGTTTATAGGTTCCTTGGATTTCGTCTTATTCACTCTTGGCGAATACACGCCCCCCTCATCTTCTCTCAACCTTTTGACCAGCCGGGACTGGAGTGTCTCTGTTAACAGGTCGATATATAAATTATTAACCGCTCCATATTCATAGCCTCCACTTAATACCATTTGAACGGTCGCCTTATTGGATTTTCCAGACCTTATATCTTTTCTGAACTGACCTTTTGGAACCCGAATATTTAAGTCCTTTGGAGCCTCCGCTTTTCCGTTAGGGGGTATGGCACCCAAATATTGTGCAGACCATTTTTTAAGGGAGTCAATTTCAAAATTACCTGTAAAGACAAAGGTAAAATCCCCGGGATTTGAGAAACGCTGGTAAAATATAGACTTTACTTTAGCGGAGTCGATTTTCGAAAAATCCTGCATAGCAGCAGGCTTACGGCGTAGATGGTAACCGGAAAGCACATAATCCACAGTATCAGAAAATTCGCGGATCGGATCCGGTAAACGGTTATTGAATGCCTCTCTTGAAAGGGTGATAATGCTGTTAAATTTTGCGGTATCTAATTTTGGCTCACTCATGTAGAGATAGATCATCTCCATGGCAGTAGGGAGGTCCTTTGAAGCGCTGCCCCCTGAAAAGCCTTCCCTTCGTTCAGCAATGTAAGGTTGTATTTGTACGGCTTTTTTGTTCAACAGCTGGGACAATTGACTTCCATTAAACTCCCCAAGTCCACTGCTGGTAACAAAGCCAGCGGCATATTTGGCTGAAATGAAATCATCCTGGCTATAAAGTGAGGTTCCGCCCCCACTAAAACCGGATATCAAAACCTGGTCATTTCGATAATCAGTAGATTTGGCAAAGATATTCAACCCATTGTCCAACTGCCAGTGATAGATACCGTTCTCTTCTTTTTCCTGTTTTGAAATCCTCCCTGGTTTAGGTAAGGTCCTTAACAATTTTTCGCTTGATTTAGCCAATTGGTAAGGTTCAACGGCCATGCTCCCTATATCAGACATCCACTCATTCAACAATTTTTCATCCGGAAGCTTCTTAAGGCCTTTATCAGGCCCAATCACCAAAACAGTCTGATCACTACTGTTTAGATATTGCTTAATGTAATTGTTAATGTCCTGACTGGAAATTTGAGCAATGAATCGATGATAAAGCGCATCTCTTTCAAATCCCGATAAGTATGCATCACCTGTCAGAAAAAATTTAAGGTAATCATCCGCGTAAGCTGCAGAACTGGTTTTGTTATTTTCTGATTTAGCGATTTCCATAGAACGATTGGTTCTATCTTTGGCCAGGGAAAGTTCCTCTGGGGTGAAACCGAAACGCCCCACCTGTTCAATCGTTGACCAAAATGCCTTAAATCCGCTCTCAATGGTATTTGGATTGAGAGACACACTAAATCTTAAAGCATCCAAATTAGCTACCAGTGGACCAACATCTGCCCTGGCAGAAGAATATGCGGGTTTAGACCGGTCATATTTTTCGGATAGCCGGTTGGCAAACAGCAGGTTGACTAATCTTTCTAATAATCGCCTTTTGAAATCAGAAGGCGTTTTTAATGGCTGGTTAAGCTGCTTGAAGAAGTATTGAATAGCGTATTGCGTAAATTCCGGATCACCGACTTTTAAGAACCCTTTATTCGGCTTTAAAGGTATACGATAAGGAATTCTTTCAGCGGGTTTTTCAGGAAGCTGAAGATCGGAGAACAACTTAATTACTTGTTGCTGGACTTGATCAACATTGATATCCCCTACAATAATTATCGCCTGCAGGTCAGGCCTGTACCAGCGCTTATAAAAGTTTTGAGCAACTGAGACATCAGCATGCAGTATCACATTATCAAGCCCTATCGGCATTCGCTGTGCATATCTGCTTTGATTAAACAGAAGTGGCTGATATTGTTCGGCTAATCTGCTGGAAGCATTTAAACGCTGCCTTCGCTCTTCTTGTATTACGCCACGTTCTTTATCGAATTCGATTTTATCGAGTGTAGCATCTGCAGCCCAATCTCGAAGGATTTGCATACCATTGTTCCACAGCGCAGCATCATTAGTTGGAAGAGGCAGTTTATAAACCGTCTCATCATAGCTTGTATAAGCATTCAGATCAGCGCCAAATTTCACACCGGAACGCTCAAGATAACCAATGAGTTCATTTTTAGGAAAATGTTTTGTCCCGTTAAAATTCATATGTTCAATAAAATGTGCAATTCCGCGTTCTTGTTCATTTTCGACTATAGAACCAACTTTGTTTGCCAGGTACATCGTTGCACGTCCAGCGGGCTCGAGATTTCTCTTGATATAGTATCTAAAGCCATTTTTCAGGATACCGGTTTTAACCGAGGTATCCCTTGATAAACCAAGTTCTTGAGCTAATACTTTGTTTAAAGTGCAATGGGCGATAATGACGATCAAAGCCCCTATGAAAATATTTTTCCTGTTATCCATAGTTATCTTCTTTTTCTGGATATCAACATCCATGAAACAAACAGCGCGGTCAGTCCCGGCAATACCGCAAGCAGAATCCAGCGAATCCATGACAGCTGCGCATTATTCAGGAGTAGCTTATTGTCGATAGATTCCTTGCGGGTGGTATCTATCGGAAACTCCCCATTGCTAAACCAGCCAAAAAGTTCTGTAATGAAAGTAAAGTTTGCAGCCTTTGGGCTCTGCCTGATAATTTCTGCGTTACTCATAAAATCAGCATCACCAATAACAAATATTCTCTGCTCATTATTGCCAACCTTTCGTTTAAGTGCTACTGCCAATGGGTAGGATGTCTGTTCACCACTTTTTCTCTCATCGGCCAGCTCGGCTGCTTTATTCAGGCTCAGTTCATTTATTCTCCAGGAATCTGATGCCTTTGAAGTAATTACCGGGAAAGATTCGTACAGGCCTCCCGGCAAAACTTGTATAGCGCTAACAGTTGGAGTGGTGACCATACTACTATCGAGCTTCAAAAAACTGCTATTTTTAACAAGTTTGGACCAGCGCCGCACTGAAATCATTCCCATCACAAATGATGGCTCGAAGTTCTGGCTTTTCTGCACCATCATCCCATCCTCGATCCTGACATTTAATGGCGATAAAGCAATATTTAATATAGGTCCACTACCTGGCTCCCCGGCGATCAGCAAATTGCCACCCATTTTGATGTAGGATGACAGGTTCGCTAATTCCTTGTTGCTATATGCACTTTTTGGATCTGCGATGATCAGGATGTTAACATGTTTTATAAGCTCAGGGTCATTCAGGGAAACTGAACTCACATCAAAACCTTGATTTACAAGCGCATACCTAAAAGATATCTCATTAGTTGATGTTTGGTAATCCTGATCACCGGAACGGATGATGTTGCGCTCACTGTGACCAGTAACAAAGCCAACCTTCGGCGAGGGGGTGACTAGGCGCTTAAGAGCTGCCGAAACTTCTTTTTCTGCGGGATATTTAAACATATCATCATACATTCGAAGCACTGTTTTTTTTCCCTTATAGGTTAAAATCCTCACGAGTCTGTTGCGCTCCGGTTTGAGGTCAATGAGTTTTTTGATTTGTTCCGGGCGTAAGAAGCTTTCAAAATCAAGTTCGGTAGCCTTGGCCATTTTGCGGGCGATCTGTTCATCACTCAATCCGGGATTTTCAGCGTAAAGGCGGGTATTCTGAGAATGATCCCAATAATAGACATATTCCATTTTCATATTGGGTAAGAAACGAAAATACATATCAAAGTTTTTCCTGTCGCTATTTTGAAAGGCAGGTAATCCATAAGAATAATTTTCATCCAAAAGATTGACATATGTGGTGATCAGCACAGGTTCATCGAATTTCTCCACTATTGTCCTGCTGTCAGTAGTCAGGGTTCGCCGTTGATTTGCTGTCATATCGATGTAGCTGATAAACTGTGGTCTTGAGCTTAAATATCCGAGCAAAAGCATCACCACGATAAGTCCCAGATACCGCATTATCCTTGTGGAAAGAGAAAGTGTCCTTCTTTCAAATTCGAGCTTAAGAAGGGTCAAACCGAGGAAAAGAATGATAACGATTAAAAAGTACAGGACATCATTGGACCCGATGAGGCCATTGATGGATTCTTCTGCTCTCCCGTTGATGGAAAGAAAGTATGTAATGTCTCTAACAAAGGGAATATTTTGCCAAAGTGTTCCGATAAAATTCAAAATGGCAAGGACTACTAGCGTACTAATTGCTGCCACCACCTGGTAACTTGTTAAACTGGACATAAAAAGCCCAATGGCGGAATACGCGCAAATTAGTAAATACAGCCCTATGACTCCGGAGATGATAAACACAAAGTCAACGTTTTCGATGGCAAAATAAGATATAGCCCCCAAAGATAGCAGCACACTGATGAGGATGAAACAGAAGGTGACCATGGCGAGGTATTTACCTGCCACGATGTCGATCATTCTTATTGGTGAAGAATATAACAACTTGATAGATCCACTATGTGTTTCTCTACTGATAAGTCCCATTGTGAGCAGGGGAATGTATAGGTATAAATATTCCTGCATTTTGGGATAAAGTGCCATAAATCCGGAGAATACGCGGTCTGTAAGACTTTGGGCCACTTGACCCATTTGCTGCGCCTGGTCCACTCGCATCATAATGGAGGTGTACTGCCAGCACGCCTGAATGACAAAAACCAATAGTACAATCCATGCTACAGGAGAGTAGCATAAAAGGCTTAGTTCTATCCGGGCAATTCTTAATATATTTTTCATGCAAATTTAATAAGTCGTGATAATGATATTACCTAGGCAGGTATCTGGAAGCCCAAATCATGCATAGGTTCGATTTTATGATTTTTTCTTGTTAGACAACTGGGCGAATATCTCATCAAGGGAACTTTTCTCGAGCGTAATCTCAGACATTCTCCATCCCGCTCCGGTGCTGATTTCAATCAGCCGTTCGCTGATCTGCTCGCCTTCATCGAAGTGAATCCTAAAGTTGTTTCCATTTATTGCCTCCGCCTTCCTGATGCCTGGAATTGTTTGAAGTACATCTAACGATGGAGGATTGAGAAGGTTCATTGTCAGGCTATTTGGCGCTATGTAGTTATTAAATGCGTCCATGGTATCGGCAAAAACCATCGAACCGTTTTCTATCATCTTAACCTGACTACAGGTAGCCTGTATCTCAGACAATATGTGAGAGGAAAATATAACTGACTTTTCCTCGCCGACTTCTTTGATTAGTTTGCGCACTTCGTAAATCTGATTGGGATCCAAACCGTTTGTCGGTTCGTCCAATACCACGAGTTTTGGCTCGTGAATAATGGCCTGAGCGATTCCAACTCGTTGTTTATAACCACCCGAAAGATTGGAAATCAGCCGATTTCTAAAATGCGATACGCCGCACTTCGCCATAGCCTTATCTACTGCAGCAGGGACATTTTTTTTCTCAATCAGTCTCAAATGTGCGCATTGCGTTAGATATTCGCTCACGGTAAGTTCCATGTACAACGGCGCATTCTGTGGCAGAAAACCAATAAGTTTTTTTGCTTGTATCGGATTTTGCTGCATGGTGTACCCTCCAATTTCAACAGTCCCTTCTGTTTGGTTGAGCACCCCGCACATGATATTCATGGTGGTGGATTTGCCAGCTCCGTTGGAACCTAGCAGGCCCAGAACTCCAAGTTCCCGGATTTCAAAATTGATGTCTTTGATTGCCCATGCGGTACCATAGCGATGGGAAAGGTTACTTATTTTTACGATATTATTGTCCATTTTCTTTAATTATAATGTAGAACCAAGTCCAATTACCAGTTTGTGACCAGACACGCTTTTAAAATAAAAGATGTCTCACGTGTTTTCAATGAACTCGAAAGCAGCTGCTGAATTCGTGTTCGAGTGAGGTCTTTTGTGTTGGAAACTTTCTGGCGGACTCGTTTGTCTCCCTTAGATCTGCAAACGCATGACCATATCAGGCACAGGGCCAATCGCCCTGTGCTCAAATGATTATGATAAAGCTAAAAGCCCGGATTTTGGGTTAGCTGAGGATTTGCATTGATGATCGCCTGGGCAATAGGATACAATTTAGCCTCCGGGCGGTAAGTCGCTTTCAGTGCTGAAAGTGTTGCATCCGCCCTACCTGTACGTTTTAAATTGTACCATCTGAAACCCTGTTCGCAGAAAAATTCCTTTCTAAACTCGAGAGCGATTTCATTGAGCAGTGAAACTCGGTCCAGTGTTGTACTTGCAGCGAGTCCGGCCCTTTGATGTACCACATTCATGTCTGCCAATGCCCCGTTCAGGTCTGTTCCCAGTTGGGCTCTTGCTTCTGCCCTGGTGAGATACATTTCTGCCAGGCGGATAATATTCTGGTTTTCGAAAGAGTTTGCCGCAACGGCCTCTGCGTTATTTCTGTACTTATATTTGAAAGGAATGTTATAGACAGTGCCTGAGATTGTTCTTCGGCTGATCCAGTTTATGCCCCGAAGATCATCTGCCTGGAACAACTGCACCAGGTTGGGCTGTAAATCATAATTCAAAGCCGCAAGTGTATTTGAGCCAGGCAATAATGTAGCGGCCTCTGTCACATACTGATTTGTTTCTGATACCGGGGCGCCAAGCTGCCAGATGCTCTCCCGATTATTTCTCTGGAAGACTCCGCTGGCCATGGTTGAGGATGGAATCATTGAAAACAGGTTGGAAGCAATTACTTCTGAGGCATTGCGTTCAGCGTTCACATAGTCACCTGTAAATAAATAAGTTCGGGCCAACAGTGCCGCAGCTGTATATCTATTTACGCCAATCCTGTTGTTTGCGGTAAAAGAAAAATCCGTCAACAAATTATCCTTTGCCTCTGTCAGGTCGGTTATAGTTTGATTATATACCGTTGCCGCGGCAGTGCGGGGCAGGAATGCAGTTATATTGATATCTGTCTGGGTAATCAGCGGTACATCTCCGTAATGGTTGACCAAATTAAAATAGCAGTATGCCCGCATTAATTTCGCTTCGGCCGTGAGCTGCCTTCTTATTCGATCGCTAGTTCCGCTATAGTTTGCAAGCCCCTCAATGATGGCATTGGCTTGATAGATAATGTTATAAAAATTTGTGAATAACGTTGAGGATGCACTGTTCGGAAGATAAGTATTATTATAATACTCCTGATTCACAAGTACCCCTGATCGATATCTGAGATCATCTGCCATGAGCGCCGTTGTTACACTAAGGTCATTCTGTCCCTGCGAGGCGATGAGTGCCGAGTGCATTCCCGAGAGGGCTGCAATTGCAGTGCGGTCTGATGAAAAGATAGCGTTAGAAGGCGTTTCATTCAGTGGTGGTTGTATTTCCACTAATTTCTCACAGCTCATCAGACAGATGGCCAGCCCGGCAAATGCGAAAAGATTGAATATGTTTAATTTCATGATTTTTTAATTAAAATGTACACTGAAGTCCGGCTGTTATAGTTCTTAAGGGTGGTGTGCCTATGCCCTGTGATTCAGGATCATAACCATCATACTTGGTTATGGTGAACAGATTCTGTCCTTGTACATAGATTCTAAAGTTTTGCGCACTGATCTTGGAGATCCATTTTGCAGGAAGCGCATAAGACAAGCTTGCGTTTTTCATTCTGATGAATGACGCGTCTACGAAAGATGCATCTGACACCGTATAGTTACTATATGCAGTGTAGGCTGCCCTTCCGGCCGGCGTATTGGTCACTGCTGTAACCAGCTGATCTTGCGAACCCAATGCCAGGTAGTCATTGACAACGCTTGCCGCGGCATTGTATCCAAATCCCGGCGGATAGAATGAAGATCCAAGCAAACTCCTGCCTTTTTGTTTGACAAACTGAAAGGTAAAATCGAGGTTAAATCCCTTATAAGTAATTGAATTGGTAAGTCCCCCGAAATATTGCGGATAAGTGGTACCAACATAATACCGGTCACCCGCACCAGTGGCGGCAAAACCGGCGCCAATCAATCCGTTTCCGTTTAAATCTGCGACAGTTGGTAAGCCGGTCGTGGGATTAATACCTGTAAATTGATACAGATAGGCTGAACTCGTGGGATTTCCAACCTGATATCTGGAATAGTAACTGGTTCTCTCGATTCCCGGATATGAGCGAAGCTTGTTTCTATTTTTGGAAATATTAAATGAAGAAGTCCAGGTGAAGATTTTGCTTCTAAAATTTGTGCTTGTTAATGAAAGTTCAATGCCTGAATTCTCAATAAGTGCAGGTAGATTTGACTGGTATCCTGAGAAACCTGATTGTGTACTTACAGGAAACGTCAGCAACTGATTATCTGTTCTGTTTCGATAAACCGAGCTTGTAAGGGACAACCGATCGTTAAAGAATCCCAGTTCCAAACCAATTTCAAGTTTTTTGGTTTGCTCCCAGCGAAACTCGTTGTTAGCCACTCTAGAGGGCTGAAGACCTGCTGAATTATTATAGATATATGGATTGTTGGTATAACTGTCGAAGTATTGATAGTTACCGATTTCATCATTTCCGATGATGCCAAAGCTACCTCTCAACTTCCCGAAGCTAAACCATTTGGTTTTGTCCTTAATGAACTTCTCTTCAGAAAATATCCAGGCTGCCCCTGCCGAACCAAAATTGCCAAACCGTCTATTGGGTCCGAATCGTGAGGAGCCGTCACGGCGAAATGAGAAGTTGGCGATGTAGCGGTTTAAAACATTGTAGGTGGCGCGACCGAAAATCGAGGCATACTTGAATTCTGATGAGGATGTGGTGTAAAGCCTGGTCCTTGCTGCCGCGATGTTACTTAGGAATTCATCAGAAAGAAAATCAGTTGCCGAAACATTGTAAGGCTGGTTTGATTGTTTGAACTGCCAGGAACCACCTGCTAAAATATCCAGATTGCCTTTCCACACGGGGAGCTTATAAGTCAATTGGGGTTCAAAAATGTAGTTATTGGTATAGGTATAACTTTCGTTCGCTGTACCGCTGGTCGGAACGGGAAATGCGTTCATATTCAATGAACTCAGCGGCCTCACATTTTTAACCCTGGAGTCGATCTTGCTATAGCCTATTGAAGTCTTGATGTCAAGCCCTTTCAAGATATTATACCTCAGATTGAGGCTGGTGAGAAAATTACTCGAACGTGCATCATTTGTCTGTTGAAGAAACGCCAGTGGATTGTTGAAAAAATTGATGGCGTACAGGCTACCGTTGGGATTATATAGTGGAAAATTAGGCGGTAGGCTGTAAGCATAGTTTGCTAAATCGGTAGCCGTTATGTTGTTTTGGTCTGCGGTATACAATGCTGAAAGTCCAAGTGAGAACCGCTGATCTGAGGAGATGTGGTTGACGTTCAAATTCGCGCCACCTCTTTTATAACCTTGCTCGCCTGGATACACATTACCTTCTTGATGGTAAGTTCCACTCAGGTAGAAATTTGTCCTGGCATCCCCCCCTGAAATGTTAGAGGTGATGTCGTGGGTCTTTGCCGTTTTTCCCAACAGGAATCTGGGAAAATCTGTATAGGCGTTCTGATCCCACACCAACAAATCAGGATCAAAAGTAGCATTTGGAGATGCAGTCGGATTGTTAGCATAACCCTTCCTTCTCAAAGCCAGGTATTGATCTGTTTTCAAAAGTTCAACGAAGTTGGGAACAACCGAGGCTCCTGTTGAGGCATTCACAGAAAACTGGGTTTTTCCGGCCCTACCTTTCTTGGTGGTGATCAAAACCACCCCGTTTGCGCCGCGTGAACCGTAAATGGCTGTCGCATCGGCGTCCTTAAGAACCTCGATACTTTCTATATCAGCAGGATTAATGATATTCATCGGACTTGTTTGGCCCTCTGCTGATTGAACGGCATCTGTGCCGGAGACTGCGGCAGTAATTGGTTCAGATAGAAATGGAACGCCATCCACAACATAAAATGGTCGGTTAACTCTGTCCAAAGAATTGGCTCCTCGTATGGATACATTCATACCAGCCCCCGGAAGGCCATTTGCCTGAACGATAGAAACCCCTGGCATTCTGCCCTGAAGCGCCTGAAGAACATTTGTTACTGGCTGCCTTTCGATTTCCTTGGCCGTAATGGATGCCTGGGAGCCTGTACTGGTTCGCCTGGTCGTGGTACCATATCCGATAACCAAAATCTCATCTAGTTTTGATGGATCAGGCTTCATCATAACATCTACGGTTCCTGCGGCGTTCACGGGAACGGCTTGTGTTTTGTAACCTATAAAAGAAAATTCAAGTATATTGCCCGCGTCTGAAACGCCGATGGCATAAATACCTTTGGAATTTGTAACAGTAGCTTGAAGCCCGTTTCTTACTTTGACAGACACGCCCGGCATGCCTTCATTATTTTCATCGGTAACCCTTCCCTCGATAACAAAAGGCTCTCTGGTTTGCGTTTTTCTAGATTGTGGGGTGAGCGTGCCTGATGGAGACCCTGGATTCGCTTTTATCAGGACAAACTGGTTTTTGAGTACTTCATAAGTCAAGTTATTCGCCGCCAGGAGGTTTTGTAAAATATCTTTAATGGGTGCGTCTTTAAAAGTTAAGTTTACCCCGGCTTTTTTGTTGACAAATTGATTGCTGTATACGAGCCTGAACGCGCCCTGATCAGCAAGCAGTTTGACTGCATCTTCAAGTTTTTGACCGGTAAAAGTGATGGATATGCGTTTATCCATCAGTTGGGCCTTAACCGGTGTCGCCCATGAAAACTGGAGGGCAAAGACTGCTATCAAAATTTGAATCAATGAAATCTTCATAATTTTCATCAAAATAGTGCGAAGATCACTGGGTTTCGCTGGTCGGGCAAAAAATCCGGCAACATGCCGAGAATTTAGGGCAGGGTTTAGCCCTACGAACATTTTTTTGTACATTTGTTTGGTTTTAGTTGATTTGAAAGGCTTCTAATTCTACGCAGCAGGGTGTTCGAGCACGCCTGCTGTATTTTTATATATGGTAATCTATTCCATTAATTGCAACCTCCTCCTGTAAGGGTCAATATATTGTCTGTTTTTGTATATTTTGCATTCAGCGCCGCAGCAACAAGGGACATAGTGTTTTCTAATGACTGATCAGTAAGATCTGCAGAAATAATACAGCCGGCGTATGCATCAGCATTAGCGTTGATGGTTACATCAAATTTTTTCTCTATTCTTTCTTTCACCGCAATAAACGGGGTATTGGAAAATCCCATGTCATACTCGGTTCCATTGAAAATACTTTTTTTGTTGTCCGCTCTGGCTACCATAACCTTGGGTGATGGTAGCTTTACACTGGCTTCCAATTCGTTACCGGAAGTGATGACCAGGGGAGCAGATTGCTGTACAGCTTTATTTTTAACATCTAAATTAAACACAGCAACTTTTCCGGTGAGGACGGTTAACTTAAACATGTTACTGTTTTCATTAATGTTGAAGCTTGTTCCTAAAACTCTTGCCATATACCTGTTGGTTTTTATGATAAACGGGTGTTTTTTATCTTTGGCAACCTCAAAAAGCGCTTCTCCTGAAAGAAGGACATTTCTGGTTGAGTCCTTAAAGGACTCCGGGTATTGTATCTGACTTTTCCCTTTTAACCAGACAATTGAACTGTCGGGAAGATATATTCTGATTACTTTTCCAGCTGTGGAAGTAACGGTTATCATAGTGGGTTGACCGCTACCTAAATTCAGGGAAAAGAAAAGGATAGTGCCCAATGCAAAAAACATTATCGCAGCGGCAGCAGCGTATTTAAGAAACGGATGAGTTTTAGGTTTACTTAAAGTTAAATTGCCTTTTACAGCGCTTAACATTTCATCGCGTAATTCCAATCTACTCCCCTCTTTGAGATCCCAGATCAATGGGGAATCACTAGTTAAGGAATACCATTCTTCCAATTGTTTCAATTCCTTTGGGGTGATCTCCTTTTTGTGGAGCCGCTCAATCAGAATTTCTATTTCTGCAGTATTTAGGTTTGGCATTTTTATGTTATTACAGCATATAGTCTGTAAAAAACTAAAATACCCTTGCTCAAAAATAAATAAAAAGAAAAATTTTAGAAAAAAAATGCATTTATAGATATAAATACCATCCGGAACCTTATTTTCAGAACTTTTAAGGCTTTAGTTAAGTGGCCCTCGACCGTTTTTTCATTGATTTGCAATCGTTCGGCAATTTCTCTTGAAGATAAACCTTCCTCCCTGCTTAATTTATAGACTAATCTGCATTTTGTGGGCAACTGTTCTACAACAACCTCTAATTGCCTTCTTAATTCATTAAAATCTAAAAGATAATCTGTTGTATTCTCGGCATTACCGACAAGAGATACATCATCCAAAGAAACTTCTCTGTTTCGCTTGCGCTCCAGCAATTTATCATATATCTTATATTTGAGGGCGGAGGAAATATAGGTCCTAAAAGTATAAGTAAGTTTTACGCCCCCTCTCCTGTTCCAGAGTTGAGTGAATACCTGCTGAACAACGTCTTTTGCATCATCTTGTGACTGAAGCTTTGAAAAGGCAACCTCCAAGAGAATTTCCCAATACCTATTGTATAACAAAGTGAAGGCACGATCGTGGTCATCCTGCATTAAGCCAAACAAAACTTCGTCAGATTCCTCACTCAGTACCATCAATATTGGTTTAAATATTCACGAATATAATAGCTAGGTTTTATTTAATTTACACAATCGATAAAAAAAGTGTATTACGTGGGCTAAAATGGAAGGTTTTAAGAATAAAAATATCGTACGCAATTTAGGATCGAATGTTTATATTGCAGTTAAGATCAAAACCGTCAACAAGGTCTCCGGTAACACTTGCAATCTCCACCCCTGACCGATCATCCGAAAATACCATATCTGCGTTGTTATAAGTATATCCAGCCATGCCCTTTCCATAGCCGTTTACCAGGGACAGGGCCGTGCCATTACCCTCGGGAAAAGCAATCTGGGTAATCACCATCGAGAGGCCGGCCGCGTTGTAGACATGAACATGTATATGAGTAGACCGGCCGGGGTACCATCCGGGAAAGATAGAATTGAATAGCACAGCGCCGGATGCATTTGTAGTTTGTCTGCCCCGCAAGAAATGTGCGTTTCTCAAATTTGCACTTTGCAAATTTGTCCCGCCGTACTCTGAATAATTCCCTTCCGCATCACAATGCCAGATGTCAACAATGGCTCCCTGTACTGGCGAGCAGTTGTTGTTTGCATTGCGGATATTGATCCTGATCCTCATTTCATGACCGGTTCTCCCGTCAGTGATGTTGCTCCTCACCAGACTATTCGGCACATTTGTAGGAAACGGGCCTTCTATCTCCGCAGGCGTTGCAATGCAATTGGCATTAGCGGAGGAGACCGTTCCCGGTGTACCCGTTCCGGAGGATTCAACATTAACTGATCCCTTTTTACAGGCATCAATAAAAACGGGAGTTGATATGGCGCCAATCAACAGGCTTTTTATAAAATTCTTTCTTTCCATGTTAGCTTATTATTTACAATAATAGTGTTCAGTGTGGGATAGTTATCGTTATAGATAGTCAATAAAAGGCATCTGCCGGATACGGTTGCCGGTGGCGGCGAAAATCGCATTGGCCAGGGCCGGTGCTGCAGGCGGCAGTCCCGGTTCTCCGAGGCCTGTCGGATTTTCCTGCGTATCAACAAACCTGACATCTATTTCCATAGGGGCCTGGTTCATCCTGAGCATTTGATAACTATGAAAGTTTCGTTCCGCTACAGCACCATCGATGAAAGTCGCCTTTGGGTACATCGCGTGAGATATACCATCGATAATCGCACCTTCAACCTGATTCTCCGCACCACTTAAATTGATCACCCTGCCGCAGTTCACCGCACAAAAAACCTTCATGATCTTAGGTTTTCCATCAATTAGCTTGACTTCAAAAACCTGAGCAGCATAAGATCCGAACGAGAACCAGGTCGAAAATCCCCGAAACACACCTTTTTTTTGTCTTCCCCAATTGCTCATGCTCGCCACCAGCTCTACCACACTCTTAAATTTGTGCGGGTCATACCCTAACTTCGCATAATCTTTGGAAATCGCCTGTTGAAAAATATCCAGCCTAAAAGCCACAGGGTCCTTTTTTAGCTTCACACAAATTTCGTCTATAAAACTCTCAGCTGCAAAAGCCAGCGTATTGGCTCCTGGCGCTCTCCACCATCCCGTCGGGATATTGGTTTTCAGAACATGGGTTTTAGTACTATAATTCTCCAAAACCCCGGCTATGTAGCTGTCACCTCGGATTCCGGCCATTCCTGCCGCAGACTGATGCCAGGATAAGAGACTGTCAGCTGAAAGTTCTGCACGGTAGCGGAACATTTCGGTAGGCCTAAAGAAATCATTCTGCATATCATCTTCCCGGCTCCATTGAACCTGCACTGCGCATTTTGCTGCTGCTGAAATCAGCGCGGCCTCAACTGCACTGTCGGTCATCAGCTTTCTTCCAAAACCACCACCTTGGCGCGGAACACCTACACGAATCTTTTCCTCGGGAATGCCCAGAAGCCTGGACACCTCACTTCGAACCTGTGCAGGAACCTGCGTTGGGCCGTATAGGTCAGCCTCACCCGCTTTTACCTCGGCGAAGAAGTTGAGCGGTTCCATTTGTCCATGTGATAGCGAGGGCAGCTTATAGGTAACGTCCAAAACATTGACTAGCCCTTTGCTTTCATTCCCGGAGTTTTGCTTGCTAATTGGCTGCTGTTGAATTCCCTTGTCAATTAATGATTCCAGGAGCGCAAAATGTTCTGCGGTACTTTCAAGTTTTTGTGAATTGTTCCAGGTGAGCTTAAGCGCTTCACGACCTTTTTTTGCTGCCCAGGTGGACGTTGCCAGCACCGCGACCGCATTTTTTAGTCTTACTACTTTTTTGACGCCATTTACTTCAAGGGTGGCCCTATCATCGAACGCTGCAAGGGATTTTCCATAGGCAGGGGCGCGTGCAACCATCGCGTATAACATTCCCGCCTTTCGGGTGTCGATGCCAAAAAGTGGTACTCCTGTTGCGATTTTAAAAGCATCGGCATCAGCAATCCGGGTGCCTATTAACTTAAAATCCTTCGGATCTTTAAGTAATGGATTTATTGGGACTTCCAGTTTTGATGCTACACCTGCTAAATCCCCATAAGAAAGTATTTTAGATGTAGGCCTATGGACAACCTTTCCGTTCTCCGCCAGACATTCCTTAACAGACACGCCCCAGGTTTGGGCCGCCGCTGAGACAAGCATTTCCCGGGCGACAGCGCCAACTGTACGTAGGGCGGAATATCTTCCTCTGACAGAACCGCTTCCCCCAGCTGTCTGACGGCCAAGCCTTGCATCAAGTGGTGCAAGTTCAACGTTTACATCCTTCCATTGAACGCAGAGTTCCTCTGCGATGATCATTGCCAATGAGGTTTTTACCCCTTGACCGATTTCTGGATTCGGTGCCAAAAGAAGGATCTGACCACTGGGATTTATCCGGATATAACCATTAGGTAGAAATTCGGCGAAACCAGCGTCATCAGCTTTGACGATTTCGCCCAGACCAGAAAGCCCCAGCAAGAGACCTCCGCCTGAAATTGCAGATGCTTTTAAGAAAATCCGCCTTGAGATTGTTGGTTTCATGATGATTGTCTTTTGTTTTTTTGAGCGGCGAGTTGAATGGCTTTTCGTATTCGTATGTATGTTCCGCACCGGCATATGTTCCCGGACATTGCATGATCAATGTCGTGAACAGAAGGATTGGGGTTTTCTTTGAGCAGAACTGCTGCTGACATTATCTGTCCGGCCTGACAGTAACCACATTGTGCAACATCTACTTCCTGCCAGGCCAGTTGGAGGGGATGTTTACCATCCGGACTTAATCCTTCTATGGTTACCACTTTTTTCCCTCCGAGGCTAGAAACAGGCAAGATGCATGAGCGCACGGCCTCACCGTTGACATGAACTGTACAGGCTCCGCATTGGGCAACTCCGCAACCGAATTTAGTACCCAAAAGATTTAATTGATCGCGTAGTACCCAAAGCAGTGGTGTATCTGCATCCGCTTCTGTTTCAAAAGCATTACCATTTACTATTAAAGTATATTTAGGCATTATTATTAAGATATTTGTAGTAAATAAATCGAAAAAAACTCAAGTTATTTTTCATTTGCAAAAGTATGCAGGGAAAGGATGGGCAATAAATTTTGGTTTTCAGCAACACTATATTTGATGAATGTTTACGGCTTGTTCTTTCGTCCATTACAGCACTGATTATCTAATTGTCTGATTTTGACAGGCTCTGCTTTTACAAAAAATTGCATTTTTGAAAATCATCCCTGCGCACACGGTTAAAAAAACCAGTGCATACAAAAGCATCAAATTTTTAAAGAAGAGCAACCTAATTTTCCTCAATTTCATTTCTATAGCTATTGTCTGTCTATCCTGTATAATCTCCCTGCATCCGTAACCGCATACAAAGCCTGGTCAGCGCCTTGGGTAATATCCCGAAATCTTTGATTTTCCCCAGCAAGCAATCTCTCTTCTCCTGTAACCCTGTTATTTTCTATAACCAACCTGACGATGTGCTGGCCGGATAAGGCGCCAATAAACAAATTATTTTGCCATTCGGGAATACGGCTTCCTGCATAAAATGTCATTCCGCTTGGGGAGATCACCGGATCCCAGTAATAAACAGGCTGTTCCAATCCATTTTGCTGTTGAATGCCGGCACCAATTCGTGCTCCATCGTATTCTATGCCGTAAGTAATCGTTGGCCAACCATAATTGGCGCCTGGGTTGACTCTGTTGATTTCATCTCCGCCTCTGGGACCATGCTCGCTCTGCCACAATTCACCTGTAACAGGATGCCGTGCCAAGCCTTGCGGATTTCGGTGGCCGATACTATACAATTCGGATAAAGCGCCAGCTTGGCTAAAGCCCGGGTTTCCAGCTGCCGGTACCCCATCTGTTGTGATTCTAACAATCTTCCCTAATGCCGCTGTGGTTGACTGAGCAAGTGGCCGGGTAGCTAAACCTGAACGCTCACCGGTACTTACCATGAGGTTTCCGGTTTGATCAAAAAGAATACGCCCGCCATAATGGGCGGTGCTGTTTGCGGCAGGACCTGCGCGATAAATTATTGAAACATTGGTCAAGCTGGTTTCATTTGCTGATAGCATACCCTTTGCTACCGAAGTTAGGGTTCCTCCTGCTACATTTTCGGAGAACACCCAATACACCATTCTATTGGTTGAAAAGTTCGGTGAGATGCATAAGCCTAACAATCCTCCCTGCCCGTTTGAATTAACTGGTGGAATACCGGTAATCGCGGCACTGACATTTCCAGTTTGCGTAACGATACGCATCGTCCCTTGTCTCTCGGTAATGAGAAAGCGACCATCGGGCAAACTTGTAATGCCCCATGGTGCATTTAAGGAAGCGGTAAGGATTCTGTTTTGAATGGGCGTACTTGTTCTTACTCCAGCAACTCTGGTCTGCCCTGCAAAAGCAGAACGATAAGTGGTATTGGCCTGACCCGTCTCTACAGCAGTTGGGGACGGCGGATTCACAGGACCTGGATCTATGGGATCATCGTTGTCTCCCTTTGAACAGCTTAAAAAACAAGTTACCAAAGTTGTAATAACTAATAATCGAATGTTATCTCTCATATATTTAAGTTTATATTATTAGAATGAACAAGTGCTGCCGTTGCAGTAGGGAATTTCAGTGTACTTTTAGCAGCGCAACTTCTAAATCGGAATATGTTTAGAACATGCTGTACCAGTCGCTCGCTATCTCGCCCCTCAGGTCAGAACCCAAAATAATCTACATTTTTCGGCCTTATTTCTGATAATCAAAGTTAATCAACGACATTCAGGTGAGGATTATAATATTCAAACAGATGTGTAAGAAAATCAAATAATCAACCTGCTCTCCAAGAAGGTTTCTGTTAAAACTTTGATATTTAGCCAAAATAAAAACCGCTAGTTCCCTTCGGTGATGTATGATAATGGAAAGACGAAAGCGAATTAATCAAAATGTTTACATCGATACAGGGCGCATTCGCATAAAGTTTAAACCTCTACAAAATATCTTATTTCCTTTCACAAGTCATCAATCACTTGCAGACGGTCTATCTCAAACTGAGGTGTTCAGTATATTTTTTGATTGTGCCGATATTTTTTATTCTGGTGACAAGGCGACTATTTAAAAGAGGTGGATTCTGAGGGTTTGATTTACAGGCAACTTGAAATGGAAACCTCATTGATGATTAAACTTTTCAGGAAGGGTCATAAAAAGAGTAAGGCGGAAAATCCATCCCGCCAAACCGTCATCTACCTATGAAAACTTTGTATATAAAAATCACTTAAATAAACTATGCTACAAAAATAATGGTCTATACAATGGACAGATAATAATTATCAAACAAATTATTAAGCATTTCAAACAAATTTTACTAATTTGAAGCAAATATCTCTTTAAGTGTAAAGCCTAGAAAGATGTTTGCACATTATGTGCGTCGGGGGCTTGGATCTTAAAACGATACATACACAATTCATTACGGCATAAATGATTGAAAAACTTAACATTTTATTTGATTTCCGTTAATTAAAAAACGATCCTCGGCATATCTTTGTAGGATAAATCCTTAATTTAGGGGTATAGAGGAATATTTATAGATTGAGCCTTCAGTTGGGCTATAGGGCCTCAATGCCGCTCTTTTAAAGTAGATCCATAAACTCCTATTCCAATTTTGAAAGGGAATTAGGAATGGGTATTAATCGTTCGAATCAGTTTTTTTTCAGCAAGCATTAATTATCAGAACATATGATAACACTAAACATCAATAAACGGTCGTATGAGGTAGAGGCCGATCCGGATATGCCCTTATTGTGGGCAATCCGGGATCTGGTAGGACTTACCGGCACTAAATTCGGATGTGGGGTAGCCCAGTGTGGGGCATGTACGGTACACCTCAACGGCGAGGCCGTTCGATCCTGCGTTACTAAGGTTTCAAGAGCTGTTGGACAGGAAATTGTGACCATTGAAGGCCTATCGGTCAATGAAGAACATGTCCTTCAAAAAGCGTGGGTTGAGCAGGATGTACCTCAATGTGGGTATTGCCAGTCAGGTCAATTAATGTCGGCTGCTGTATTACTCAGAGAGAATCCCTCTCCGAGTGATGAGGATATTGATATGGCGATGTCAGGTAATATTTGCAGATGTGGGACTTACCCAAAGATCAGATCGGCGATACATTTGGCAGCAAAAATGCAGCGGGAGGGCAAAAGTCATGAATAGACGCAAATTTATACAATCGGGAGCGCTCTTGGGCGGCGGATTACTGATTTCCTTTACCATTCCCCAGGCAAACAAACTGACGAACCTTTTGGGCAAAAATGAAGGGACTTTTAAGCCCAATGCTTTTCTCCAGATTGGATCGGACGACAGTATTCTGGTTTATCTGAGCCACGTCGAAATGGGCCAGGGCATTTGGACCACGCTTCCCATGCTGATCGCCGATGAGCTGGATGTTGATCTTGAGCGGATTATTATCAAACATGGAACAGCCGACAAAGCGTTCAACCATACCGGCTATGGAATCCAGATCACCGGAGGCTCATCCACCACATGGTCAGAATTCGATCGTTACCGCAATGCAGGTGCAACAGCGAGAACGCTATTGCTTCAGGCCGCCGCTGCAGCTTCCGGTGTTCCTTTGACTGAGTGCAAGACCGCCTCAGGTGTAGTGACCGCAGGCAACAAGCAGTATACCTATGGAGAGCTTGCCAATGCTTCTGCAAAACTTCCGGTACCTGAAAAAGTTTCGCTTCGTGCCGAGCAAAGCTGGAGATACATTGGCAAGGGAACCAAGCGCATGGATGCGAAGGTAAAGACCAATGGGCAGGCAGAGTATGGCATAGATATAAAATTACCCGGACTTCTGACAGCTGTTGTGGCACATGCGCCTGTTTTTGGCGGAAAGGTAAAGTCCTTTAATGCAGATCAGGCTAGGTTGGTTTCTGGGGTAAAAGAGGTTGTGCAAATCCCTACCGGAATTGCTGTATTGGCGGAGCATTACTGGGCGGCGATGCAAGGCAGAAAGGCGCTGAAAATCGAGTGGGAATCCGGTTCAGGGCAAAATCTGGATACTGTGACCCAGACTGCCGCCTACCGTAAGATCGCATCCAGGGATGGTTTGATCGTCCAGAAAAGAGGAAATGAAAAACTGCGCATGATGAAAGCAGATCGCATTTATAGTGCAGAATATGTATTTCCATATCTTGCTCATGCAGCGATGGAGCCTCTTAACTGTACGGTAAGTATAGATAAAGATATTTGTGAAATTTGGACCGGCACGCAGCTTCCTGGCGGCGAACAGGCGACTGCTGCAAAGATATTGGGTTTCAAACCTGACCAGGTTAAAATAAATGTTCCTTTTCTCGGTGGAGGCTTCGGGCGAAGAGCTACTCCTGCATCTGATTTTGTCAGTGAGGCAGTGCATATTGCAAAGGCTAGCGGTAAAAAGATTAAAATGGTCTGGAGCAGGGAAGATGATCTGAAGAGCGGCTATTATAGGCCTTTCTGCATACATAAGATAAAAATTGGTACCGACGAAAACGGACATCCTATCGCATGGAATCACAATATCGTAAGCCAGTCCATTATGGCAGATGCAACGGCTTTATTTGGACCTGCTCCACCGGTTGATGATACAAGTGTAGAGGGTGTTAAGGGTTCCCCGTACCTATCAGGTATAAATGATCATTTTGTCGGCCTTCATACTACAAAAGAAGTTGTTCCTGTACTTTGGTACCGTTCAGTTGGCGGCACACACACTGGTTATGTCATGGAGACATTAATCGATGAGCTGGCCCACAAAGCTGGACGGGATCCCTTGGCATACAGACAGGAATTACTGAAAGACCATCCTAGACACCTTGCTGCATTAAATTTGGTAGCCGCTAAAGGAAAATGGAATGAATCACTTGCCAAAGGCCAATTCAAGGGAATTGCCGTACATGAGGCATTTGGAAGCTACGTGGCCATAATTGCCCGGATAAGTATTATTGATCATGCAGTAAAAGTGCACCAGATCGACTGCGCTATTGATTGCGGCCTGGCTGTGAATCCAGATGGTGTTAAGGCCCAGATGGAAAGCGGAATTATTTTCGGTCAAAGTATGGCTGTTTATGGTGAGCTGACCATCAAGGGAGGTGTGCTGCAACAGAACAATTTCTACGATTACAGAATTACCAGAATGCACGAGGCCCCGAAAATCAACGTTTTTATTGTGGAAAGCAGAGAAAAAATGGGAGGAGCTGGAGAATGTGCTGTACCGCCCACTGCCCCTGCGATAGCAAACGCAATTTTTGCGGCAACCGGCATGCGCATATATGACCTACCTTTTATAAACTACAAGTTGAAAAATATCTAATATGGAAGCAAATAAAATGAAAATTAAAAAGAGTAGCATGAATCGATATGGCACCTTTATTGCCATAGCACTAATATTTAGCGGGCTTGTTTCCTTATCATCTAAGAGCGAGAAACACGTCTTTATAGTTCCCATGAACGCTAAAAATGACAGTATCGCTTCAAGAAAAGCTTTTATGGAAGCTTATGCGGTTTTGAAACATCCAAGATGTATGAACTGCCATCCTTCAGGAGATGTTCCATTGCAGGGTGATGATAGCCATATCCATACTATGCTTCCGCAGCGAGGGCTTGAGGGCAAAGGTGTTTATGCAATGAAATGTAAAAATTGTCACCAGGATACAAACACGCCCGGACTCCATACGCCACCCGGCAACCCAAATTGGCACCTTCCTCCGGCAAATATGAAGATGGTATTTCAGGGCAAGTCTCCACGTGAACTGGCCGTCCAGTTATTGAATCCAAAAACAAATGGTGGAAAAACCAAACAACAGCTGATTGATCACGTCACTTCAGATAGTCTGGTTTTGGGTGGCTGGAATCCTGGTGAAGGCCGAACACTTCCTCCAGTAAGTCATCAATCTTTTGCAGCATCCTTCAAAAAATGGATAGAAACTGGTGCATATATTCCAACTGAGAAATCATCAGTAAGGAAAAAGTCGAAATAAGTTTAGTCCCTAAAACCAAACAGCGGATCATTCTTGTCTTTTTTGAGATATATGTAAATTTGGAAACATATTTTTTTTCAGCGGCTGAACATCAGATATCATCTATAAACTGGTAAATTTATAGGTGATATCTGATGTCTTGTGTACTTGACAAGTGTAGTAACAGACCTGAGTAGAGCGTTTTAAGTAACGAAAATTATATATCAAAACTTATTTCGCCCAGGGCATTCGGTTTGCAGATCACCCTTACCCCACCGTCTATTGATATTAGTTGGTTTATGATAAAATTACTGCGGGGGACTTTTGGAGAAGACAATTATCATCCAATGGCATTCGACAGCTACGGGCACATACTGCCACAATGCTAAATGCCGGAGGCGTATTTTCCCCATTTAATGATTTCATCACCTGACAACAATTTTTCGGTCGCAATATAATCTGATTGATCAGTTTAAGGAATATATATAGTTATCACAAATTTGTTTGCTTACCTTCCCAGGCGTACCGGATGATGATTGTAATGCGGCTGATTTATCGAAATTTTTAATGGAAAAGTGAATGAGCAGAAAAATCAACTGTTGAAGGTACTCTTTCTTGAATTTGTATTGACAGCTATTAATAGACTCAATTTTATCTACCATCAACTCATATTCAATATTTTGCGAAACAGAAAGCAATAACGTTTGGTGAATGGGTAATCTACCAAACGCCGAGTTCATAAATTCGAAATGGCGCTCAGAGAAGAAATCCTTTTCCAGCATAATGGACTTATAGAACGGAAAACCTCTTTGCAGACTGGCATTACTATCGCCCTGATGAGAAGTGATATATAAATAGTTGCAATCCTTTGCATCAACAAAGTGCGTAAAACTTAACCAACACCGCTTATCATCATATGCTGAAAACATACCACTCCCCGCATGAATGCTTAGTCCATGGTCCGGTAAATACAAATTAGATTCTCTGACTTTCTCAGGCATTATTTTTTTTATTAAGCGTTTGATAAATAATCTCATCTATTTTTGTGGCATTAGCGGTTAAAGCGAACAAATATTGTTTATAAAACTTAATATTCAGAACACGATTCTTTAAGTCTCGCACTAATCTACCAAAGGGCATATTTAGAATCTGACGACTCCTCTTTTATAAGTATCAGAATCTCTTCAAGAAATATCATTATACAAAATTAACCGGTAAAAGATAAGGTCAATAAAGAAAATCAAACCAAAGATTAAGCTTTTCAAATGTATTTCCATTGAGCTGTGATCGTGGGATGAATAGCGTCTGGATTCCTTACCTGCCGCAGTAATTTTTATGTCCATATAAAGGTCGCTTATTATAAAAAAGAAAACCGAGATCTTCATCCCGGCTCGCTACCTAACCCATATACATCATTTGTGCCTGTATAAGCTTTTAAAGTTCTGGTGAATCATTTTAAACAAATTTGCAAAGATTCCTACTGTAAGGATAATGATTAACAAACAAATACTTAAGCATTTCAAATATTTTAACCGGTTCGACTAGGTGTAATGACACAGGCGCAACGTCGATTGATGAGCATATTGACACATACCTCAGCGAATCCTTTGGACATCAACCGTAAATACGTGATTAAACAGGCATTTCCCGAAATGTTGTTGGATTGATTCCGGTTTGCTTCTTAAAATAATTATTGAAATAGGTCGGGTAATCGAATCCGAGGCTAAAGGCTATTTCGGCTACACTCCAATCTGTGTGCCTTAGCAAAGCCTTCGCCTCTGTAACGATCCGCTCAATGATGTGCGTAGTGGTTGATTTCCCGGTAGCCTCCCTCATCGATCGGTTGAGATGATTGACATGAATGGCCAGGTTCTCAGCAAAATCGTTAGCGTTTCTTAACCTAAGTGGATCATTTGGCGATTCTATTGGAAACTGCCGTTCAAGGAGTTCCAGAAATAGCGAGGCTACTCTTGACGATCCTTTATTGGGCGTTTTGTAATTAGAGGAGGGCTCCATCCTAAGCGCTTCATGAATAATAAGATTAACATAATTTCGGGCTAGATCATCACGATATAAATAGTCAGCGGTATAGCCCCTGATCAATTTCTCCATTATATCGATAATTGGATCTGCCTGTTCCTGACTAAGGTTAAAAATAGGGGTACCACCAATCTTGAATAATGGAGATTGTTGGAGGCTTTCTGAATTATTGTTTGTTTTTAGAAACTCTTCAGTAAATAGACAGGAATAGGCCTTAACTTTCGCAATGTCCTCCCATGCATATGGAATACGTGGCGTGCCAAAAAATAGAGTTATGCCTTCCGTATGAATCGAGCGATCTGCATATTCTATAATACATTCTCCGATGTAGAGACAAATTTTATAGAAATCTTTACGGCTATAGGTAGTCATCGCACTATCAGATGCTAACGAGCACTGAACGTTAAACCCACGGCTTTTACTGATGTGAGTGTCATTTACATCCAGGCTTGAGTAAGAAACCATTTTTTTCATAAACGAAATTAAGAATTTCAAACAATATTAAAACATTCTTTCTCCCAAAATTTAACTATAAAAATAACTAATGCTGTCCTTAGCGTCAATAAATGAATTACACGGGGTTTATTAACTTGTTTTACACGAATCACAGTCCTTGTATAAAAACAATAATTATTTTGCCCCGGATCTCGTGGCTTTACTATTTTAATCCTTTACAACAAGCAAATCTATTTGTAAAAAAAAGGCGGCAAAGATTCGTTTAGCTTGAAATCAGGCTGATGAAAATATTTGATATTCTTAATCAATTCTTTGAATTTCGTTAGCGCAACAAATTTTATATCTGGATATTTGTTTGTAAAATAATCATACTGCCACTTATAAAATAGGACATCAGCCCTGTAATGAGTATAGAAAATTTAAGGGCGCATTCTCTTGGCAAGATAGATAAGAGATAGAATCACTTCGCTTCAACCATTGGAAAACCGAAAATGATAACGATGACCTTTAACTGGGTTGCAATAAACACTTCTTCGAAGAAAAAGGATTGATTTTGCATTTGGGTAACTTAACATAGCATGAAAGAAATACAGGATATCATCAAAGCATACCGACAAGCTGTTTCTGAAAATAGAAAAACTGCATTGGCTACGGTGGTAAAGGTGGATGGCTCATCTTACCGGCGTGCCGGAGCGAGAATGTTGGTTACTGATGAGGGCGTTCTAACCGGAGCAATAAGTGGGGGATGTTTAGAGGGGGATGCTTTGCGAAAAGCGCTTTCGGTAATTCATGCCGGGGAAAACCGGTTGGTGACTTATGACACCACTGATGAGGATGATGCCAAGTTCGGGGTTCAATTGGGCTGTAACGGCATCGTCCATATACTCTTCGAGCCCATTGATCCCACCAGCAAGAATACTCCGATTTCCATTCTTGAATGGACATCTCGATTCCGGGAAAATGCAGCAATTGCGGTACTTTTTTCACTAGAGAACAAGCATCAGATTGGAACCTACCTTGCTCTAAAATCCTGGGATGAGTATAAGTTGGTGATATTGAATGCACCTGAAGGATTAAAAACGGATCTTCAGATTGTCCTGGATGGGAAGCGTTCATTCTTTAAAGATTATTTATCCGATGAAGGAGAAAAAATAAGTGCGTTTTTAGAATTTCTACCTCCGCCCATTTCGATAATAATCGTTGGGGGAGGCAATGATGCACAGCCACTTTCGCAAATTGCCCATTTAATCGGATGGAATGTGGTGGTCGTTGATGGCCGTCCTACACATGCAACACCCCAGCGATTTCCTGAAGCAGATCAGGTTCTTGTTGCAAAGCCGGAAAAGGTCCTTTCTCAGCTGGCAATCGATAAAAGGAGCGCCTTCGTTTTAATGACACATAACTACAACTATGACCTGGCCATACTCAGTCAACTCCTGAGCATTGATACCGGATATATCGGAACACTGGGGCCTAAAAGCAAATTAATAAGGATGCTCAACGAAATCTCTTCGAATAACCAGGATAATATTGACCGGATACACGGACCGATAGGACTGGATATTGGCGCGGAGACTCCAGAGGAAATAGCAATATCAATCATTGCGGAAATCAAAACAGTATTTTCCTCAAGATCAGCCAGTAAATTAAAAGAGAAAATGAGTTCGATTCATTCAATTTAGAAAAAAGCATAATTATGCAAACGGGTATCATCATTCTATCTGCAGGTAATTCGGGTCGGCTCGGTCACCCAAAACAGCTACTAAAGATCAAGGGAAAAACGCTTATTCAGGTGGCTGTTGATGCGGCACTGGCAACCGGGTTCTCTCCTTTACTTGTCGTTCTCGGCACCTATGCAGCAGAAATTTCTGTATTCTTACCAAAAAGCATAATTACCATAATTAATGAATCATGGGTGGACGGAATCTCGTCCAGTATAGCAGTTGGTCTTTCCTCACTCCTTGAAAATTCCCCTGCCTTGGATAATGTAATTATTAGCGTTTCAGACCAGCCCCATATTTCATCATTAGTATTTGTTGCCTTGGTTGATAAATCCAAAGAAACAGGAAAAGGCATTATAGCAAGCAGTTATGAGAATATTAATGGTACCCCAGCATTATTTGATAAAAAATATTTTACTGCCTTGTGCTCACTTAAAGGCGATAGCGGCTCTAAACCAATATTAAAATCAAACCCCGAAGATTTAGAAAGTATTGAGTTCCCAAAGGGAAAGATTGATATAGACTACGATCAAGATTACAAAACACTAACAAAAAACCAATGATAAGAGACTCGTTTGGAAGAATACATGATTATCTGCGTATATCGCTGACAGATAACTGCAATTTTCGTTGCTTTTATTGCATGCCCGAGGAAGATCACGAATTTACAACTCAATCCAGGCTGATGCAAACTGATGAGATTATTGAGATAGCCAGGGTCTTAGTAGAACAAGGTGTAAAAAAAATAAGGCTTACCGGTGGAGAACCACTCGTACGCAAAGATGCAGCACAGATTATCTCTGCGCTTGGAAAGCTTCCGGTAGAACTTGTTATCACTACTAATGGTACCAGAATCGCCGAAATGTTTCCCGTTTTAAAAGAGGCTGGCATAAAAACGATTAATATTAGCCTGGATACACTGCAGCCTGAAAAATTTTTACTGATCACCCGCCGCGATGTCTTTCATCAGGTAAGGAGCAATATTGAGCTGTTACTACATGAGGGAATAAAGGTTAAAATCAATATGGTTGTGATGAAGGGGCTCAACGAAAATGAGATAAATGATTTTATCTATTGGACAAAACACAATTCCATTGAGGTTAGATTTATTGAATTTATGCCCTTTGAAGGAAATAGATGGACCAGTAACAAAATGTTTTCTTTACAAGAAATCCTTAGCGAGGTACAAAAAGATTATACCATACTTCCATTACTGGGAAGTCCGCACGATACGGCCAAACACTTTATGATACCAGGGCATCAGGGATCATTCGCTATAATCAGTACGATGACCGCGCCATTTTGCGGCACTTGCAACAGAATGAGGCTGACAGCAGATGGAAAGCTTAAAAACTGTCTATTCTCAAACGGAGAAACCGATTTGCTCGCACCATTAAGAAAAGGGGAAGCTATTTTACCCCTTATTTTGAGCTGCATTTGGGAGAAGAAAAAAGAACTCGGAGGACAGCTGTTAAGTCATTTCGAACAATTAGATCCCCGTGCGATAAATAATAGAAGTATGATATCAATAGGAGGATAATGCTCACAGTCACACAAGCAAAAACAACTGTTTCGCAATATGCCACACCGCTGAGCCCGGCAAGAATAGTCTTATCCCAAGCCTCGGGATTAGTCTTGGCAAGTGATGTATATTCGGCTTATGATATACCCGGTTTTCGGCAATCCTCTATGGATGGATATGCCATAAAGTATGATAAAAATGCCAAGAGCTATGAGTTAACTGGAGAAATGGCCGCTGGAATTACTACGCCAATGAATTTAAATCAGGGAGAGGCGATAAGAATATTTACCGGAGCGCCCCTTCCCGAGGATGCTGACACGGTGATCATGCAGGAAAAAATCAGCAGGGTTGATCAAAAAATCAGTTTTAACACTACGGGGGTTAAACTTGGTGATCACGTCCGTGAAAAGGGTTCGGAAATTAAAGCTGGGGAATTAGCCATGCAAATGGGAAATTTACTTGGCCCAGCTGCAATTGGATTTCTGGCAGGTATCGGCGTTACCGAGGTTGAGGTTTTCCCTAATCCAACTATTGGGATTATTTTAACAGGCAACGAATTACAAAAACCTGGAAAACCACTATCATTTGGCCAGGTTTATGAATCTAATTCCTATTCGTTAACTGCTGCGCTCGAAAATGAAGGGCTCAATCAGATTAATATATTTAATGCAAAAGATGATTTACAATTTCTAACAGGTGTCTTAACGGAGGCGTTGGCTATTCACGATGTAATTCTGTTAACAGGGGGAGTCAGTGTAGGCGAATATGACTTTGTGGTTCAGGCGACTGAAAAATGCGGGATTATTCAGAGATTCCATAAAATAAAACAAAAACCCGGAAAGCCGCTTTATTTTGGAACTATCGGCAAAAAGTTAATTTTTGGCCTACCGGGAAACCCTTCATCCGTGATGAGCTGTTATTACAACTATGTTTTACCGGCAATAAAGGCACTATCAAAAAAAGACAATAGCGCCAAGGAAATGTTTGCCCAGCTTGATCATGAAATTAAAAAACCCTTGGGTTTGACACACTTTTTAAAGGGTAGATATGATGAAGGCAAAGTGCAGGCCTTAAGCGCACAGGAATCCTATCGTTTACGATCTTTTGCTCAGGCTAACTGTTTAATCGTTTTAGATGAAGAGCGTCAGGAATTCTGGGCAGGAGAAATGGTCAGGATAATAAAGCTACCGCATTAACTATTTGTCAAAGTTTGATCATTTACCAATTCCTTTTTATCATTGAATTAGATTACCAATAGAAAAAAGAAAAAATCGCACAAGTTACGAAAGTATATATTGAACAATAGTTGCCTTGGTGAGGCTCAGATTATTTTTTAACAAAGCTTGAAATTTGAGATGGTATTTATGAAAAGTTTCCATCAAGTCTCGCTATCGCAAAGGCAACTAGTTAGTATTTACATTTACCAGTTATAGAATTAAAATTGTAAAATATGGAAATAGAGATTATTAGTTTTGGGCACATTTCTGAATTCATTCCCATTCAGAAAATTGACATCCGCTCAATTGGCGATACCGATGTGCTAAAAAAGCATCTAGAAGAAAGATTTCCCAGATTAAGCGAAGTAAAATATAAAATAGCTGTAAATCAAGATATTATACAATCAAAACAATCACTCGCTAACCACGATATTATTGCCATCATGCCACCTTTTTCCGGAGGATAATAAAATGCTTGGCGAACGATACAATAGACAAATTATTTTACACGGTTTTGGGATAGCTGCTCAGGATTCACTTGCATCTGCAAGCGTTCTGGTCATCGGGGCCGGCGGACTTGGATGCCCTTCCCTACAATATCTCGCCGCCGCAGGCGTGGGCAATATTGGGATAGTGGATGATGATCTAGTTTCCATAACAAATCTCCACAGGCAAATTCTATATAGGCAATCCGATATCGGAAAGCCCAAGGCGCAAACAGCGGCCGCTCGATTGAACGAGGCAAACCCTGAAATCAGTGTTACTGCCTATAATCTGAGACTAAAAAAGGAAAACATTCTAGCCATCTTGAAAGATTACGATTTCATTCTGGATGGCACGGACAACTTTGAATCCAGATACCTTATCAATGATGCCTGTACCCTACTCAAAAAACCACTGGTCTTTGCCGCCGTTTCCGGATTCGAGGGTCAGCTCGCAATTTTCAATATTGCAGAGGAGACGAGAGAAGCGACTAATTATCGTGATCTTTTTCCCATTCCCCCAAAAGCAGGTGAGATTGCCAATTGCGCTGAAAATGGCATTATAGGTGTATTGCCTGGAATTATCGGAACCATGGCCGCAGCGGAGATAATTAAGCTGATCGCCAATATTGGCAGCACATTGATTAATAAACTTTCCCATCTTAATATGCTCACCCTGGCCAGATATGAACTTAATATATCTAAAGGAAAAGATTACAAGCTTCCTGAGACAGAGGAGGATTTCCTAGCCCATCATTATGGAAGTAATTCTTCTGCAAAGGCCGTAAGAGAAATAACCTTTGATAAGGTACTGGAACTGATTGAACTGGGATCTACTTTGATTCTGGACGTTAGGGAAAGGCATGAGCAACCAGATTTACCTGGTTTAGCTGTTAAGAAAATTCCATTATCTGAACTCCCAATATTTTTGGATGGAGATTTGAAGGCAGAGAACATCATCCTCATTTGTCAATATGGAATCAGAAGCCTGGCAGCAGCGGAGATTTTGTTTGAGCGGTATGCAAATACGAAAAATATCTACAGCTTGAAAGGTGGGATTTTTAAACTGGGATCACAACGAGATAGATTATGAAAAATGAAAGAAAAGTTAAAAACGTATTTATTGAAGGACCGATAACTTCGGATTTCATAGCATTGAGCATTGCCAACCATGCTACCAAGACAGGCATCGGAGGGCACAGCATATTTTTGGGGCAGGTTAGACGCGATCAGGTAGATAATCATTTCGTAGCCGCAATCAACTACACCACATACATAGAATTGGCCTTACCAAAAATTGATGAGATTAGGGAGTCGCTATTCCAAAAGTACCCCCTCAACTGCTTGCACGTTTACCACAGCCTCGGCCAGATCCAAGCGGGTGAAATATGCCTTTTCGTATTCACCTCCTCAGCGCACCGAAAACCAGCAATAGATGCCTGTAATGAGCTGGTGGAAAGGATCAAAAAAGATGTACCAATTTGGGGCAAAGAGATATTTGAGGATAATACCCACCAATGGAAAGAAAACATATAACATGGTAAATATCACAAAAAAATCAAATAGTTTAAGAATTGCCATAGCGAGTGCTACAGTGAAGGTTTCCGGACAGGAAACTATAGATGCTATTGTACAGAGAAAAATCCCAAAGGGTGATGTTTTTGAATTTGCGCGTGTAGCGGGGCTGTTTGGCGTCAAGCGTACAAGTGAGGTGATTCCGGACTGTCATCCACTCCCCATCGAATACACCGCGATTAATTATGAGATTGAAGGCCTAAGGATATTGATTTCCGTTGAGGTGCATACCATTTACAAAACCGGAGTAGAGGTTGAAGCCATGCATGGCGCTACGGTTACTGCCCTAACCCTATATGATATGCTCAAACCAGTTGATAAGGGTATAGAAATTGAAAATGTAAGGCTGATAAAAAAGTCAGGTGGAAAATCGGATTTAAAACAATTAAAATTTCCGAATCTCAAAGCTGCAGTGATTGTGTGTTCAGATTCAGTATTTGAAGGTAAGGCAATAGATGTTTCAGGAAAATCTATTATCGAAGGACTTAAAGATTTTGATATTAACTGCGAGCACTACAAAATCCTTCCGGACGAGATAGATGCGATCAGGCAAAATGCGATTGAATTGTCGCAAAGCGGGATTGACTTGTTGATCTTTACCGGAGGAACGGGACTTTCTCCAAGAGATGTTACCCCTGACGCCATTAATCCCTTACTTGATCAAACCATTGGCGGGGTAATGGAAACAGCCAGGAACTACGGTCAGCAGCGCATGCCTTATGCCATGCTATCCAGAGGTGTAGCAGGCTCTATTGGCAATACTTTAGTATTGACTTTCCCAGGCTCGAAAACCGGAGCCGAAGAATACATGGATGCACTTTTTCCACAAATTCTACACCTTTATAAAATTAAGAGCGGGCAGAAGCATTTTAATAACTGAACTACCTAAAATTCTTATGCGCAACCTATCACGCAGATTATTATTGTTAATCCAAGCATCATGTTTATTATCTGGCAGTTTACTGGCCCAGGTAGCAAAGCCAGATAAAAGTACACTGGACACTTTAAAAACTAAAATACTTGGTGAAGTTGTCGTTTCTGCCTCCAGAACTGCTGAAAACATACTAAAAGCACCCGTAAGCATTGAGCTGCTTAAAGCAGACTTTTTTGCAAGGAGTGCCTCGCCCAGTTTTTTTGATGCATTGGAAAATGTCAAAGGCATACAGATGTTAACCCCAAGTATGGGATTTAGGATAATCAATACCAGAGGATTTGCCAACACTACTAACGTTCGGTTTACCCAGATGGTAGACGGCTTTGACAATCAGGCACCTCATATCGGAGCTCCAATCGGGAATGCAATGGGCCCGAGCGATCTTGATATTGAAAAGGTTGAAATCCTCCCGGGAACGGTCTCGGCACTCTATGGTTTAAATGCGATAAATGGTCTAGCTAACTTTATTACCAAAGATCCCTTTACCAGCGAGGGAATAACCTTTCAACAAAAGACAGGCATTACGCACATCAATGATGCAAATTCGCCGGCAAAGCTATTCTCGGAAAGTAATGTTCGGATTGCTCAAAAAATTTCAGAACGTCTGGCCTTTAAGATCAATATCGGTTACATGAAAGGCTTTGACTGGGTGGCCAATAATACGGATGACCTAAATCCGCTTGCAAATGCGGGATTAGGCATTAGCGGGGGAATTCAAAACCCGGCATATGATCCGGTAAGTGGTTACGGAAATGAATCCTCGAACAGGCGAAGAATTACCCTTCAGGGCAGACAATATCAGATATCAAGAACAGGATACCGGGAAAGTGAAATGACTGATTACGATATCAAAAACATCAAGGTGGATCTTGGTCTGAAGTATAAATTATCAACAAGCTCTACCCTAAGCTATAGCTACAGATTTGCACAGATCAACAATGTTTATCAGAGAGCAAACAGATTTGCTTTAAAGGACTATACTCTTCAGCAACACGCGGCAGAATACAAAGGTGGTATCATTCAGGCCAGGGCATTTGTTACAAGCGAAAATACAGGCAGATCATATAACCTTAGATCTGCGGCAGAAAATATGGATAAAAGTTTCAAAAGCGATAATCGATGGTTTGCAGATTACACTTCGGCTTTTAATGGGGCGGTCTCACAAGCCGGAAACACGGTGACCGAGGCTTTCAACATTGCCAGGCAAACTGCTGACCTAGGCCGCCCCCAGCCCGATACAGAGGCATTTAATTCAAAACTTCGCGAACTCTCTGATATCAACAATTGGGATATAGGCGCGGCCTTGAGGGTTAAGGACAAATTGGTCAAGGGAGAAGTCCAGCTTGATTTGTCCGGAGCGATTAATAAAGACTTTATAAGAAACACCGGACTTGAAGTCATTGGAGGTATGGATTACCAGGCCTACCTGATCAATCCTGATGGCAATTATTTTATCAATCCGGTTGCCCAGGATCAGTTCACATCATTTTCTTATGCTAAAACCGGTGCTTTTCTTCAGGCAGGGAAAACACTAGTTAAGGATTTGGTTAAAGTTATCGCAACGATCAGAGCCGACAGGAATGATTATTTCCCTATTACCTACAACCCACGTATTGCGGCTATAATCAGCCCAGGTAATGGTCAAAGTGTACGGTTTTCATTTCAAAGCGGCTCCAGGTTTCCAAGTATATTTGAAGCCTTTTCAAATGTTAACAGTGGTGGGGTGCGAAGAGTTGGGGGACTGAAAATAATGTCGAATGGTGTATTTGAAAATGCTTATCTCAGAAGTTCGATAGACCGGTTTCAAGCGGCAGTAACTGCAGATTTCAATAATGGCATAGCCACCAATACCGGAATAGAACGACAAAAAGGGTTACTCATCAAAAATTATTACAGCTACCTTGATCCGGAAAAAATCAAGTCTTTCGAACTGGGATATAGGGGCATATTTTCTGGATCAAGGTTAAAAGTAGATGCTGATGTTTACTACAATAAGTATAAAAATTTTATTGCCCAAGTAGAGATGAATGTTCCAAATGTGGATAGCCCTGACGCTATTCCTACTGCCCTTAATGATAGAAACAGGCAATCAAGATATAGGCTATATACGAATTCAAGAAGTATTGTATATAATGTGGGCGGAAGTTTGGGCCTCTCTTATCATTTTTTACAGAAGTATCTCATAAGCGGGAACCTAACTTATGCCAATCTGAGTCGAAGCGAGAATACTGATAGTTTTGAGGATGGCTTTAATACGCCCAATTGGATGAGCAATATATCATTGGGTGGTGATCATTTGCTCGGCAGATTAGGTTTCCAGGCAAGTTACCGCCACCAAAGCAGCTATTACTGGCAGTCTTTTTTAGTCAACGGACAGGTTGGTGCTTTTGGAAGCATGGACACTGAAATAAACGCTACGCTACTTGGTGGAAAGCTTGATATAAAAGTTGGTGGCACGAATGTGCTCAATAATTATTATTACTCCTATCTGGGAGGGCCGTCAATTGGAGCAATGTACTACACCACTTTAACATATAAACTATAATCTAAATTAAGAAGGAGAAGAAAGTCCGGACTTAATGAGTCGCCAAAGATCTCACTTCATTCGCTATTATGTGTTCGGAATGTATATATTTCTGATTTTGAGATAAAACCCGAATTTTCCTAACATTAAACAGAACAATTTTTGGTAACTTTCCAGTTCCATTAATAGATTTCCTTGAACTAATTTAACCCCCTATACTCATTAGGCGTCATACCCGTTTTTAATTTAAATAACCTGGTAAAATGCTGTTGATATTTGAATCCCAGATCACCGGCGATCTCTTTGAAGGTTTTTGAATAGTCAAAAATATCAATTTTGGCCTGCTCAATCATCCTGGACTGTATGTAATCCAGTGCTGTGTTACCGGTTTCTTTTTTAATTAAGTCACCAAAATAGTTTGGGGATAGGTGCAATTGCGCTGCACAGTATGCCACACTGGGAAAGCCAAGTTCTAAGGCTTTACCGGAATGAAAGTAATCATCTAAAATATTTTCAAAACGTACAAGTATATCCCTGTTTTCATGGTTCCTAGTAATAAACTGACGATCATAAAAGCGCATGCAGTAATTGAGAAACAGTTCGATATTAGACACAATCAACGTCTTACTATGCTTATCGATATTCTGTTCTATTTCAGAAGAAATTTTCTCCAGTAAACCCACAATTATTTTTTTCTCTTTTTTGGAAATATGGAGCGCTTCATTGACCTGATAAGAAAAAAGTTATAATCTTTGATCCCCTTACTTAAGTTTGTTCCACTGATCAAATCTGGGTGAAAAACCAGTGCATAACCGGATGGAACAATCGCCACGCCATTACTGTCTATTCCATAAACCTGCCCAGGCGATACAAACACCAAAGTACCATCTTCGTAGTCATAGGGCTGGCATCCGTAGGTAATGTCTCCGCAGCTAACCTGTTTAAAGAAAACTGCATAAATACCCATATAGTGCCTATGGCGGATGATAGTCGGGATTTCACTGAAATTGACGACACTTACCAGGGGATGTAGGGTATCTACGCCCACATATTCATTATAACCCCTTACTGTATCTATCTTTTTGAATTCTTCCATAGCCTTGTTTTTTTAAATTTAAATTTAGCTAAAAAAACCCGTGTTAATCAATACTGACCCCCAATCAGTAAAAGTGGTAAAAAATTCCGTATTATATATAAACAGGAAACTCAGTGTAAAGCAGACCTTTGTAAGGTTGGTTGTTTCGAAAAGTTAGAAAAACAGGCACACAAGCAATAGTGTTGGTAGAATAAAGATAATAGTAAGAAAAACAGTATAATTATGGATAATATTAAAGACAAGGTAATCGTTATTACCGGAGCAAGCAGTGGAATGGGTGAAGCGGCAGCAAAGTATCTCGCTCAGCTTGGGGCAACAGTAGTACTTGGCGCAAGAAGATCTGATCGCATCGAAAAGCTAGCTCATGAGATCAATGAAAATCATGGTAAAGCGCTTGCTATTGCTGTGGACGTAACCCAGGCCGACCAGGTAAAAAAATTAGTGGATTCTACGGTAGAAAAATTTGGGCGTGTAGATGTGATACTTAATAACGCAGGTATTATGCCCTTATCGCCGATAGATCGCTTTAATATCAAAGAATGGAATGCAATGATCGATGTAAATATTAAAGGCGTACTAAACGGCATTGCCGCAGTTCTTCCATATATGAAAGCCCAAAAATCCGGTCAGATTATCAACACTTCTTCTGTAGCCGGCCATAAAATATTTCATGGATCTGCGGTCTATTCTGCTACTAAATTTGCTGTTCGGGCATTAACTGAAGGTTTACGTATGGAGGTAAAGCCCTATAATATTCGCACCACAATCGTTTGTCCTGGGGCGGTAAAAACAGAGTTGCTGGAACATATCACTGAGGCAGACATCCAGCAAGCAAATAAAGATTATGTGGGTGAAGTGGGAATTAGTCCAGAAAGTTTCGCACGAGTTGTGGCTTTCGCTATCAGCCAGCCTGATGATGTAGACATTAATGAAGTCATCTTTCGTCCAACTTCGCAGGAACTTTAGATAACATAAGGTAGCAGCGTTGATCCTATTGCATTCACATCGGATTGGCCCGAAGTCCTGATCCGATGTGAATGCATATCAAAGTAGCACCGATAGACAAGTCTATAATAGATACCAATGTTAAATTATGAATAAGCGAAAATTAGGTAGTTGTGGATTAGAAGTGTCCGCATTAGGTTTGGGATGCATGGGAATGAGCTTTGGGTATGGGCCTACGGGCGAGAAGACGGAGATGATCAAGTTGATTCGTGCTGCAGTTGAAAAAGGTGTTACCTTTTTTGATACAGCAGAAGTTTATGGTCCGTTCACCAATGAGGAGCTCCTGGGCGAAGCCCTTGCCCCCTTTTGGCGAAAAAGTTGTCATTGCCACAAAATTCGGATGGAAGCATGGCGGTGAAGGACCTTCTAGCTTCAACGGTCTGGACAGTCGCCCCGAGACAATAAAGAATGTAGTGGAAGGATCTTTGAAGCGGCTTAAAAGGGAGGCTATCGATTTGTATTATCAGCATCGCGTGGATCCCAACGTACCTATAGAGGAAACTGCGGGAGCAGTTAAGCAACTGATTGACGAGGGAAAAGTCAAATATTTTGGACTTTCAGAAGCCAATGCACTAAACATCCGAAAGGCGCATGCAGAACAACCTGTTTCTGCCTTGCAGAGTGAATATTCACTATGGTGGAGAGCACCGGAAGAATCTATTCTACCTGTATTGGAGGAGTTAGGTATAGGCTTTGTACCATATAGTCCGTTAGGAAAAGGTTTTTTGACCGGCCAAATCAATACAAAAACAGAATTTGATTCCACGGATTTCCGCAATACCCTGCCACGGTTCCAAAAAGAAGCCAGGGATGCAAACCAAATTATAGTAGATTTGGTGAACAGCATCGCTGCAGAAAAGCAGGCAACGCCTGCACAGATAGCCTTGGGATGGTTGCTAGCCCAAAAGCCCTGGATTGTACCCATACCGGGAACAATAAAGGTGCACCGTCTGGAAGAAAACCTGAGGGCCTCCAGTATTGAGCTGAAGGTAACGGAATTGCAACATATTAATGATGCAGCTTCGCGCATCAAATTAATTGGTGATCGATATCCTGCAAGTGCGCAAAAGTCAATAAATCAGTAGTAAACAAGGGCCTATGCAAACTTCGTCTTATTGATTTGCCAGAAATAAGAGCACCTTCATAGGAAGATCCCAATAACCTACTTGTGTCATATCAAATGTAGGAACCGGATCCTGGATGAGTGTTGTTAGAATGGTCATTGGTGCCAACGCAACCACAGTCCAGTAAATTTTTATATGCTTTTCTGACTTCCTCATCGACTCCGAGTCGGTTTTTCGACCATGAATTCAATGGCAGATACTGCCGATGATAAATCACGCGACTTTACCCCACTATCCGTGCGTCACCGTAGCCACAGCACAGCGGTGATGGGAATATGTGGCAGAGAAGCTAGATTCTTTAAGGCAAATCCATTTTTATACAATTATCAACTTAATTGCCAGATCAGTTGATTTTCCGAGCTGAACAGCAATCAAAGGAGAAGGTCTTTAAACAATTCCATTGGGTATTATCGAACAGGTCTCTATGTGCTTTTGCAAGTTTGCAGGAATACTTACAGATACATACAGGCTGCTTTCTGTCAAAAGATCGCCATTGGATTGGTTACCTGAAAAACTAATCTAACTAAACCTGCATTCTCTAAATATTTCAACATTCAGAAACGTCGGCCTTCACCGATTTTGTCTTCCGACACCACAATAGAACAGGCCAAACATTTATTACTTTTTGGGAGCAATGCCAACTAAACCTGCTATAGTCTAGGATTGGAATGCCTTTCATGCTTCAACATAATCTACAAGAAAATTGACGGAAGTACCCCCTTCAAAATTTTAAAAAAAAGTTTGGTCAACAGAGATTAGCATTTGGTGAATATGAACTTAATTTATAGCCTTAGAAAACAGTAATTTGAAAAGCACCAAAAATAAGTTTTAGTGAATAAGGATCAATGGCAATAAGTTAGATTGATCAAGCATCGCTTCGGATTCTAACAGGCGCCTGGTTGTTCCTCGGCAAGTCAGGCAGGTAACAGTCCGTCCCCCACTCTCCTCCTAAGACAAGAAAATTAAAATATTTCCGATCCCTTACCCCCGGTCCACCCCATTTGTCGCCTTATAGCTATAAACTCATTTATTTGATGTATAAAAGAATCACAAACCCATTTTTATCGTGGCATTATGCCGTTGGCGTTAAAGTGGCCAAAAGTAACGATCAGTATTTCGATTGCATTGAGCGTATTGGCCTTTTTACTCTTCCCACTGGCAGGGTTTAAACTTTTCCCTACCTCAGAAAAGCCGATGTTTCTGATCAATATTAAAATGCCGCTACAGGCAAATATCCCAGAAAGCGATAAAGCTGCAAAGCTGGCGGAAATGGAACTTAAAAAGCATAAGGAAATCGTTTATTACACCTCAAATGTAGGAAAAGGTAATCCACAGATCTATTACAACGTGCATCAGCAGGATATAAAACCGGATTTTGCACAGATTTTTGTGCAATTGGAAGAAGAGACAAGCCCAAATGACAAAACTGAACTGATCAAAACGCTCAGAAGCAAATTAACTGATTTCCCCTATGCAAAAATAGAGGTGAAGGATTTTGAACAGGGTACTCCGATAGAGGCGAATATCGTGGTCAGGATTTTTGGAGAGAATCAGGATACCCTGCGATCGCTCTCGTTCAAAGTGGAGGAACTGTTACGTAAACACCCAGGTACTTTTTTCATCAACAATGAACTCAATGCCTATAAATCAGATGTAAAAATCAAGATTGATAAGGAAAAGGCACGGACATTAGGCGTACTGTCCAGCGACATTGACAAGGTGATCAGGTTGGCTGTTGCCGGACTGACTGTTGGGGATTACATTGATGACCGGGGTGATTCGAGGAATGTGGTGATCACCATTCCACGTGATAAGTTTTCAAATCTAAATGCATTGAAGAACCTTTATGTGAACAATTTCCAGGGTGCACCAATTCAGATCGATCAGATTGCAACCATTGCGCTGGAAACCTCCCCCACTGCAATTAACCATTTCAATAAATCACGGTTTGCAAAGGTTACCTCGCTCACTAAGGATAATGTTTTGGCGAACGATATTCTCAAGGATATTGTGCCCGAACTCAACAAGTTAAAAATGCCCAAGGGATATTATTATAAATTATCTGGGGAGGCTGAATCGGAAGGTGATGCGCTAGGCGGAAATTTCCTTTCGGTGATTATCCTCAGTACCTTCCTGTTTATCGCTGTGCTACTGCTACAGTTTAAGACATTTAAAGGAATCATTATCGTTTTGTCAATTATTCCATTGGGCGTTTTGGGCGGGGTGATATTTCTGCTGATGACAGGAAATCCGATGTCGCTGGTATCTATCATTGGTTTCATTGGTTTATCGGGCATACAGGTAAAGAATTCGCTGTTATTGGTTGATTTTACCAACCAATTGCGGGAAGATGGAAAAAGCATAGATGAGGCGATCCATATTGCCGGTGAAACCAGGTTCCTACCTGTTGTACTTACTTCTATTACGGCCATTTGTGGTCTGATCCCGATTGCCATGAATCCCAATCCGCAGATAGCGCCACTTGCCATTGTATTGATTGGGGGTCTGATCAGCTCTACCATATTATCAAGGATCGTTACACCGGTGATGTATAAGCTCATCCCTCCTCAAATAAATGAAACCAAGGATGATTCGCAATAAATTGCAGGAAATTTTACTTAACCTTAAATTGTTTTTGGTTGAACAAGTAAACAGGATTTTAAAAAGTTGAACGGCAGAAGCTTCATAAGTCGAACTTTTAAGGAAGTATCGGCTTATGATGGCCTAAGCGGTGAGCGGGGTAAAACGTTCGACCAAGCATAATAACATGCCACTGAACTAACCTACAGTGAGCTGCAACAGCGCAGTAATGAACCTTAATCATAAAAACCAAATCATTTAGGACTAAGTTATCTGCTGTTTTTACTTTTATCAACATTGATGGCGCTTTATTAAAACTTCCCTTAGCTTTCATCCTCCAAAATGCCGATGTTGAAAGCAATACGTCTTGCGGAGTTAAGCTGGCCGGCAGAACCATTTATTTATGATAGGAGGATCGAAAAGTATAGCTACCGGATGCAACCTGGTAGACCGCATAACCATTTTGATATGCTATGAATTTTACACAGGGTGATTCAGATGCTTTTCTGCCACTTTCAGTTATTTCTCCTATACCTGAAAAGGGTACATGTATACTCGCAATTGTATTAGGAGGGATGGTAACATTTAAGGTGAAAAGATCTTCATTTCGTCGCCAATCAGAGGAAACCGCGCCGCGAATGCTTTTGTAGCTTCCCTTTACCCACTTCAAATCACCTGCCGGTGAGGGTTTTACGATTATTCTTTGGTAGCCCGGGCCTCGGTCATCTTCACTGATTCCAGCCAGTCCATGGAAAAACCACTCATTAATCTGACCGGACATGAAATGATTTTGTGAGCCGAAATCGCCTACGCCTGCATCCCACTTTTCTGTCAGCGCAGTTGCGCCCATTTTCAGTTGATAGCCATAACCTGGCCTGTCTGACTGGTTGTTCATATCATAAATTACATCAGAGTATCCCTCCCTGTCTAATGCTCCCAGCAGAAAACGGTAACCCACCTCACCTGAATTAAAAGAATTCCCTTGCCTGCGGATATCTGCAACCAGAAGTTGAATGAGCGGTTTCCGCTGGCTACTATCTGCTATTCCCAAAAAAACCGGCATCGCATAGGTGGTGTTCGATCCGGTCGCGTATCGTTTTTCCTTGCTGTTGTAAAATTCCTTATTAAAAGATTGCCTGATAAGCTCACTTTTCTTCATATAAGCGATCGAATCTTGCTTAAATCCGAGTACACCGGCCATTCTCCCCATTAGCTGGGTATCATAAAAGTAAATGGCAGTTGCAGTAAAACTCACCGGCGTTAGCTGAGAGCCCCAGGCGGGTTTAGGTCCGATGTCATACCAATCCCCCAGACCGGTGTAAATCAGGTTGTTTTCCCCGGTTGATTCTAAGAAACCTACATATCGTTTCATTCTCTGATAATAGGTTTTTATCAGCGACACATCCCCATTAAAAAGGTACTGCTGCCATGGCACAATGATAAACGAACTCCCCCACTCCGGCGAGTTTCTAAAACCATTATTGATATCACGACTGGCATAGAAAAATTCAGGGGCAATATTTGGAATCAATCCGTTTGCAAGCTGGCTGTCAGACATATCATTCATAACTTTGCGAAACAGGGGCATCAGGTCAAAGTTATACCTCAAAGAGGGGCCGTTCAGGTGGTACTGTTCGAGCCAGCCCTGTTTTTCCCTCTGCGGACAATCGGTCATTATGCTCATCATGTTGCTTCTCTGGGCCCAGCGCACCAGGCTATAAATCTTGTTAAAAAGATCATTTGATGACGAAAAATTACCAATGGCTTCTGCCGATGAGTGAACGACAACTCCAGAAAGTTTCTCTACTACAGGCAACTCTTTCTCATCGATAGCTGGAAAAGTTTCTACCTGAAGGTATCGAGCGCCCTGGTAAAAAAACTTTGGAAAATACTGTTCAGTTTTTGTTGAGCCTATGGTGTATTGCCACCATGCCGGACGAACGCCGTCCTGGGTTGAGGAAGTTCTGTCTACTGTTCCGTCAGGCTTGAGTAATTCTGCGGGAATTATTCTGACAAAGGAACCTTTATTACCTTTAACACTTATCCTTGGCATCACGGATGCGTTCTGTCCAAGGTCGTAAACCCATTTGTTTGCTGAGAGCCTGGTAATTTTCAATGGCTTTAATTCCTGAATGATTTTTATTGGCGCGGAAGAACAGGACAGACCTTTCAGCTCGCCCCCCGGAGCGGTTGAAAGAATAGCATTGACCCACTTATCTGTTGGCAAAAACTTATCGGTGTCCCAACCGGGCTGTAGCAGGCGAACATCATAATCTTCTCCGCCATATAGATTTGAGTATGTTATCGGCCCGGGTGAGACCGTCCATGACTGATCAGTTCCGATAAGTTCCGTTGTACCATCTGCGTATTCCAAACGTAGTGTGGCATTGGCTTTGAGCGGGCCGTAAGAATTGAGAAATTTCACATATCTGATAGAATCGGCCTGGATATTATACATTCCGTTTCCTAAAATAATGCCAATAGCATTATTACCGTTTTTCAATTCCTTACTGATGTCAAAAGTATCATAGAGGGTCGTTTTAGTGTAATCTGTCCAACCTGGCGAGAGGATATTGTCACCAATCTTCTTTCCGTTCACGCTTAGTTCGTATTGGCCCAAGCCGCTGATATGGAAAATAGCCCTGGTTGGCTTAGCTTTAACTTTAAGAGATTTTCGCAGCAGCATTGATGAAAAATTTAAGTCTGAGGGTTTTGGACCTTCGGCTCGATACTCAGGCAAGTCCCGTTTGAGGCTAAAGTCTGATTTTGCGGATTTGTACTGATGGGCATATTTTTCGGCACCTTTTGCCGAAATCCATTTGCCCTTCCAATCCTGGCTGTCCATTATCCCTGTGATAAAAAAAGCCGTTGGGCTATAATTTGAGACAATACCGCGCTCATCCCAAATTCTTACCCTCCACCAATATTTTGTACTGGACTTAAGCCGCTTTCCGGAAAAATTGATATTGTTCATCCGGGATGAATTCACTTTTCCGGAATTCCAGACTTCTGCGATTCCCTGCTCAAGTTGTTTTGGGTTTTGAGAAACAAATATCTGGTAGGCTTGTTGAAAAACCCCTCTGTTGGTTGACGGAGTTTTTATTGTCCAGCTCAAGACAGGCTGAAAGACATCTACTCCCATTGGGGACTGGAAGTGCTCGCATTTAAGTTCTATAGGAAGAGATTTGCTGCCAATTTTTATTTTTCCCTGTACTGGATTAAGCAGGCAAAAAAATAAAACGACACATAATTTGCAAGATAAGCACTGTAGTGTTTTTTTCAATAAGACATTTGTTTTCCAGGTTATCGATTTCATACTTCGGTTTTAGTTTTCTTATTGTGTCAAATTAGAAAAAATTAATATTATTTGGCTTGGGAAAAATCGAACTTCAAAAAGCACTTAACTTGTTTTTTTTCTAAATATTAAAAAAACAGGCAGCTAATTTAGTTAAATAGTCTACCGGTAAATTAGATTAGAAAAATGGGCTCAACACCGCCTCCGATGCCGGCAGCAGACAAAAGGTATTAATCGTTATAAATGCTGCCGGGGCAAAAGTCATACCGATAGGGAGATAGTATGCCGATGGATTGGCTTTTACCCTTTGCCCGTATGCGCCCATCACTTGGCCAGCTGTAACGGTTCTTACCAGATCCAGCCACCTTTTATTTTCAAATGCAAGTTCTACCCTACGCTCACTGATGATTGCATCGCGCACACCACTTTGCCCAACCGCGGTACTTTCGGCCAGTCCGGCATGGGCACGAACCTAATTCAAATAACCCAATCCTTCTATAGCCTTATTTTGTTCGTTTAACGCCTACGCAATAAACAGCAAAGTTTCTGTAAAACGACACACAGGCCAATTGTCATCAGTAGAAACCTCAAAGTCGCACTCCACTTGAATAAAGTCATGCATTTTCCATTTGGGATAGCCCTGAAAATTCTGTTACGAATAGATTAAAATAAATAAAACTTTACAGACCCGGTTGATTTTATAGACTTTCTCTTGTCCCGCAAATCGAAAAAAAGATTCTGGATACACTCTTCAATAAATTCGCCATCCCTAATTATTCTTACTCTGTAACGGTACAACAGAGAAGAAAAAATGGCCATCAGTGAAGAAAAAGCTTTCTCATCACTGCCTTTCATTTTCTCCCATAATGCCACTACCTTTATATTAAAAATAAATTCCTGCGGATTCACTGTCGATTTTAATTTGGTTATGACTAAGCTGCAGGATATGCGACACAAGAATAACAAAAAAAAAGCAGAGTTAGATTATTATTTGAACGCATGAACCTATGATTTACAATTTAGCTGAGAATTAAAATCAAACCAGTTATTCAGTCTCAATGTCAATGTTGCCTGAGCGAGATAAGACAAAATTTCACAGGTCCTTACAGATTCCATTTTTGCAGAAAATTGACGAAATGATAAATGGGGAATGGTTTGCACAAGCAGCTATACTAAATTATGTTTTGGTATGTAATCATAAGTAGTACCGGGAGCTACCGGTAGAATATTTGCAAAATGATTTTTTTTCATTAACATTGGCATATAGAATATCCTTAGGAGCATTCAGGATTGTTTGAGCAATGTGTTACCGTGTCCTGCAATCAAATCCGAAAAATCTTTGTCAACCCCGGCCTGTCAAGAAATCTATCTGTAACGAAATTACGCAACAATCTAAAATATGGTTGTGCTCACAGATGATCGGGCTAATGTTAAGCAGCATAATATGGTAGACTTAGGAGAAGGAACCTGATGGATATTATGGGAAAATCAATGAGACTTTGTGGTCGGTAGGGCCGACTTGGGAAAGCTGGACCTGGCCAGGATATTATGGAAAGCCCATCGAGGTGGAAGTGTATTCCAGATATCCAAAAGTCAGGCTATATTTAAACGGCAAATTAATTGAGGAGAAAAGGTCCGGTGAGTCCGAAGCATTTAAAACCGTTTTCACTCTTCCTTATCACCCTGGACAGATTAAAGTATTGGGATTTTCTAAAGATGGAAAGTCTCGCGAAACTGTTATGTTAAATACGGCCGGAGCTGCTAAAAAAATATCACTTGTTGCAGATCGTAAAAAAATTTCGGCAGATGGCCAGGATCTGTGCTACGTGAGTGTGGAAATTCAGGACGCGAAGGGCATACATCAATCCAATGCAGAAAACCTGCTAAAATTTGATCTTGAAGGTCCGGGTGAGATCATTGGTGTGGATAATGCTAACTTAAAAGACCTGACTTCTTATAAAGCCCATGTGCGCAATGCTTGGAAGGGGCGGGTGTTGGTGATTATTAGAAGCTTCAAAAGGCCAGGAAAAATGAAATTAAGAGTGAGTGGAGATGGCATCAACTCTGCCGGAGCGGTCATAGAATCGATATTGCTATAATTGAGGTGGTAAAGGAAAGCGCCTTTTAACGAAAAGTAACTGTAAATGAGAAATGAGTACATATACACAAACTCTTTCAATCTGTGATATTTTTTCTTAAAATTTAGTTCGAGTTGATTATAATTCTATTAAGAAACCTATTACCGGATTCCAGACAAATAAAATATTCATGATAGGCTCAGTTGCCTGACTGTAAAGTAATTAAGATTTATCGAAACCAACTTTTATAAAAGTTTACACTTGTAAGTATGATTTACCTGATGCTTAATGTATCAAGTGATCTTAAAGATTTTTTTGCCAATTTATATCTATAAAGAAACATAGCCACCCAATAGGAGCATTTACTTACATCGTTACCACTAAATATCCGGATAACAAGCTCAGGGCTTGGTTAAGCGAAAATGCAGGCTGCTTTTCTGACCAAAGATAAAGGATGATTTTTGAATTTCCACGCGCTCCCTGGTGAATTCTGAAGTACTCTTCCATACATTACGAGCGTACGCGATGCGTGAAAATGACCATATAGATATGCGATTTTATCCCCCCTAAAATTTAAGAAAATCTTTCAATTTGCAGAATAATAAGGGCGCAGGAACATACGATTTAAGTAAGTTGTACCCCGAAAAAAATTCTAACCAAAATTTAAAAAATCATTATGAGAAATTACTATCCTTATCAGGGAAAGATGGCCATGCTACAGATTTTTTTGTGCCTGCTCATTTTCACGAGCTGTAAAAAATCCACGACAGAACAAACTGAAACAACCTCAACGTTCAAAAATCCAGTGGACAATAAGAAAGCATTATCCAATGTACAAGGAGATGTGAATGTGCATGATCCCTGCGTCTTCAGGGTTGGCTCAACAACTTACTGTTTTTCTACCGGACCATCAATTAGAATTCGCAAAACAACTGATCCGTCAATGGAAACCGGATGGAGCTATGTAGGATACGTCTGGACTACACAACCAGCTTGGATAGCAGAGCGGCTTGGCGCAACTCCTCCTGATATATGGGCACCAGATGTTAATTTTTGGAATGGAAAATTCTATTTATATTATGCAGCCTCTATCGTGGGTAATGGATTAAAGGCAACTATGGGGCTAATGACAGCGACCAATATAGAGGGTCCATGGACGGATGAGGGTGAAGTGACCAATCAAAATTACCCAATAGACCCAGACCTTCAATGGGTTGGTGCGCAACCATATATGACATGGGGATCATGGGGAGGAACCTACATTGCAAAAGTAGATCCTGCTACAGGCAAGTTATCAACCACCGATACCAATATCATTAAAATTGCGAGCGGAATTGAAGCCCCTTCAATTGTTCAAAACGGAGGGTATTTTTATCTTATGGGATCGAAAGGCACGTGTTGCAGCGGTGTGAACAGTACATATTATACTTCAGTCGGAAGGTCAAGTAGCATATTAGGACCTTATGTAGATGCCAGCGGAAAAACAATGCTCAGTGGCGGCGGGACAACAATCTTAACAGGTATGGGAAATGAAATCGGAACAGGTGGGGGAGATTGGTTTTCGGTAGGCTCAATTAAATACTTCGGCTATCACTTTTATGACGGGGACCAAAATGGCCGGGCAACACTGGACATTCGACAGATTAATTTTTCCGGGGGATGGCCGGTTCTCGCCCCCCCTATCGGTGGGATAGAATCCGGTGCTACTTACAATATAATCAACACGTATAGTAAAAAAGGAGTGACGATACCAAACTCATCAATAGAAAACAATACGATTATCCAACAATATGATTACTCCGGGACTTCGAATCAGAAATATGTAATTACGGATTTAGCCAACGGCTATTACAGGATATCTCCGGCCTACCAAACCACGCTTGCGCTCGATGGTGCCGGTACAAACGATGGGGCACGTGTGCAAATATATGCTTGGTGGGGCGGCAACAACCAGCAGTGGCAAATTACTCCATCAGGTTCTCAATATAGAATTACAAACCGGGCAAGCGGCAAAGTCTTGGATGTTCCCTCATATTCCACGTCCAATAATATTGAAATCGACCAGTACACCTGGAATGGTGGATCAAATCAACTGTTTTCTATTTTCAGGCTAAAACCAGTTCAATAGAACTTTCACCGTAAACACTGAATATCAACTTGCTTTAGGGGATTGCTTAAAAGAGCAGTCCCCTAAAACATTTCCGGCCAACAGCTATTGAAATCAGAAATAAGATAGATTAGCCTAAAGATTCAAATTTCTATCTTATTTGGGCCCTGATCACTTAAACTTGAATTGATATATGGCAAGGTGTTAAGAGTACTTAACCATCGAAATCACATAATTGATAAGTTTCGGATGATCGGTTATCCTTTTCAAACAGCTATTTAGCTTTACTGAAGTTTTGGTGTAATACCAGGAGACCTCATCTTAAATTCACCAAACCTCATTTCAAGGCTGTTTCAAATGTCAAATTAACCCGACTTTATAGCTGCGGCGATTTACCTTAACCATCATTGATAATTCAAAATTTAGAACTTCTGAAACTTTCAGATCATTGTCTGGCTAGTGAACCTATCTTTACCTACAATGTTGGTATCCTATGTTTTAAGCCTAATAAAAAAACGCCATTCCTTTCGGAATGACGTGCAAACTAACCTAGTGACTTATTTATTTTAACCGTAGAAAAATCAAAAGTGTAAACATAGTTCAATAAAGCTAAGGGCATCCTACAAGACCGTTCAAAGCACAACCCTGGTGCTTAGCTTAAATATTTACCATTCATCTTGAAGTTACATTTGACAAAAACTATCAAAAGGTTAGGTATGAGGTTCGAAATAGTATTCCGTGTCCCAATTACATATTTTTTAATCCGCTTCGGGTTGATGAACATGCATATTACTATTGAAAAGGCTGCATTAAGATTATTTATTTTAATATATTTTGCCAGTCCCTTAAGTTTTAATCTTGCACTGATATCGAAAATCAGTGCAAAATGTTAATACCCGGGATTTTGCAAGAATGACGGCAATTTTAAAATCTCGCTCTGTGGAATAGGCATAAGGTAATTTGCAGGACGAAAGCTGTGCCTACGGATGGAGTTAGCAACATTATAGTTATATGATGTGGGATCCAACGAGGTTGAGGCAGTTCCTGCTTTAGGCGTTATCAACATAATCTTATTGAACTGATTTTCGGTTACTTCAGCAATCTTCCAGCGTCGTTCATCAAAAAACCTCATATCTTCGAAAGCCATTTCTGTACGTCTTTCTTTTTGAATCACCAAGCGAAGTTCGTCTTGCGTAATACCCTGTTTAATGCCGTAGCGCAAATCAGTGCCAGGCAAAATTCCTGCACGTGCTCTAATTTTGAAAAGATTGTTTAACGCTTCTGCAAGTTGTCCCGATTCATTTAGCGCTTCAGCGTAATTCAAGATGATTTCAGCATATCTTATTAATGGATAACCTCTATCTACATTGGCCGAGCTACCTGCCGCCACGTTAACATCACACATCTTTCTTCCATAATAACCGGTTGTAGTTGCTATTCCTGTTCCATCTGCAGGTGCATTTACGTAAGTAAAAACAGGGGTTTGCGCACCGGCATTATTTGCATACAATGAGCCATTAAAGATGACTGTATATGCAAATCGCGGATCACGGTTTGCATAAGGGCTGGCCGGATTGTAACCTGATGTTGGATCAGTAATCTGCTTGCCATTCCTCATATCAAATGCTTCGACAAGACTATGAGAAGGGAAACTATTGAAAGCCCCGGAGCGCGATGGAGGGCCGAAATGAAACTCAAAATCCCGGTTTGGAGCCTGCGTAAAGGTAAAGATCAATTCATCATTTTTTCTTGCCAGAAAACAGCTATAAAACCCAAAACCCGGAGCAGTTGTATTGTCTACTATCAAACTATACTTGTTCATATCAATAACCTCTTTAGCCGCCTGGGCTGCCCTTGTCCAACGGTTTGCGTCATAGGTAGGATAAGCAATAACCGATGCAATAGGTCCAGATTTTTCAATCCCACCCCCGTTGAACAATGGGCTTGCAGCGGTTAACAGCACCCTTGATTTCAGCGCAAGGCACATTCCCCTGGTAATGCGGCCATAATCCTGATCCAGTCGATCTAAAGGTAAGATTGCCGCCGCCGCGTCCAATTCGCTAACAATATAATCTACACATCGCTCATATGTGCTTCTCGGTACATCAATAATGTCATTATTGCCATAAGTCTGATCTCCAAGGATTGCTATTCCCCCGAAAGTTCTCACCAGATAATGATAGTACCAGGCTCTTAAAAACCTGGCCTCGGCTGCGGCAGTTCTTTGGGTTGACGGACTTAAAGGCGTCGAGGGCAACTTTTGTAAAAACAGATTTACGGCCCGGATCTGAAGATATGGCTGGATATACATGTCTGTAGTGGTTCCTTTGACCACGTTAAGTGGGCTTACGTTGCCGGAATAAATAATCACCGCCTGCTGACCGGCCCCGCTAAATTTATACTCGGCATCATCAGTAGCGATATCTAAATTGCCATGGCTGTCCCAGCGTCCTTTATTAAAAGAAAATCCACGCCCGGCATAAATTCCATTTAAGAAGCCAAGTGTCCGTACACTGTCACTGAATACAACTGTTGCATCTTGCCCCGCGTTGGCCTGATCAAGATAACTCGTTGCTTTCTTGCAGGAATATAATCCTGTTAGTAGGAGCATAATAAAAAAATATTTCTTCATTGTCTATTGCTTAAAAAGTTACAGATAAACCTAAGTTGTAGAGCCTTTGTGGCGGGTAATTAGAATTGGTATTGTTACTGGAAATTTCCGGATCATATTCGTAAAGCGAACCTAGTTTCGTCCAAGTGATCAGGTTAGTCCCGTTGGCGTACATCCTGGCGCCCTTCAAGCGAACTTTTTCTACCCATGCCTGTGGAATGCCATAACTGAGCTCAATAGATTTCAGCCTTACATAATCCCCCCTTACATTCCAAAAATCGGAAGGTGAAGTTGGAATAGATATCGCGTTTGGAGTTAATGATAAGATTGGGTATTTAGCATTATCGCCAAGTTCTGGTGTCCAGCTTTGCTGATGGATGGCTTGCGCATTGGATGCGAACGCCTGAATTGATTCACGAACGCCCGCCACGTTGAAATTAAGCGCTCCCTGAAAAAGAACATTTAAACTTAATGTTTTGTAATTTGCGCCAAAGTTAATTCCTAGTATTGTATTTGGTGTATTTGAATAACCAAAATAAGATTGGTCTGCATCGGTAATGGAACCATCTCCGTTCAGGTCTGCATACTTCAGATCTCCCGGTCTGGCCCCATTCAGTGGTTTTGCACTATTGGCAACGTCTGCTGCATCTTTATAAAAACCTAGAAAAGTATATTGTCTTGGTGTATTGATTGGATTCCCGGTAGATTGCTGATAAGGAAAAAGCGGTAATGCTTCATCCTGGAATAAAATTTTGTTCTTTGCCACCGAAACATTTCCCCCTATCCTGTAGCTAAATTCCTTACCGATCTTACTATTAAATGTCATCTCTGCCTCAAAGCCCCGATTATTGGTACGACCCAGGTTTACAGGAGGAAGTAACTGACCAAAAATAAATGATACGGTTCCTCTATTCGTTAAGATATCATACCTATCTTCATTGAAAATATCTACACTACCCGTTAGGGAGCCTTTAAACATACTGATATCAGCACCAATGTTTAACTTTTTTACCTTCTCCCAGGTTACGTCCTGATTTGCTAGGCGACCTTCGTATATAGCAGTGAAGGCATTATGAGAGTTGCCGAAAGATGCACTCCCACTATTGTTATAAGTTTGGAGATAGGCATAGGCAAAGTTTCCTATATCATCGGTACCTACCAGTCCATAAGAGGCCCGCAATTTTAAACGGTCTACAAATTTGATGTTATTTTTGAAGAATTTTTCTTCAGATATATTATAGCCTATTGATACTGCAGGGAAAAAACCATATTTTTTTCCATCAGCGAAAACCTCTGATTTATTGTAACCAATGTTGAAATCAGCAATATACTTTCCTTTGTAATCATAGCCCACGCGTCCGGAAAATCCGCTGGTTGGTACCGGTATAAAGTTCAGGATCCTATTGGTGTTATTTGGATCCCTTAAGCCAAAGAAACTACGGTTGTTATATAAGGCCAGACCTGTAAAATGGTGTGAGCCGAAAGTCCGGTCATAATTAAGGGATGCCTGAGGGTTAATTGTTCTTGTAGTTGCGCCCGGACTGTAGTTAAGCGAATATACACCAACTCTATAAACATTTGGATCTCTTGGGGTATAGGTTGCTGTTAAAGGGTTGTAAATGAACGATGGAAAAGCATTTCTGGACAAGCCGCGGGTATAGGTATAAGTACTTCCGTAAGCTATTGTTCCCGTCAACGACAAGCCTTTGGTTAAAAAATCCAACCGTTGTGTAGCAGAAGCGTTGAGGTTCATATTATTCTCAAAATCCCTGCTGTAGCCGCCCAATGTCAAAGCCTGCACCAGGTTTGGAGAATTATACCGGTTTGGCTGATTATTGCTATATCCATAACTTCCATCAGGATTGTTTATAGGATAGGCAAATGGTGCCAGGGTTAAAAAACTATTGTAGAAATAAAACACATTTGTTATACCATTAATGTTCGGAACTATCGGATTATTCCGCTCCCCAACATTACCGAATAAATTTAGTTTAACATTTAAGGTTTTGGTCGCCTTAATGTCTAAATTTGAACGATAATTGTACCTGTTGTAGTAAAAATTGTTATTAACGTCTTCATTTTTCCCAAAATCATTTAAGATTCCATTTTGGGAAACCATACCTAACGAGGCGAAATACTTAATCACCTCGTTACCTCCGCTAATGTCAAAATTATTGCGCCATTGATAACTAAAATCACGAAACAAGACCTTCTTCCAATCAACATCCGGATGCCCATAGGGGTCAGCTCCGGATTGGAACAGATTCAGATCATTAGGTGTGTAAAAGGGTGTTAGTCCGTCATTTACCCTAGCTTGATTGTAAAGCTGAGCTGACTCATAAGCATTTAAGAACTTAGGCAACCTTGTTGGCTGGGAAAGTGCATATTCAGTTCGGAAGGTTATTGATGGAGGGCCAACAACTCCACGTCTGGTGGTAACCAATACTACGCCATTTGCACCCTTAATTCCGTATACCGCCGTTGTGGAAGCATCTTTCAGGATACTTACACTTTCAATTTCATTGGCATCTAAACGGGCAAATTGTGCATAGGTAAACTCTATATCATCCACGATAATGAGCGGTTGATTAGAGCCCGTATAAGATCCGGTTCCACGAATAAAAAAAGTTGCACCATCAGATCCCGGCTGGCCACTGGTCTGCTGTGAGCTAAACCCAGGTAAACGGCCCGCCAGTGTATTCTGTAAACTCGCGGATGGATTTCTCCTGATGTCTGCACCAGATACTGAACTGATTGCTCCTGTTAAGGTAGCCTTTTTGGTGGTACCGTAAGCAACAACCACAACTTCCTCTAAACCCTTCACATCTGCATCTAAAGTAATTGTCATGGGGTTAAACTGCCCTACGCTTACTTCTTTGGTTAAAAAACCTACCCCTTTCACAATCAAGATTCTGCTCTTTCCTTTTAACGTGATGACAAATTTTCCATCCGTGCCTGTAGAAGCTCCATTTCCGGGTATATCTTTTTCAATTATACTTACACCAGGAATCCCACCGGTATTATCAACCACCTGGCCATGGAGTGTAACATTCTGAGCAAAGATGAATTTTGACAAAATGGTTAATGCTATAAAAAATATATATTTTTTCATAAAATAATTTCAGTGCTAACTTATATATGAATAATTACCAACCTTCATTCTGTATCAAACTCCTATTTCTGATGATCTCAGCATAAGGAATTGGCATGATATAATTTCTGGAAGCAAATGTGATGTTTGCAACATTAGATGTAGTATAGGTGAAGGTGCCTGTTGTAGATCTGGTGATCATACTACCATGTAAGGTTCCGTTCAACACCTGACCGGCAATTTTCCATCTTCGGATGTCCCAAAAACGCTGTTCCTCAAATGCCATCTCGATCCTGCGTTCATTTTGGATAAAGGCGCGCATTTCATCCTGGGACATTCCTGCCCTGATGCCATAAACCGAACCTGCCCCGGGAGTAATTCCTGCTCTGGCCCGCAAGCTTCGAAGTGGTGCATATGCATCATTGGTTCGACCTACCTCATTCAAACATTCAGCATAATCAAGTAGTACACCGCCATAACGAAAAATGATGAAATTGTGATCTTGAGTACTATAGGCCGTACCTGTGGTGAAATCGGCCATAAATTTTTTAGCATAATAGCCAGTTCTGGTTTGTACCGATACACCTCCGGGTTTGTCTCTTCCGCCTTCAAAAGTTTCTACATTTCTAGCGTTCAACCATCTCATCCCATTATAGAAAACGGTATTATCCAACCTTCTGTCTCTACCCGCATAAGGATTGCTCGCTATATATCCGGAAGCAGGATTACTGATACTTAGCCCGTTTAACATCGGGAATGCGTCAACCAGCTCCTGTGTTGGACTAGTCAGACCATTATTTAAGGGCGTAGTATATCCAATAGGACCATTGCTTGTTTCGATATCAAAGGTTTTGCCACGTTGTTTGGCCAAAATAACTTCAGTATTTTTTCTTGCAAGAAATAAACCGCTGAAGTTGTTTACCAGAGAATAAGAATTTAAACTGATTAAATCCTGAACTGCATTTAAAGCAGTTGTCCACCTGGCGGCATCATAAGTTGGATACCCTGCAAGTGATTTTTTCACCGGATCATTAGATATACTACCTCCATTATACAAAGGGCTTGCGGCATAAAGTAACACTCTTGCCTTAAGGGCAAAGGCACAACCTCTTGTAATTCTTCCCAAATCTGTATCCGCTACCGGCTCAACCCTAAGTAAGTTTTTAATAGCTTCGCATTCGCTTACAATATAATCGACACATTCCGAAAATGTATTTCGGGGGATTTGAAGATTATCCTCAGGAGTTAATATTTTATCTCCAATTAAGGGTACTCCACCATAGCGTTTGATCATCTCGAAATAGTTCATCGCTCTAATGAAGCGGGCCTCAGCTTTCCAATACTGAATGGTATTGGGTGCATTTGCATCAACCGGCACGACATCTACATTAGATAAAAAATCATTTGCAGCCCTGATGGCGCGATAGGCATTCCCCCAATTATCATCCGGATTATTGGTAGAATTTAAGCGCCCGTTACTAAAATTTTCTACCACTCGGTTGAGTCTAGAAGGAAGGGCATCATCACTTCCCGATTCAAGATAATCTCCATCAATTCGATTAAAACCATCTGGCAATGATGTGTACAGATCAGCTAAGACCTGCCTGGCAAAATCACCATTTCTATCCAAGGGATCGTAGATATTTGTTCTCCGCAGACCTTCTAAAGGAGTTTCCTCAAATTTACTACATGATGCCATACATAATAGGGCCACCACAAAAGCCATTATAATTCTTTTCATTTTTTAACGATTAAAATTTAACACTTACACCACCATTGATCACTCTTTGGATTGGGTACTGACCAGCAGAAGTTTCCGGATCAACCCGATCGAATGCTGAGCTAGTTAACAGATTTGTTCCATTTACAAATAACCTAATGGAACTTACTTTCAATTTGCGGGTAAAATTAGATGCAATGGTATAACCAATTTCTACATTTTTAAGACGGAGATAATTTCCGCTGTGCATCCAAAACGAGGAGACAATATTATTATTAAAATTGTTCCCAACCGTGAGCCTCGGATAGGTAGCGGTTGTAGCAGTAGCTGGTGTCCAACGATTTAAGCTGTGTTCATAAGCTTGACCAAATCCACCATTTTGGAATTCCCATTCGCTGTTACCTGTTAATAACAAATTTCTGTTTGCTACCCCTTGAAAGAGTGCGCTAAAATCCAATCCACCGTATGAAAAACCGATGGAAGCACCATAATAAATCAATGGATTATCCGTACCGAGCTTAGCCTGATCGAATTGATCAATTATACCATCACCGTTGAGGTCCTTGTACTTGATGTCTCCGGGTACTGGAGCATAACCGACAATTTTAGCCGAAGCGTTAATCTCCGCTTGAGATTGAAATAGGCCTTCGGCAATGTAGCCAAATGGGGTACCTACCGGCAGGCCGGTACGGGCCTGATAAGCATATTCTCTAAAAACTTCATTTTGAAAAACAACTTTCGATTGTAACGTACTTGCATTTCCGGAGAAATAGTAACTGAACTTGCCAAAGGATTGCTGCCAATTCATCTGCAGTTCATAACCGGTATAGCGACTGACACCTATATTCAAGTTGCGAACAGTAGTACCAACGATTGAAGATAGGTTTGCAGCAGTCAAAAGGTCTGAATATTCATTATCGAAGTATTCGGCCTGGATAAATAACCTGTTATTGAATAAGCTGGTTTTGACACCCAGATTAAACTTATCGGCTTTCTCCCAGGTTACATCAGGATTGGCAAGAATATCCTGTCGCAACGCTGCCTGGCTTGCAGCACTTGTGCCAAAAGTGTAAGAACCCGGGCTTCCTACATAGTATTGCTGGAAAACAAAATACCCTGAAGCATCGTCACCTGTCCTGCCATAACTTGAAAATAATTTAAGTTCATTGAGCCATGACAGTTTAGGCATGAATTTTTCTTTGGTAATATTCCAACTCAGACCTGCCGCAGGGAAAATCCCCATTGGGGTGGATTTAGGATACCTATTGGTTTTGTTTAGGCCCGTGGATATCTCTGCGGTATAGCGTTCGTCAAAGTTGTAGGATACATGGGCAGAACCGCCGTAATAATTCAGCTTGAGATCCGAGCCACTATTGATGTTGTCGCTAGATGCTCTAAACTGAGCATCCAGGTGATGCAAACCAAAACTTCTTTTATAACCAATTGCACCTTCCAGGTAGGACTGTCTGTTTTGAAAATCTGTTGCTGTTGAATTGTTCTGAGTACCGTTTGTCCCAAACAACTGATAAGTAGCTGCCACAGCACTGCCGGTCTGCCTGTAAACCGCAAAAGACTTGCTCCTATCGGTATTCTCTGAAACCCCGGAATAAAAAGACACTAAGGCCTGTGCCCACAATCCCGGCGTTATATCGTCAAGATTCCTCCGAAGGGTGAAGTCAGTGATGATATCTCTTCGATAATTTAAGCGGTAACCGGAGTTCACCGTTTGAGCGTAAATGTTATTCTGGAATTGGGTGGTGCCACCGTATGAACCGTTTTCATTATAAATTGGATAGGCATTATTTGGCGTATTCAATATTGAATTGAAAATGTTATCTGCGCCGCTCCCAGGCTGAGTAGTATTGTTGATTCTGCCGAAAAGATGCAGTCCTAATATTGTTTTAGGTGTTAAATTAATGTCTACGTTTGAACGGATCGTGTAATTATTAAAACTACTGGTGGTGGAATAAGCATTTACGTCACTCTCTACAAACTGGCCGCCGAGTTTTTGATATTGCGCACCGATATAATATCGCGCTGTATTATTTCCTCCTCTGAAGGTTAGATCATAACGCTTGAACTGGGTACTGTTTTTAAGCACCTGATCCTGCCAGTTCACATTTGGATGGCCTACCGGATCAGATCCGGTCCTGAAGGCCTCTAAATCTGATTCGGTATAAATCGCCGGATCACCGCTATTTGCTCTTGCTTCATTATAAAGTAGGGCATAGTTGTAGGCATCTAATATTTTTGGCATTTTTAGGCTACTCTGTACACCTTGTTGAGCATTCAGCGTAATTTGTTGCATGCCTGCTATGCCTTTTTTCGTTGTGATCGCTATAACCCCACCCGATGAGCGTAAACCTAACATAGCCGTAGACACCGCATCCTTAAGTACAGTAACCGACTCGACTTCTTCTAAATCAATACGAGATAAATCTCTTGGGATTCCATCCACCAATATGATGGGGCTCTGTCCTCTAAGCAAAAGATTGGCTTCATCGACCGCGGGCCTTCCAGAGGTTTGGTTGGTATATAATCCGGTTAATCTTCCTGGTAGTGCATTTTTGACGCTCGTCACAGGATATTTGACTAAGTCGGCATTGTATACGGACTGAATAGAACCAGTAGTTCGGTCCTGAGAAATTAAAATGTCATTTGTCAGAACAACTGGTTTTTGCCTCATGACCAATGGATTTCTACTGCTTACCATCAGTAGTTGCCGCATGGTACCATTTGCTTCAAATTTGCGCAAAAGTGTATTGCCAATGCTCACGACAATAACGTCCTTGGCATTGGCCGTTAAAACCGCCTTACCTATACTATCGGTAATAATGGATTGCTTAGTTGATTCGTTAGTTACTGTTGCCCCCAAAACCGGGAAGTCGTTTTCATCACTAACCGTGAATACCACATTTCCAATTTTGACAGTATCTTGCTGCGTTGATGGCACCAGAGTACTGGCAAAACTTTGACAACCCATGTTCAAAAAAAATATTTGAATGGATAAAAGCACCAGGTTCTTAAATGTAAATTTTTTAATCATAATTATTAATTTAGATGGAGACTCGTTTTTTTAAGTCCCTTATTTGCAATGGACATCAACAGACTTTTATATTAATAACTTCATCCTCAGCGAACAGGAAAGCTGAATGAAGTTGTTCCTGAAGTTGAAATGCAGAACAAAGCATCTCTGGAATGGATAAACGCGAAGGGATCAGGTGTACTGCTTACATTCATGCATGATTTGTTGATTGCTATGAAATATCCTATTGAAACCTCGCTATGAAAGAGATGATGCGCAGGAGGATAACTTGATGATTTTTTTAAAAAAAAAGCCAATGCAGATCGCGGTGTTTTAGTTGATTTGGTCATAAAGTTTATATTTGGAGTAACAAAGTAACTGTTAATAATGGTGTCGCTGTGAGGGATAATTTCGTAAATAAAGGGGGCAAATTTCAACTGCAATTGTCAAAAAAGGATTTAGACATAATTGAAAGGCATTTTACTAAAGTGGCCTACCCATCACTTCCATGACAGCTGGCTTAGACAATATCACAGGGAGAAAACAGTTTTACAGATACCAAAGTACCTGCAGAGAAAAATATAAAAGGAACAAGTGTATTGTCAAGGGTTGTTTAAACAATTTCAAAATTGCATCAGGCATATAATGCTAAAGGTCGGAGATCTAATTTACACCAGGAAAGATCCTATATTCACCCCCTTGGGGCGGCAAATTAATCTTTACTTTTGGGATAAAACCATGATTAATTATTGTTTATGATAGCAGCCAGAATAACTACGCTTTTGCTTAGTCTTTTATTTTCCATTCATCTTTTTGCTCAACAGAAAAATATAGGAGGAACTCGAAATGGCATTTCTTTGGATTCCATGCAGCTTAGTGATCCTTTCATCTTGGCTGACCATAAATCCAAAACGTATTACCTTACGGGCACTGGGGGTAAGGTATGGAAAAGCAAGGATCTTAAGCGGTGGAGTGGCCCATTTGTAGTGGCGCTGACCGATTCGACATCATGGATGGGAATTAAGCTGGAAATCTGGGCGGCGGAAATCCACGCCTACAAAGGCAGGTTCTACTATTTCGCTACGTTTACTAATAAGTCAACAATTATTGATACTGTTCGGGGCAATAAGATCGAGCGTCGGGCCAGTCATATTTTAGTAAGCGATAATCCGGGCGGCCCGTATGTTCACATGAAAGATAAAACCTACTTACCTGCAGGCAAACCTACTCTTGACGGCACATTTTGGATTGATTCAGACGGCAAGCCCTACATGGTTTACTGTTATGAATGGCTGCAGAATTGGGATGGTACGGTTGAAAAAACAGAACTTAAAAATGACCTTAGCGGCTCGATTGGCGATGGTAAACTTCTTTTCAAAGCAAGTGAATCTCCCTGGAGCAGGGAAATAGAAAATGGCAGAATACGCAAAAGTAAGGTAACAGATGGTCCTTTCATGTTTCGTACAGCTACCGGGAGGCTTGGTATGCTATGGACGAGCTGGATCGATGAGTTTTATACTCAGGGTGTTGCCTACTCCAAAAGCGGTACGCTTGATGGACCGTGGATTCAGGAAAAAGAACCTATTACGCCACCAAACTTTGGTCACGGTATGTTATTCCAAACATTTGAAGGCAAGTGGCTGATGTGTCTACACAGCCATGATAACATTAATGGCAGATTCCGCCGGATCCCGAACTTTTTTGAAGTCGAAATCGGCGGAGACAAATTGGTTGTCGGGCGGAAATATATTACTTAAGATTGAAACTTTCCTTAGTCTAGAGGGCGTTGTACCGGCAATGGGTTTCTACACAATCTCTTAAAAATATTCTTTTACTGCTCAACGCCGCGGGGGATGGTACTTTGAAGTGCCAAAGTATCCGAAGCGATTTGTAAATCCTCAAACATAAGCCTCTACCTATCAAAAAACAGAAGCACTTATTCTGTTTGTCAGAGCAGAATGAATATTTTTCCAGACATGAAATTCAAACCAGTACCTGTTGGGTTTGATAGTACCATTTGTACTACTATTTTTTGATTTCCCGCCCCCTGGGATTGAAGTGTGTGATTTGGCAAGGAGTGTCTTATTCAAAGCAAGCTAGCATAGTGCTTAAAAAGATCAGTCCACACGAGAAGGCATTACCGGAAATCAAACCATAATACATTGGTAATACGGCCGTTTAATTGTATATTTTTCTGACTTTGCGGTCCCATCTCCATTGTTTTACTAAACTTTGTACCAATTGGCTGTATGAAGTCCATAAAGCCGAGATTACCTACAGGGTAATTTACGGTGGTATAATCATTATAAGCATTTTTAGGACTGCCAGTCTTTAACATTTGTAAGAACATATTGTTGCTTTCGGTAAATACCTTGAAAGGAAACTCATGATTTTCGAGTTGCAACCATCGCCACTCGCTGTGATTGCCTTTAAACTCCGGGTATTGCCAACCACTTTCACCTGTTACCGTATTGTTATATTTTTTCTCCCAATAGCCGAACTCCAGCCCCTTTAATCTGTTTTTCCATACATGGTAAGGCCCCCTACCCAGCCATTTCATACCGTTTATCTTTTCTTCAGGATAATTAAAAGATATCCCCATGAAATCAGCTTCGCCTTTTTGTTCGTAACTGTAGCTTAATTTTATCGGCAAACCGGGCGAAAAAGTCCATTCGACATTTAAACTGTTATCTTTCCCTTTGTAACTCGCATTTACTTTTAGATCAGTTCCATCTTTTCGGTGCGTAAAACCGACTAATTTCTGATCGACACCTGCAAGTGCGGGCCCCTCTGTTAGCGACAGTATATCTTTCCCTTTAATTACCTTTTCCAGATAACCCGTTTTGCTGTCAAAACTAAGCTGCACCACACCGTCGGCTACGATTAATCGATCTCCGTCAAGATTGGCAACGATAGCGGACGGAGTGGAATGTCCAACCTGCAACCATTGCGAAACAAACTCACTAGCTTGTTTGATTGGCCAGCTGTAGGTAAATAGTTCGTGCTGATTTGGATCCAGTACAGTTAGATACAGTACATCCTGGTTTTCCCATCCCGATGGCAGATTAAGGTCTAACCATCCCCGTTCACCTGGCTTTAAGGAAAGTGATTTGGCCTTACCTTTTATACCTTGTCGATGCTGTCCGGCTTTTAGACCCGTCCTGTAGCTTTTTAATTCCCATTTAAAAGAACATTGATTGGCATTGGTAAACATGTATCTGTTTTCGACTTCGAGCAAACCCTTAAACCCTGGAGCCAGGTTTGTCTTCGCAATGTAAATCGGTGACCAGATTTCTTTAATCGCATAATAGCTACCCTCCTTTTCATGGTATGGACCCAATATCCCATCAGGTGCATCTGTTCTGGAACCATCAAGGCTATCTAATTTATCCTTACGTTCTACCAATTCATCAGCAAAAACCCATAGAAAACCTCCTGCACCATGAGGATGTTGCCTCATCAAATTCCAATAATCATCTAATCCTGCACCATGTCCGCCATCGTAAAGGCCATGCAGAAACTCGGTTGGGAAATATACCTTATCATCATAAAGAGCCGAGTTCACAATGTAGTTATAGCTTGGATAATGCTTGGTATCGGTATCTTCAAACCTTGCCCATGGATGGATCAACGGCCTTTTCTGGAGATCATATTTCCTAAAATCCTTATCCAGGTTAAAGTTAAAGCCTCCCTCATTGCCATTATCCCACATGACCACACTTACATGGTTAATGTCTCGTTTGATCATTTGCTCAACCAGGCGATGCCCTGTGCTATCATCATAATTATTCTGCCATCCGGTAAGCTCATCTAAAACCATTAGGCCCAGGGAATCACAAACATCCAGGAAGTACTCATCAGGTGGATAATGAGACATTCGAACTGCATTCATATTCATGTCCTTCATCAGATTCACATCTTCGATGCTCAATTTCTTGCTGCTTGTGCGTCCGCTTGATGGCCAGAATGTATGCCTATTTACACCTTTGAAAAGCACTTTTACATTATTAAGATAGAAACCGTCCTTAGGCCTTAGCTCTACCGTTCGGAATCCAAACTTCTTTTGTTGAGTGTGTATTATAGTTCCATTGACATTTTTCAGGTTGACGATCAATTTATACAGGGTCGGAGATTCCGGACTCCATTTTTTTACATTGCTTAGTTGGCCCTTTAGAGTAGATGACCCCTCCTTTATGGCTGAATGGAGTACTTTGAGTACTTTGTAGCTTGAGATTTCTTCTACAACGGCTTCCACAGACCCTGCATTGCCAACGGTAGCGACTTGTAGGTTTAGTTGGCCATCTGCCTTTGCATCCAGATTGATCTGTTCTATGTATTGTTGTGGTAGGACCTCAAGAAAAACAGGGCGAAAGATACCGCCAAAGATCCAGAAATCAACATCTCTTTCGGCGTGGTTAATTGAATTATTTGCTGACTTTTTGCTAACAGTAACCTCTAACAAATTATCGCCACGAAAATTCAGCATCTCGGTAACATCATATTTGAAGCGATAAAATGAACCCTGATGTATTTTGCCGGCTGATTTACCATTAATCTTTACTTCGGTATCAGTCATGGAGCCCTCAAAAACCAAATTAATGGTCTTCTTCCCCTCCCAATGAGGAGAAACCTTAAATTTATATTTATAGAGTCCCTGTTCACTGGACTGTTTTTCAGGTTTTATTTTACCATAATCATAATTACCGAAACCTTGCAGTTCCCAACAGGAAGGCACCTGGATTTTGCTCCATTTTTTACTATTCCTTCCCGCTGTACAGTAAAAATCCCAGTTTACCGTATGGTCCTTATCTACTCCGGATAGATATTGGATCTGTGTTGTTTGCGAAAAGGAATCAATAGGCCAGCTGGTGACAAGTAATGATAATAATATCAGAAATCTAATATTCTTGGGCATGGAAAAAAAAAGAAATGATTTAATTTTCATATGAGGTGTTGGATTGATTAGGAAAAAATGAGCTTCGCAATCTAATCAAATAGCCAAGTTGGCGTTCAATTTCGGACAGCAAATTTCATGTTAATATACAAACATTGCGTGGTAGTCTTTGCCTGGCGATCTTTTAAAAAACCGGAATCATGGTGAAACCATAATGATAGGTTTTGTTGCGCAATCTGTATTGTTTATGAGGGTAGGCACCCCAGCTCGTGTCGCCGCCAATTCCCATCTGCTGCATATCGAGGTGAAGCTCGACAATGTCCTTTGAAACTATTTCATTGGAATGTTGCGCCCTTTCCAGATCTGGCTGTGTGTAGTTATGGGCATTGACATTCAACAGTGAGTCCGCTGTAATCAACAGGCCTATTCCTTTGTTATTTACCAGCTTCGCCCACCTCACATCCGTCTTATTTCCATTTTCCTGAGGAGAAATGTATGGTGTGGTCTGGTCTTCTACGCGGCCACTGTAAATCCCGATGAATGCAGCCGTTTTCCGATCCCAATAACTCTCAAAGGGGCCTCTTCCGTACCAGGTCAACTTACCAAATTCACCACCCATGGTTAATCGCATTCCAAATCTTGGCAGCTCCGGCAAAGTTTCTTCCCCTTTATCGAAAGTGGTTTCTACGTGCACCTGACCATCAGCGGATATTGTATATTCTGTTTGCAATGTTGATGATTTTCTATTCTTTAGATTTGATCTGACTGTAATTATATATTTAGAATTACCGTGAGCCATTCCCTCAAACGATTGCACGTCTAGATTAGATTGGATGTTCTTCCAAATGGCCAGTCGGTCAGGCGATTTGTTGCCAATATCGTTACTCGTCGGCACTCGCCAAAAATCAGGATAAAGGCCATCTTGCAATAGATTTCGCCCCCTAAACATCATGGTCAGGAGTGCACCCGATTTTTTGCTAAAAGTATATTGAAAGTCTTTTCCGAAAACGATGAGTTTCGAGGAATCGCTGAGGTAGGTCACCTTAACTGTAGTATCGATTAAAGCCCTTTTCAACAGAACTTTATCGCTTAAAGGCAGTTGTTCGCTTGCCACAATATGACCGGCTTTCAGCATTCCGGAGGATGTTTTTAAGCAGACCTCGAAATTGATCAGGTATTCCTTTTTCTTGTCTGAAGTAAATCTTGAGGTCGGTATGTTAACCAGCATGCTATCCCCTGGCATCACCTCAAGTCCAGGATCAATAATACCCTTGGCTATTGGCACACCATTCTCTAAGATCGACCAACGAAAATCAAAGTCGGACAGGGTGGTGAAGGCGTAAACATTTTTGATCCAGAAACTTCCTTGACGGACTCGGTCCCTAAAAATCTTTACATTCTGATAAACTTTTTTAACTTCGTAAAGGGAAGGTTTCGGCGATCGATCCGGAAATACGAGCCCTTTAATGGCAAATACGCCCTCACTGGGCGTTCCAACCGGTGAGAGGTCTCCTCCATAACCGTAAAAAGCTTTACCATCTGCCGTAGTTTTTGCCATTCCCTGGTCTACCCATTCCCAGATAAATCCGCCCTGTAATTTGGGGTAATTTTCTATTACATTCCAGTAGTCCTGAAGGTTACCAACACTATTATTCATCGCATGGGCGTATTCGCACATGATCAACGGACGCGTCTGCGGGGAATTGGAGTATCGAATCAGTTCTTCAATGGTATGGTACATCGGAGCAACGATATCGGTATACTTACCGGTCCACTCCTGTTCATATTGAACCATTCGGGTATTGTCCTTACCTTTCAACCAGGCATAAGTTTTATGGAAATTTTCTCCTTTTCCTGCTTCATTGCCTAAAGACCAGATTACTATCGATGGATGATTTTTATCCCTCTCAAACATTCTTCTTGTGCGGTCCAGATGCGCGGGATACCATGAAATCGAATCAGCTGTTGGCGTCCGCATATTGTAACCATAACCCTGACTGATATATTTGCCAAGCCCATGGGCTTCTATATTGGCTTCATCAATAACATATAGCCCATACCGGTCACAGAGTTCGTAAAAACGAGAATCATTTGGATAATGGCTACATCTTACCGCATTAATGTTGTTTTCTTTCATGAGTTTGATATCAGCTGTCATGCTTTCCAGGCTTACAACATGTCCGCTCGCGGGATCGTGTTCATGACGGGTGACGCCTTTAATATAGACTTTCCGTCCATTAATGAGAAAATTACCTGAAATGATTTCAACTGTCCGGAAGCCGACCGCTTGGGAAACAACCTGAATGACTGCGCCTTTGTTATCCATAACTTCAATCAACAGCTCATACAGGTTCGGCTTTTCAGCGCTCCACTTAAACACTTGTGATACTTGTTTCTTAAAAGCCAGGGTTTGCAAACCATTTCCTTTCAGGCTCCAATCTTTTGTCCCCGAGTACACAACGGCTTGACTTTTAGGATCGAGTAGTGATATGTGTAACGCGCCACTCCTGGTCATCGTACCAAGATTCCTCATTGAGATGTCGACATTAAGTTGCCCGTCCTGATAGTTGTTTTTTAAACCGGCATCAACGCGAAAATCCCAGACTGAGGCATCTGGAACTGTATAGATGTACACATCACGTTCGATTCCGCTAAAGCGCCACATGTCCTGGTCTTCCAGCCAGCTTCCGGCATTCCAGCGATAGACCTCTAAAGAAATATCATTATTTCCGGGTCGTACAAAACCGGTGACATCGAATTCAGCCGGCGTTTTACTGTCCTGGCTATAGCCAACCTTCTTTCCATTCACCCAAACATAAAAGGCAGAGTTTACCCCTTTGAAATGCAGGAAAACACGATTTCCTGCTAAACTCTGCTTAAGTTCAAATTTACGTTTGTAGGAACCTACGGGGTTGAACCTTTCTGGTGCTTTAGGAAAAACAGCCTGAAAGGGATAAATGGTATTGGTATAGTAGGCCACATCATATCCTTTCAGTTGCCAGTCTGCGGGCACATCGATCTTATCCCAAAGTTTGGTATCAAAGGTTTCCTTGAAAAAATTGACCGGACGCACAGAAGGGTTAAAACTCCACTTAAACTTCCATTCTCCGCTCAACAGTTGGTAAGATGATTTAGGGAGCTGGCTTTTAAGCAAAGCCTCAGAGACCGATTTATAACTAATAAATGATGTCCTTGGTGCTTGGGCATTTACTTGGAATACGCGGTAATCCTTCCATTCCTGCTGACCGAAAGAAACCGTGATACAAAAAATTGTTGGCAGTAAGATCAGATACCAATTTTTCATGATAAAAATTTAAGTTTAGGTTGGCACTTAATACATTCAAAAAGAAACCAGACTTACAAAGTACGCTCATGAAGGCTGAAAAAAGGGGGGTATCTCTTACAATTTAAAGGGGGGTATTTCCAATAATTTGGAATATCTCAGTGCATTACTTCATTTTAATACTATAAAGCGTTGCGATCATAGGTCGCTTGGTCTTCCATCAGATATTTTTTTTTAAAGGCTGCTCTGTGTCTCTTTATAAACTCTGAAGGTTTGATGCCATAAATTTTAACAAAATGCGCTCTGAAATATTTGATATCATTAAATCCCACGTGGATAGCCGCTTCATTCACATTACAATTGGTGTTGATCAGCATTTCTGCTGCTTTCCTGATGCGAACGAATCGTATAAAATCATTCACCGTGCGCCCTGTGATAAGCTTAATTCGTTTGTAGAAGCTCGAATAACTCATGGCCATCTCATCAGCAACCCTTTGCACATCAAGGTCATTCTCCAGCAAGTTGAGCTCTATGATATCAATGCATCTGTAAATAAAGTCTCTGTCCACTTTTCCAAGGTCATAGACGCTATTTTTGAGAGTCACTTTATTGTAAAAATAATGTTGTAGATCTGCCCTACTTCGAAGAATACTATTCACTCTAGCCACTAGAAGACTACGCTCAAAGGGTTTGGCTATAAAATCCACCGCGCCGATTTCAAAGCCCTGCAGTTCGATGTCCGAAGTGGCTTCCCCAGTAATCAGTATCACTGGAATATGGCTCAGAGCAGTATCAGTTTTCAACGTTCTGCAGAGTTCCAGCCCGCTGAGTTCATCCATATTAATGTCACTTATGATGATGTCCGGGAGATATTTCCTTATCATCATAAGCCCGATTTCGCCATTTTCAGCCTGATAGATTTTATATTCGCTGAGGAAAATCGAAGTGATGTATTCTCTCATGTCAGCATTATCATCAATAATCAGAATCGATTGCCTGTCGGATATTAAAATATCTAGTTGCGAAGGTGCTAGATCAGCGGTAGTGGCAGGTTGTCCTGAATTGCTGTCAGATTGGTAGCGTTCTTTATCAAGGGGCTCAAGGAAACTATCTTTTTCAAGCAGTTCCCCGGCTTTAAAATGATCCGTGCCTTTACACAGCCCCATAACAAATGTTGCGCCTCCAAACTCATTGTTTGAATATCGGATACTTCCGTGGTGGAGGTCCAAAAAGTTCTTCACGAGATAAAGTCCTATCCCGAAGCCAGCACGTGACCCCGCAGCGTCTTTAACCTGGTAGTATTTATCGAACAGTTTGTCTTTTGTCCCCGGGGGTATGCCTGGTCCGGAGTCTGAAACGGAGAGGTAGACCATATCTTTATCCTCACTGATTTCAATTACAATCTGACCGCCCAGGGGGGTAAATTTTATTGCATTGGAAATCAGGTTAAAGAGTACAATCTCTAATTTTTCAACATCTGCATATATGGGAGAATTCAGCCCCCCATCCTTAAATTCATAAATAATCTGTTTTGATTTAATCTGGGAGCCGAAACAGTCATAAACCTCTCGAGCTAGTGATACAAAATTTATTTTCCCTGCTACGACCGCACTACTTTCACTTTCCACCTTTCTAAAGAGCAACAAATGATCGACCAAACCTAGCAACCGCTTTGCATTTTTGTAGACAATATTTAGTTCACCGTTTTTGTCCTGAGGATTGGCCATTAGCATGTCCTTGATCGGATTGATGATTAGGGTCAATGGCGTTTTAAATTCATGACTTATACTGGTAAAAAATGATAACTTCTTCTCATTTAGCAGATGCTCCTGCTCGGCTTTGATTTTGGTCAGTTCCATTTCATGCTTCAGTTTAAGCTGCCTTGCTCTGTACAACAAATAAAGAATGGGAACGGCAACAAGTATTGCCAGATAGGCAAGATAGGCCCCCCATGTACGATACCATGGCGGAAGAATTGTTATCTTGACTACCAACTCTTTTCCAGACCAACCTTCATTAATATCGATGGACTTGATGCGAAGGATATAGTCGCCTTCACTCAATCTGGAATAATATGCGGTGCGTAAACTGCCAACCTGATTCCAGTGCTTATCCCAGCCTTCAAGGTAATAAGCATAATTTACGTTCTGGGAAAATGGATATTCCAGTGCCACATAATCTATGGCGATGGATGCCTGGTTATAAGTTAGCACGATTTCCTTCATGTTTACCACGTTCTTACTTCCTTCAAATGTAGAATCCTTTTGAATAGAGATGTTGTTGATCCTAAAGTCTGTCAGGTATACCTTCGGGGTATCGGCCATTGTGGCGATATTTTTGGGATAGAATTTATTAATCCCTTTCAGGCCGCCAAATAAGAGTTCTCCGGAACGGAGTTTTAACGCGGCATTTGCATTAAACTGATTACTCTGCAGCCCCTGGGAAGCAAAAAACCGTCGAAACTTTCCCGTATTAGCATCAAAACTGCAGAGTCCGTTAAAAGTGCTCATCCAAAGTTTTCCTTGTTCATCCTCAAGAATGCTCAGCACCGTATTATCAGATAGACCTTGAGCAGTGGTGTAGCGCTTTATACGACCATTATTACGATTCACCAACAGCAGGCCACCACCACCGGTTCCAACCCAAAAACGCCCCTGCCTATCTTCATATATCGCATGAATAGTGTTTGAAATGACAATGGTCGTATATTTTTTTTTTTCCGGATCGATCTTAATCAGATTATTGTTTGCAACCCAGAAAATCCCTTTCCTATCCTGGTACATTGCAGATATATCAATCAGGCCGGCATCATAGAGGGCAAACCTGTCAGCTACACGGTCATACCTGTAGAGTGCGCCGCCACGCGTAGCAGCCGCCCAAATCTCACCACTGGAGTCGAGATATAGCTTCCATATGCTGGGATCATAATTTCCGGTAAGCTGATTAAAACATTTATAATGAACAAAGTCATCACTTTTGCTGTCATAGCGATTAATTCCACCATTTAAGGTAGCAAGCCAGATGTTCCTTTTATTATCTTCGATGATGCTGAATACAAAATTACTACTTAAAGATTTCAAGTTGCCTTTTTCCTGAAGATAGTTTCGAAATAAATTTTTCCGGGGATTCCAGTAACTCAGACCGCCGCCAGAAGTCCCAATCCATATATTACTATTGAAGTCTTCGCAAAAAGACCGTGTAAAGTTATTAATCAGGCTATTTCCATTATCTGGGTCATTTGCAATGGTTTCAATGGGCATTCCGCCCCTGATTCCAAGAACATTCACACCTCCGCGCAGTGTTCCCAGCCATATATTTGATTTAGGATCCTCAAAGATCACATGAACTGACGCGGAGCTGAGTCTTCCATTGGTTTTTCCGGCGCCAATGATACGAGCTTTTGCACCAGGTCTATCGAAGAGGTTAACTCCACCTCCATCAGTAGCTACCCAAAGCTGATTATTGGACCTTTGATGAATCTGCATCACGCTACTGTTATTCAGTTGGTAAGATTTGTTGAGGTTTTCAATTTTACGGGACTTTATATTGAAGCTGAAGATTCCGGATTCCGAACCCATCCACAATAAATTACCAGACTTATCTGCTACCATGCAGGTCATCGCCTTGAGCTGGGTATTTACAAAGATGATTCTGTTTGTTTTTGAATCATAAAGCCCAAGGCCGCCTTCCTGCACAAATACCCAGACTCTTCCATAATCATCTATTGTCAGCGTCTGGACATTGTTGCTTTTGCCCCCTGTAATTAAAACCTGATTAAAAAAATTAGCACCTTTTCTTTGCAAGAAAAAACCCTGCGAGCAGGCCATGTATACATTACCTTTGAGATCGGCTGCCAGAGCATTTACCTTGGCATCGCTTAGCTTCATCTTTCCTCCTAACCGTTTAAATTGGGTCCTGTGAATGTTACCGTCATTATAATCATAAAATGATAAACCTTTATCGGTACCTATCCAGATTTTATTATCCTCACCTTCAGCCAATGCAGTAATGTGATTATCCGGAAGGGTTGAAGCCGCGTTCCAGCTGCTTTGATAAAGATTGAATTTAGAACCGTCATATCGGTTCAATCCGTTATATGTTCCAATCCACATGAATCCGAAATGGTCGCGATGGATACTAGTCACCATGTTATTGGAAAGTCCTTGATCAAGGCCCAGGTAGCTTACAGTATAGGGAGTCGCAAATGTCAGAAATACGTTCAAAGACAAAAAGCCCAAGCAAAAGAATAGTTTTTTTATCTGGCCCGGTTTAAACATAAAAGATTGAATATTTGGTCTTGGTAAGAGTTCAAAGTTAGTTTTTTTTGTTTGATATCTTAAATACTTTAGCGAAAGAGATTACTTATTTCACATTATTTATTATTTACCAACGGGAGAATTAAATATTCCGCTTCTGGTACATACCAATCGGAGTGTGCCTTTTCTTTACAGAAACATAATATTTTAAAGTTCTCAATCTATTTAATTACAAGCGTTTGAATTGGAATAATGTTCCTCGCAGCAGGACAACTTTACTTGAATTCTTAAGTCACTTACTATACTGTATTAAATAAGAGGTGATAGCGTAACGCTTTAACAAAGCAAGCCTTCCGAATGTCCGGAAGGCTTGTCTAGATTGGAAAAGTACGAATTTTTTACTAGCCGAAGATTAATCATGATCATCGCGAACAGGATTTTTACACTTAATTGCCAGTAAGTTTTGTTTTGCTATCGCTCATTGCTTTTTATAGTTAATTTCTAACTATAAAAAAGATTTAGGTCACTTAATAAATGAACTGTTCACCGTGGTGCCAGAAACTTTGATCTGATAGGGCCATTGCTCATCATTGTTATTATTGTAATCTGGGTTATGTTTCCAATGCTCGTTGGGTGCTCCCATGACCACCAACCATAAAGAAGACGTATTGGCCGGGACAGTAAAGTTTATGCTTCCGATCGCCCTATTTGCAATTGGACCATAAACCCGCATTCCATCCGACTTTTCGGCAACAAATCCATAGCGCCATCCTGCTTTGTCCGGATTCATAACATTATATCCAGCGGCTGAAGTTAACCCCTTAAAATCAACTGTTACATTCGTGTTTGCAGCAGGTATATCTAAGCGGACACCATTATAACCATAATTCTGCGGAGCATTACTAGGTGCAATTTGTAGCCAGCCGTTACTAACCTGATTTAATGTAGCAGTGTGTAGGTTTGCAAAGCTGGACATCGTAGTTCTATCCCTATCGATATCCCAAGTAATGAATTTACTGTAAGCATCGAACATTTCGTCGTTAAAAGCAGCCTGGGTTCGCCCTGTTAATCTTTTGTAGGTCATTACAAAATCGTCGCCCACCTGAGCAGAATTCCACAAGGTGCCCAGAAAATTTTCGCCCCGCTTACTGGCCCAATATTCTAGTACGAAAGGCGAGTGGTATTGGTTATCTTCATGCGTGTAAGATAGGTAGGTTTGGCTAAGAAATGCACTCACGTGATAAGATTCAAATAAAGGCCAATTACCATAATACCTCCATAACATATATTGAGAACTCATTTCCCAATGTGTACCGTCAGTAAAACCTGCCTTCCCATCGCAATGAACCATGTATTGGAAAGCATGGCCCAACTCATGGGCAAGAGCTCCATAGGGCTCGCTTTGTAGGCGTAAGGGGTAAAGAAGCAAAACCCCAGTCTTATCATCTGCTCCAGCCCCATATACTGTCCCAAAATCTTTATTATAAAACAGGTAAACAACCATTCGATAAGTATCGGTAAGCGAACTTCCCTTATTTACAAATTTAAGACCATCCCGGTAATAGGTGTACATGGATTCCAATCTGGAGATGATGTTAGTCATCGAGACCTGATAGCCCGTGGGTGCTGTTTCAGGATTAGCTCCGTAACCCGCTTCCCAGAAGATGATAAAATTATCACTTGCGATCGATCGATTAGTGCAGAAGCGACTGGCAGGACTATCATAATCCGTTCTGGATTGAACAATGTACTGGTTGGCCGCTCCATCCCAGATGTAAGTTGGAAAGTAGATCTGTTTTCCCTTAGCGTTGTTAAACGTTGTAGTTTTGACCGTTGTTAAATCTTTTTTAGGGGATGTTTCTTTCGGGACATCAGTTGGCAGTGGTATTATTTTCTGACAGGATATTGCCAGCATTACACAAAATACAAGCATTGCTCTTAAGAGAGATTGCTTTACAAAGATTAATCTCATAATCATAACAGAAGTTTTAGTTGATAAATGGCACGGTTAGCTATGCCGTTAAATTTCATGCACGGAACTTAACGAAGTTGAGCATTTTACTCATGCTTTTAACTTCAAATTTTACCAACTAATAACCAAATTTTGACTACGAATTTTATAAAAATGAAAAAAGGAATTTATGATCTTATCATTTGGGTGTGGGCTACCATTGCCTTTAACCCATATTAGGGTTGGCCCTAGGTGATTTTGGAAGAGGTATTTGGAAGCTGGCCATTGTTTAACATTCCCGTTATTATTTGGCAAGTATTTCCTTCAATCTTTGCGTTACCCTATTATCATACAGACTATGCCTAAAAGATATTCCTGCTCGCCCAGCGGCGCATACCGCTTGACCAATCTGATACAGTTGTAGATCCATTGGAAGATTCTATTTCTCCAGCCTCTGAAAACAAAATTGATCAACTTTCCATTTTCGAAAAGAATGGTCAAGATGGATGAAAAAATATTAGAAACCACAATAAATAGGTCAAATAAAACCGCATTCAAAACCTTTCAAGGTTACTGAACAGCATAGAAAAAGGTGAGATTTCTACAGAACTCGTTATTATGCACGTATTTGAAAGGGGCATAGAACTCGAAAAAAACTTGACAGCTTTAGCACGAAATTCACTCATCTAGCAGATATTGCCAGGAAAATAACAGAAATACATGCACTGCATTTTCCCAACAGTTCTTTTCAGAAAAAAGAAGACAGCCTAAAGGCCAAATATCTTGCCCAGATCTTATCGGATATCCCACGGAAACGCAAAAGATCAAGGTACACTGGATCTTTGGGATGACCTTATCTGTTTTCACGAATTTTAAGAGATCTTTAAGGTATGTTTCCGTCTCCGCAAGAATTCCGTGCCTATTGGCCGAACAAATTTCTGCCAGGGTCCAGCCCGCCTTAAATTTTTAAACATTGGAAAGATGCTTGAACGAATAAAGTGTATAGTTATTATTTAAAAGATTTGTCTCTTCCAGGCATTTCTGAAATCTATTATAGGGCGTATTTTCTCCAATCCTTTCCGGTCCGACAATCGAAGTAGTAGAACCAAGCAGATAATAATCATCCGGATAAGTCGCGATCTTTAGTGGCTTTAGCTCCTTCAACAAACTAGGGTCAATATGTACGGGCAGTGACTTTTTATTCTTAGCGACTGATGCCGGAACCGTAATTACATTTCTTTTTAGATCGATATACTTCAATTGCAGGTAACGGAGCTCCTTAGGCCTGATACAGGTATAGTAAATCATGCGAACGAATAAAAGACAATACTGATCGTGTTTTTTTAACCAAGTCGTAATCTTTTTGAAGTCCTCATCAGAAAATATCTGGTGCGATTCGGTCTTGATTTTAGTTCTGGTCTCCGTATCGGTAACTGGATTAACAGGAATATATTTGTTAACCTTTAGATACCTGAAATAGTTGTTGAGAATGATTCTAGCACTGTTATAGGTCACACCAACCCATTTCTCATTTCTTTCCATTGTATTGAGAAAATCTGTAATCTCATAATCTGTGATATCGGTTACTTTTTTATCCTCGCCGTAATAACTGATGAACTGGTTAACCTTGGAAAGGTAAGATCTGCGGGATTTCTCCCTGGTACCCTTTGTTATATGGTATTGTTCAAACAGTATTTTAGCCTGCAACAGGTTTATCGAACTGATCTGTTTTTTGAGTCCGCATTGGATCTTTCATCAAGCGGATTCCAGCCATCTTCCAATGCCACCGTATAAGCTTCGCACAACCTTGTAAAATGCTTAAGCTTTTCGTTTGGATCTTTTATCCGGTTAAGGTTCTTAGTCGGCCTGAACCTTTCCATCTGACCAGTCTGTGGGTTGTGAAAAAAAAATCGACATACCAGCTCTGGAGGGCTTCTTCTTTAGCCCAGGTGCTACCTTTAGGAACAGATTCAATCTTATTTCCCTTAAACAATCTTGGAATGGTATAGGGCAAGTCCGGAATTTCCATAGAATTCAAAGTTCTATTTCATGGTGGAATTCTATCGGAGATTGGATTTCTAAAACCATCAAATAACTTATCTCTAGTTGTTTGATGGTTTTTTGTGGAGAATGCCATATTAATTGACCTCTCTTTTTTCTGTGGCTGAGTTTTGGCTGAGCAGACGCCATTTAATTCAATAAAACACTGAACATCAGTATTTTTACGAGTACCTATAAAGAATATCGGAATCTCCATTGTTAACATTGCTTATCAGATCCTCCCCCTTCGTTTACTTTCGAAAAACTCCTCTTTCAGCTCACTCTTATAAAACCTGTCCCCACCTGGTAGCTTACTTGGCTTCAAGATCCCCTTTCTTACCTTTCTCTTATAAGTGCTTTCACTTATCCCAAGATACTCCATCACCTCAAGCCGGGTCAGTATCTGATCCTCCGGCAGTTTTAATTGGCCATAGGACTTAGAATATATCAGTTGCATAAGTTCATAAATTTTGAGCAAAACGTCCAGGATAGCATTAAGTTTGTCCATAGTGATTTCCGTTAAATCAGATAGAAAAATCTGGTTTTGATACAATAAACAGTTGATGCAAAAAGACTAATCTATGATCAATGTGTCAAGTTGCAACATGGTGGTAAAAATTACCACCCCATTTTTACAGGCAATATGAGGCAGTCTATTTAAACATTAAAAAACCTTACCTAATAAATTTATCACGGCAATAGCGCTATTCATCCTCTCAGGATAACTGCTGGTGTAGTTTATTTCCCGAAAAACATTACCTCAACTAAATTTAGGAGAAACTTAACGCCTCCTAAATTTTCAAAATGGATTTTCAACTGGATTATTTTAGACAGATTATCTATCTCATCAACAACAACCTTGGTTTGAATGATGATGATTTGACGAGTCAGACAGCCATCGAGGAAGAAACTCAAAGAATAATTAAAAAGATAGATACCTACCAACCACATGACATTTCCAACTTTCCCGATTTTATCCATTTTCTGCTCGGAACCCTAACACGGACCGCAAAGGAAATAGAGGATATTCTTTCATTCAGGGAGGACCTGACCGACGATCTGAAAAAGCTACTTGAATTAATGTTAAACGGAATAGAAACCATCATCCGACACATACACACTTATTTCAGCGACCAGTTTGACTACAACACCCTTTTGACCAAAAAGACAATTTCAGACCATGTGAAACAACTTGATATAACAACCGAAGAATATCTTTCGTTGTTAAAAAAATCCAATATAGACCAGGAGCTTATCGAAATATTGTTAGATGCATTATATTTAAGGTTGGCAGATCCACCACGCTTTCGGCATTTAGCATTCAGCGACAAGCTACTTGATTATCTGCACAAGAACATAAAAAAGCATATACCAAAGGAGACACTGATAAATAACCTGATTTCCTGGGAATTTAACCATCCCAGGTTCTTCGAATATTACGTACACGGTATAAACGGAAAACTTAAGGATTCTATTACCATTTCAGAACATTTCAGGGAACTGATCTTTCTGAAAAAGCAGATCTCCCAGGTACCAAGCGAGAACACTATTTCCTATAACCCTTATCTACCCCAAATAAACTGTTCACTGCTGCAGGTGCTCGAATCTGAACTGGACTTTATGAAACAACTTGATTTCCTTAACTCAGAGCTGATGAATTCAGGGATACTTGATGCTAAGTACAAAGTCTCGCTTTCGGTAAAGCAGCTGGCCTACCTTATATTTCTAGCTGTAGAAGTGGGTATCATAACTGAGCGCAAGGCCAAAAGGGTACATGAATACATCATTTCACACGTCAGTACAACAGAAACGGAAAGAATTTCAGAGAAAAGTTTCAGTAACGGCTACTACGTTCCAAGTGCTGTTGATATCGGCGTTGTAAGCGATAAGTTGGCTGAGATGCTTGCCAAAGCCCAAAACCAATTTTAATCTTTTCATGAGTATAGGATACCCACGCAATAACCAGTGAATCTACCGGTTTAGAAACTGTGTCATGCAAATAAATGAATCACAAAGGGAGTAAAAAATCAAAAAAAATTAAGTTCATTTTTCTGGGGTGGTGTGAGGTGGTAGAAAATACCACTTGACCAAGCACCGAAATCCTTTTTATTTGGATTTAAAAACATGGATTACGAATCATTTTACGCAAAACTTAACGGATACCATCCATTGAGCAGCCCCTTAAGGGCTTATTTAAAAGTTGTTTTAAGGGAGATCTTTTTAACGGCCAATAACCCGATTGATACATCACACTGGAAGGACTACCCACTGATATTCATCAGTAAAGGGACACTTAAAACAAAACTGGACAGTAAGGTTGAACCAGGAAGATCCCTACTGCTTTTCCATTTTGAAGGCATGATGCTGCCACAGTTCCTCGAGAGGAACCAGGAAGACTTCCAGTTAAAGACAACCGCCATCGGTGAAGCTACATTGATAGCGATCCCCTCGGACCACCTCCACAACCTTTACAAACTGTTCCCAGAATTCCACAAAGTGATCGAAGGAATCACCCTAAATAATTTCACAGAACTTTTTCACCTGGCATTCGACATCAAAAATGTAAAATCAGATGACCGCTTGGCCACATTGTTAGAACTCCATCCAAATATATTTCAGCTGGCCCCATCCATAGATATAGCCGATTCAATTGGCATGCATGCCCATACACTTAGTACACTGAAGAATAAATACTTCAAAAATAAATAGCCCTCAGTTCTGCCCCAGGATCTAAAATCTAAATCCCGATATGCATTTGTTCCTAAGCAGGAACCTTAAAACAGCCTGGGTATGCTCAATTTTGATCGGTAATCAGAAAAAAATGAAAGAACCTATTATAAAATTTGCTTCAGGCCTGCTTATAATCCTCTGGACCTATACCGGAGGTTCAAAATTATTGAACTTCATTTCATTTGAACACCAGCTCACACTGCAAAATTTTTCGCCCCTTTTAACCAGTATCTTAAAATATACAATTCCCATCTTGGAGGTTTTTACCGCGGTTTTGCTTTGTGTCAAAATAACCTTTAGGATTGGTTTAGTTCTATCCCTGATAATAATAGGCAGTTTTACGGTTTATACCCTGTTGGTCCTTACAGGATATTACCCAAAAATACCCTGCAGCTGTGGGGGCATCATCAAAGCTTTAAGCTGGAGAAACCATCTGATCTTCAACCTATTCTTCTTTGCCCTCAACATAACAGCGCTCAGTTTATCGATAATTAAAGAAAGGAGGCCTCGGCAGGTATAATTATCCGGGACGCTCGGGGAAGTAAAGTACCTGACCCAGACCGAAAGGTCCAGCAATAATCAATCACTTAAATTAAAGTGGCACCGCCACAATACCTAAATGTCAAAAACAACTTTAACATGAAAAATTTAAAAAAAATCTCGTCAGGCTTTTTAGCCTTAGTTTTCGGAATCACATTGGTGGTTACCCAATCTGCATTCAAAACCCCTACCTCTGCCAAAAGTGGTAAACGTATCCCGGTAACGGTATATTATCACGGCCCGGATTTCAGTCAGGCCAATGTGACCACTGAAAGCAACTGGAACACAACCCCGAATACAGGCGGATGTGACAGCGAACCTGAAGTTGCCTGTTCTGTAACTATTGATTCTGACTACCTATCAGGCAGTACTTTGAGGACAGAAGCCGACTTACAGGCCCTTGAGTCAACTTCAAGCAGATACTATATTTCTGGCTCCGACGACCCATCAGCTGTTTATGTAAATAAAACCTTTTAACCAGCTATTAACAAGGTCAGGGCCATCCGGCCCTGCCTTGCCATTAACTAAACCTAAATTCAATTCTGTGGGATACCGGTTTCCGCTATGATATCATCCGGTAATGGAAGCGCATAAAAAGGCGCATTCGGTAAAAGCTCAGATACCGCTCCATTGACCGACCTCCTCAAGATGATCCCTGCACCTATTTTGTTCAGCCGCTTGATATCGGACCACCTGATATTCCTCATCAAAAGCTCCTTCCGCCGTTCAGCGCGGATCCTGGCAAGTGCATCTTCTACATTAGATGCAGCAACAGGAACATAGGCAACCGTATTCTTCCACCTTGATCTTAACAACAGGTTAAGATCATCCATCGCCCCGCTCAGATTTCCGGCAACCGCCCTTCCCTCAGCCCGCGTGAGGTATAGTTCATCAGTGGCAAAACCACTAAAAAAACCGGTAGCGCTGGAACTGTAGCTGCCCTTGAACTGTTGATAAAGCCCGTTGGCACGGAAAAACGCCCTTTTACGGAGATCATTAGCGGAATACGAGGCATATAACGCCGTATCGATCTTAGCCCTGGTTGTATTCAACAATCCAAAACCAGCATACATTTCAGTATAAAATATCGTTTCCCTGTTGAACCTTCTAAAAGGGATATTCTGATCTAAACCGATAATATCCGGATCCCCATTATAATCCATTAAGCCTCCTTTTATTTTCAGGCATTCATCAGCGTACATCGCAGCATGTTCATAGTCATTCATGCAAAGATAAACTCTTGAAAGAAGCGCAAGAGCTGCTGCCTTGGACGGTCGCAACGGATTCAAAGGCGTCTCCGGGAGCAGAGAAAGAGATTCTTTTGTATCGACGATAACCCTGTTCAGGCAGTCCTGAACGCTGGACCGAACCGATCTGACATTAAAATCAGAAACGAGCCGAAGCACAATACCCGGATCAGTTGGAGAACCCGCCACATCATAGGCAGCCCCAAAATTTACAGTAAGAAAATAGAAATAATAACTTCTGAAAAACAGTGCCGAGCCTTTAACATTGTTCCAGTCTCTCCCGTTTTGCGAAGTCCGTGCAATACCACCCAGGAGGTCCAGACAAAGATTGGCATTGTATATCGGCAGATAAGCTGTCGACCAGTCATTGGCAAACCGATAGGGACTTTTTCTCCATCTATAGATATCCTGCATCCTTTCCGAAATTGCATCATAATTTACTTTTGGCAAAAAGAAATCATCACAGGAATTTTCCCCATAAGATGGTGTCCTGGCCAGGTTCATCAAGGTCGCATCATCAAGTATCCCCTGGAGATCAGCAACGGTGCCAGGAACCACCAGCTTCGCATCAGACTTGACATCCAGGTATTTCTTGCAACCGGCAAATGTTATCATAGTCAACACGGCCATAGATAACAAAACATATATTTTTTTCATATTCATCCATTATTTGGTTAAAACGTACCCCTAACACCCAGTGTGTAAGCCTTAGTAGCCAAAATCTGATTCTGAAAATCCGGATCGGCAACAGATTGGTCAGCCTTCCATAACAGGCCAAGATTGGCAGCATTCAGAAAACACTCCAGGTTACGGAAAGGGAACTTCCACTTTATTGTATTTACCAGCCAGCTGAAATTCACATATTCAAGCCGGATATTATCTGCCCGTATCACATTGGGTTCAGCTACTGAATAAAAAGAGTCCCTGGACGTATTCAGCGGATAGATAAATGCCGGGACCGTAGTCAGCAGTTCATCCCCGGGCTTCTGCCAGCGTAATCCAAAGTCAGCATGCCCGATCCCTGAATTCACCAGCGTAGAATATTCAATGGTCTTTTTCATTGCGTAGTAACCTAACCTATAAGAAATATTAAAAGAAAGGCCAAAAGACTTATACCTGAAGGTATTGACCAGCGAGCCAAAATGCTCCGGTGATGCTGAACCAAAATATTTAAGATTTCCCCCTGTCAGATTCGCCTCGTTCAGCATCGCCGCGTAATCTGTACTCAGCTTACCATTGAGATACCCCTGCGGATTTCCAGAACCATCAAGTCCTCCCCATCTGTAAGCAGAAATCGCATAAAGCGGTTTACCCACTATCGGATTGATCGACGCGCCCGCGCCCAATAAACTCGCCAGTGCGTTTATATTTCTTTCCAGATATTTCACCGTTTTACTTCTGTTGAAATTGTAATAAAGATCCGTACTCCAGTTGAAAGAACCTGCTGATACATTCTTACCGTGCAGCTCAGCATCTATTCCATAACCCTTCATATCGGCAACATTCCTCATCAGCTGGGGAGCACTGCCCCAGGTCGTATAATCGTAATCAGCCAGTCCATAGAGATCCGTTCCCTTTTTCAGAAAGTAAGAAAGCGCACCACTTAACCTTTGCCCCTTTGAAGCAAAATTCAGCGTGAGGTTAAACTGAGAGAGTTTCTCCCACCGCAGATCAGGATTATTGATGCTCCGGATCCTGGCAAATGGAAGTCCTAAAACCGCATTTGTACCATAAATACCAACAGGTAATGCCGTTCTGGTCAGATCCACATTGCCGCTGTAACCAAATGTCCCTGTAATGCGCAGCACAGGCAGCCAGTCAATAGGGTAAAAACCCTCATCTGAAACGGTCCAGCCCAAACCCGCCGACCACAACGGCTTCCAACGGTTATTGGTATTCGCCCCGAAAATATTCGAGCCGTCCCGCCTGATACTGCCCGAGAACGTATACTTGCCCTTATAGGTATAACCGACATTGGCATACATACTAATAAACCTATATTTTAAACTCGACAGCGCATCCCCCGATCCGATCTGCATTGAATTTCCTGTAACAAAATCCTGGAAAACACCCGTATAATCCACATTCCCAAAACTCAGCGGATCTTCCTGATAACCATAAAACATATTGGCATTTGCTCTGGTATCACTCTGCCTAGCTTCAGTTCCGGCAATTACATTTAGGGAATGAACACCAAAGAGTTTATTGAAACTCACCTGCACCCTACCTGTTGCCGAACTCACCTCCTCGTCCGTAGTCCGGAGCATTCCCCCCCGTGGGATATTATATCTCAGCGTGCCCGTAGAAGGAATGATCTGACTGAAAGAATTGACCAGGTTCCGTGCATAAAAACTCTCCGCATCAGAAATATAGGAAACCTTCGAATTCTGGCTCTCGTGCTGATAACTCACATCCAGACTCAGATAATCCAATATTTTGTATTTAAGCAAAAGACTTCCGAATATATCCTGTCTGAAAGAAGTATTATAAACATGCTTATATTCTTCGGTAGGAAAATAATTCCAGTCCAATAACCTTCCCCCGCCCAAAGTATCCGTAAAGGACGGCCTGTAAACCTGTGCCCAGCGGAGCGGTTCCCCATTCTCCCCCCGCAGCCTGACATAAGGAGGCTGGCGGTTGGCATAGGCTAGCACCCCGTATTCCGGCGCACCTGAACGTAAACCGGAAGAGTTTATATATAGGTTAGTAGAAAGACTCAACTTTTCATAAAGTTTAAAGTCGTCACTTACCTTCAAGTTATACCGGTGTGACCGTGCAAAATTCTGCTCCCTGACATGATCATAAGCCCCTGAAACCGTATAGGCATGCTTAGGGCTCCCTCCCTTAATATTGACACCATATTGCTGCGTCAATGCGTTGGTATAAAATTCATCAAGGTATTCCCTCCTCAGATCCACTGTTTTTAGCTTCTCCAGCTCCAGGTTAACCTGTTCAGAACTGATCTTCCCTGACCGTTCGGCCAGCAAAAGTTCCACCACAGGTGTCAGCGACTGGTATCCTGTCGCGATCTGGCTATCAAAGAAACCTTTACCGAAAAGCAGCTTTTCTACAGCTATATAATCAGCGGAACTCATCTGTGAAACCTTCGTAAGATCCGGTAGCGCCCTCAGAGTAGCATTTGCAGTGAAACTGATGGTTGCCGCCTGATTGACACGGCCTTTCTTGGAAGTAATCACGATCACACCGTTGCCCGCTCTGGCGCCCCATATGGAAGCAGCAGAAGCATCCTTTAAAATTGATATATTTTCAATATCAAACGGATTTATATTGGCAATATCTCCATCATAAATAAACCCATCCAGCACAATCAGCGGATCCAAGGGGCCATTGATTGTACCCAGCCCCCTGACCGAAATACCCGTCTTATTCTGCGGGTTACCGTTTGCTTTGCCCACATTCAGCAGCACACCCGAAGACTGCCCAATAATCCGTTCAAGGATATTCGTCCCCGTCCGCGCATTAAGCCGCTTTTCATCCACCACTGAAACCGTACCGTTTATTTCATTTGGCCGCACCTTCTGATAACCTGTATTGATCTCAACCTGCCCCAGATCCTTAATATCCGGCACCAGCCTGATTTTTACGGGCTGATCGGCATCCGAGAGATTTCTGATGATCCGCGTCGTGGTAAAATAGCCAAAGGCCGATATCGTAACCGTATCGGGAAACTTTCTGATCGGAATTGAAAAATTCCCCAGCGAATCGGCTGATGTACTGATACTGGATTTCGCCCTTATAAAAATCTGCACCCTACTGAGGTCCGGAGCAAACACATTCCCCTTAAGCACAGCGAGATTGACCTTAGGCCTGCTACCTCCAACCTGGGCCAATGCGCCGGAAACCTGCAGAAAAAACATCAGCAAAAAAGCACCTAAAGAAATAGCGGACCTCCACAAATATTTGTTCATCAATCCCATCATCTTAAAACTCCTTAACCGGTATAACAAGATCCAGACCGGCGATAAGCCTGGCAATATTCTCATCCGTTACCGCCCTGGCATTGGTCATCGCCTTCAAACGCCTGTCCGCCCCGATCCAAACCACATGGGGATAAAGCTTATGAGGGAAAAGAATCTGCGTAAAAGTCCTTTCGGAAATTACCGGCAAGCGGACCTCCTCACCATCCGCTATCCTCTTTTCCAGAAACAGTGCGATATTTTCCACAGAATCAACATTTGAGTCATTGACCAACAGCACCTGTAGATTCTTACCATACTTCTCCTGATATTTTTCCATCTTTGGAAAACCCTTGATGCAACTACTACACCAGGTCCCCCAGAAATCCAGGATCAAAGCTTTACCTTTTAGCGAAGACAAAGTGAACGGCTTTCTATCACCATTCACCAGATTTTGAAACAGAAAGTCCGGAACCTTTTCCCCCACCTTCAATGGGATTTTACCGTAAGGACTATCAATTGCTTGTTTTTTGCTTTGCGTATATCCCTTAAAAAAAAGGCATAGCACAGCCATTCCGATAAAAATTATCGATTTTTTCATAATTGTTCAGTTAGTTGATTAATAGGAAAACCAGATCTAAAAGCAATTTTAGATCTAATAGAAATGCCTACAGATGGTTTAAGAACCAATACCCAAACCATAATAAAATTTAAGCGTTGCCACCTGCAGGCAGAAGCAACATCATTCAGGATTTTTTGGTTTCAATGCATACATCCGATCGAACGGGCATGAACATAGGGAAGAAATTTGGGACCATAAAAAAATAAGGATACCTGGGCCATAGCAAGATAATCCACACCTAAAGTATTGGTCAGTCACTCGAAAAAATGGATTACTTTTTTTCATACCCGTATTGGTTATACGAGTCTTGATGGAATGTGCTCAATAAATGTGAGAACTACAAACCGTGGTGCAATAAAGTTTCTGACGCCTTACGTGACACGGAATTACAGCAGTTCCCACATCTATTTCGAAACACAAATATATTATATTTCTACATATAGATATGGGCATTAATCTGCTGTCCTACGTCACGGCGTCAGAAATTGCGACCGCAAGACTCTTATTAATACCTATTTAATACACTCCAAATATAACTAAAAAATCCAAAAACCCTACTATAGTAGGGCAAACAATTTTTTCATTATTCTTTACTTAGTTTCAATGGGCAAAGCATCTGAAATTGAGCAGTTTGTAATTGATAAAGTGAGGGAGATCAGGCTTTTAAAAAATGTTAGCCAGAAGCAACTGTCGATTTTAATGGGCTTAAATGGAAAATTTGTCGGGAACGTTGAAAGTACAAAAACTCCTGACAAGTATAACCTAAACCATCTAAACAAGATCGCAGAAATCTTTGAATGTTCAATCAAAGATTTTTTTCCAGAAAAGCCAATATCTGGAGAAATCGAAAGGACATATCCGAAGTAAATTCTGCTAATTAATCAAAAAACCGTAATATCCTTATTATTCACATTTAACAATAAATAAGAAAATGAAATAAATCAAGTACACATCAAACCAACCTTAAGCTTATGAAAAATAAGATAAGATGCGTGATCATCGACGATGAGAAACACGCCATTGCGCTACTCAAAACCTACATCGGTTCAATGCCCAATCTTGAACTGTTCAAAACCTTCAACAATCCACTCGAAGCCCTTTCGGGCATCACCGCTGAAGACGAGATTGACATCATCTTCCTGGACATTGAAATGCCACATCTTTCAGGCATAGAACTCGCGAAGGAACTCAGGCCAAAGGCCAGGTCCATTATCTTTACCAGTGCTTATAACAGATCGCTTGAGGCCTTTGAGGTCAGGGCTAACCATTATCTGCTTAAACCAATTAACCTCGCTAAATTTACCCAAACGGTCATGGGTATAATCGATAACGAACTTTCCAAAACCGACGGACAGGGAAAAAACATTAAATTTTTTAAGACCGGTGAAAAGGGGAAACTTTCCAGGATCCATAAACAGGATATCCTTTATTTTGAAAGTGCAAAAAATTATGTCAGTATGGTTACTGCTGAAAAAAAGGAGCTGGTATACCTGACATTGAAAGAAGTAGAAAAGATTTTCAATAAAGACCTATTTTACCGGGTACACCGTTCCCATGTAATCAACGCGAAAAAAATCCAGAAGATAGTGGGCAACACGATCAACCTTGGACAGGGATATCAGGTACAGATGGGAGGCACTTATAAAAGTAACCTTTTGAAGTTTTTAGAAGAAAAGACTTTGTTAACCGGCCGGATTTAACAGATCTTAAAATTTAACGGTCTACATTGATATGTGTCCCGGTAACGGTAATGGTGAGACTGGTCACGGTTGGATCAGTACTCTGGAGATTTCGGTCTCCTGCCGTGCGGAAGATAAAAACTGTTTTTTTCTTCAGCCTTTTCTGCTGGTGTTTCATAGTTTATTTCCTGAAACTAGGGGCAGAAAAATGCCAGAAAAAAGTTATTACACCGGGGATAATTCAGGGGTGACCAATACGATTATAGCCGTGATGAACAAAATTCTAAATTTTATAAAAAAGCAAAAGATCCACCTGATCGGATGGACAGTCTTCATCCTATGTGAGATATTTATTGTCGGCTTTTCCACTGGCCTGTTCGGTGATACTGAAAGCTATATTATCCATTACATCATAAATATTTTGCTCTTTTATTTCTGTGCACATTGGGCATATCCCATAATATTCAGAACTAACTTTCACTGGATATGGAAACTTCCACTAATCGGGGGCTTCACTTTTTTATGTTATCTACTTATAAATTATATTGTAGATACCAGGATTCTAAAGCACCAGTCCTGGAAGACTGTTCAAGAACTCGAGATGGGCCATAAATATGTTCTTGGTGTGTTATATCGGGCCGCGATGTTTATGGGAAATGCAGCCTTTTACCATCTGTTTCTTGTCCACCTAAAAGAAGTCAAGATCAGAGAGGCTGCTGAAAGAGCCAGTTTTCAGATCCAGCTTACCAAAAGGGATATGGAAGCAAAACTCGAACAGTCTAGAAACTCCTACCTAAAGGCACAGATCAATCCCCACCTACTCTTCAATACACTCAGCTTTATCTATCAGGACATATTGGCCAGCTCCCCAAAAGCAGCTGAAGCAGTAATGACCTTATCCGACCTCATGCGTTATAGTATAGATTGTGAGTTTACAGAGTCTACTATCCCCCTGAAAGAAGAGATAACCCAAGTAAAAAGCCTCATCTTGCTTCACAGTACACGGTTTGAGGAGAAACTTAGCCTTACCTTTGAAACCGGAGACGGCATAGAAAATATAAAGTTCATTCCCCTTGTACTGGTAACACTTGCCGAGAACATATTTAAACACGGAATCTTTCTTGATCCCCAACATCCTGCCAAGCTAGTAATTAGCTACTGCGGTGAATTCCTTAGCATACAATCACGAAACCTGCCGAATAGAAAAAGCAGGGCAACCAGCATGCACAAGGGATTGGAAAACATACGCCAAAGATTGGAGATAGCATATGGAAGCGACGCAAAAATGCGCTATGGGATTAGGGAGCAATACTTTGAAATTGAAATCAAAGTGAGGATCGATTGATGGCCAATTAACAAAACCAACCATTTTCAGCCTTATAAAACTGTATCAAAATCTATCATTATATGAAAATACTAACCGCAAAAATTATCGTTATAGTTGGCTTGTTTAGTTCCCTATCATCCCGGGGGCAGCTTCCACAGACCAAAAGTGTCAATGGCCTGCTAATGACCGTTGAAAGCAATCTACTCCATGTACCGCCCAAAGACAAATATATAAAGGTGGCAGACAGCCTTGATAAAAACCTCATCAGGAATCCTGATGATACAACCAGTCTTTTCTATCGCGCTCTAATCTATTATACGCATAACCAGATGTTGGCAGAACCCTATCAACATACAAAAGGTACTTTAGAAAACCTGACCAAGGCAAAAGAGCAGATAGAAAAAGTAATAAAAACAGGCATGAAAGACTTCAGGGCAAAACAGCTCAGGGCCCAGATTTATAGTGAACTCTGCTTCCGTTTTACGAACGATGAATCCTGGATGTTCAGCAAGGCACAGATGATATCCAGAAAAAAGTTGTTTGATAACTACAAAGTTATGGCAAACGGCTATATCGATGAACTGGCCATGCAGGACAAAAATAACGCCTATCAGTATACAAAAAGGAAAATAAGTTATACTTATAAACTTTAAAGAACGCCTATCTGAAGTAATTTGCTCTATCTTACAGAAGGCCCGTATACGAAAAAATTATTTCTTACATTAAAACCGTTTAACCCTTTTTTGCGTATAATTGTTTCGTAAGGGGTGAGAGCCTTACATCAACTTTCAGTTGAGAGCGTTAATTTAGATGGGGGTAATCATTAATTTGATTATCCTTTTTTGTTTTCAAAACGAGACTTATCATTAAAAGAAAATCTCAAGCTTGCCTTTCTTATAACCAGGCTTATCCCACTCTCCGACTATAAAGTAAAATATTCCAGATTTCTCCTGAAAACACTAGCATCTCCATTCCCTTACCGCAGTTGAAGCAAGATTTTTAAGTTTCCGGTTTTTTATTTATTTTGTTTAGATGGAAATAAATGAGTCAAGCGAATTTGTTAAAGCAAGAGCATTGCTCCTAGCCGAATATTTCAGTCAGCGCGGATGGCTAGTAACCGCAGGAAAAAACAACTGCATACTGATTTATGTACAAAATGAAGAGATATACAATTTTACGGAAGACCAATTGATGGAGATAATATGTGAATCAGACTGGCATATACCGGGAACAGGCTTAAAGACCAGCCCGGTTACCTACATGTTTTACCACCGGGGCGAATTTTACAAAAAATTCGAGGTACTTTCCAGTAGTGAATATGACATCTACGATAATGATTGAATAGTAGGTAACTCAATGAAAAGCTGACAAATCCAGTGAAACCAAATATTTATAGGCTGTGTTGACAATTTAGAAACATCCTAATAGCGGCAGTCAGTTTTGACCGGGCAATGGTGCATGGAAAACCGCTGCCGAAAAAACGGGCGGGCGAAGCCCGCCGCCGGACAGTTTTTGAAAACCTTACATCGGTATCTTCTATGAACAAAAACTGTCACGGCTCAGAAAAAACCACAGTTTTCCATGATACCAACCCGCAACCTCTGCCATAGGAATGATGCTCACCAAAATTTATTCTTATCGTTTTATCCCCTTTATTTTTCTAAGTGCTATGCTTTTGCTTCTATATAAAATCTCATACCCATTGTTCCCGATCACATCTTTAATAATGTGCTCTGCATGGCGGATGCGAACGGCATCCCCTGCCGATATGCCCATATCTGATAAATTATCGAAATGTGGCAAGGTCTGTGCAATTTCCAGTAAAGCACTATAATCTGTATTTTCCTTTAGCCTGCTCATGATCTTAAGTTTTATGGGAGCGGTGCTGCCGCTCCCGATGAATTAATTTAACTGAAAGGCCAAATTGCCATTTTTGCCAAGGTCTAAACAAAGGTCAAATGCTGACTGTCCCCTTTGCTTAGCTGTTCCCTCAATAATGGATTTAAATTTGGCTTCGCTATCCTTAAACTTTCGGGCATTCTGATAGTAGCCCGTTACGGCATTGTATGCCCCGAAAAGTGTTCCTTTGGCAGTATCGATCAACTGCGAGGGTGCGCTCAAGGCATAGGTATAAACTTCATCTACGATATTCTTATATACGCTTGAAGCTTCATCGATCAGTCCCTTTTGCAGCTTGTCCAGAACCTCCCTATTTGGAGCCATTGCCGTCTGCACCAGCTTTTTTAGTTCAGCATCGGTAATGCGTACCCTTGACCAATGGTTAAAAATGGATTCCATTTCGTCCCCGATCCTACCCGAAATGCCCATCAGGGTATGCGCCTGTTTAAGCCTGTCGTTAGCCCCCGAAGAATGACGGATACGGACAACATTAGAAGAATTTTTCAATGCAGCATTAAGCGTATTGTTACATACAATACGCACAGGTGTAAAAGCCGCGGTAATGCTTCCAAAACCATCATGGGAAGTGGTTAAAAACAGATACTGTTCGATAAGGTCATCCTTTCCCACCTTGATATATGAGGGCAGTTTAGCGGTAATAAAAATACGTTCTCCCTTACCCAATGCACCTGCAGTTTCGTAAAGGATACCTTCGCCACCTCCGACGATACTATCAAAAAAAGCAAACGCCTCTGTATTCTGCACCACTTTATAGTCTTTGCCCACTACCCCGAGGACTTCCTCGGTATCCGTCCTAACCGTCGAATAAAAGTTCGGCACTAAAATATCGGGCAAAAACCCGTCATACATTTCATCCTCATCAGGGCTTTTAAAAGTTGCAAGATTATGCGAGTCCACGGTAAACAAAGGCCGTTTCTCCACTGTATAATCAAGCCCTGCAAATTTCAAGGCTTCGGCAGAATTGGGATACGATTCCACTATGGTACCCAGTCCATGCCATGCTTTTTCCTTTACCGAAAAAAAACTGTGTTTATCTGTTCTGCTGTTATAATTTAAGTAATGTGACATATTGAAAAATTTTTAATTAAAATTTGATTAATCGAGAGCGCTAACCGTAGCTGAAATAATGAGCTTTTAAAAAGGGAATGTCTCCGCCAAAAGCCTTAGCATTGTCTAGCTCCGTTTCTTCCTCCTTTGCGTCCCTTCACCTCTATTTCTACCCGTTGGCACAGCTGCCTTCCCACTACTTCCCGTCGAACCTAACAGCTTAACTTCTGAGGTATGAAAGGTCAGCGATGCCTTAGCCTCACCGTCACTATTGATGTATGCATTGGCACCCACCCTGCCGTAAAGCTGAACCCATCCCCCCTTTTTAAGGTATTCTGCGATACCTGTGTTCAACCAGTATGAACACTCAAAAAATGTAGTAATCTTCTTTTGTTCCCCGCCACTGCGGTAACTGTCATTGATAGCAATTGAAAAGTTTACCACTTTCCGTTCTCCGCTCAACGTCTTTACCGTTGCATCTCCTGTTAATCTTCCTGTAATTTCCATGATCAAAAATTTTAAGTTTTACATTGTTTTTGTTTCCTTTCCCCTTTTCCCAAAAAATCTTTTCAAAAGAAAAAACGGAAAAAAAGAAAGTCCGGAAAAACGGGGGCATAGAGAACGAAGAGCTATAAGTCCCGGAGGGTGTTCTGGCGCAGCGAGAACATTATGCGCTCGCAGAGAAAGGAGCGCCCGAAATTCACGACCTTTTTATCCGTTTCGATTGAAAAGTTGATGCTGGAGATGACCGAAGCAGATCTGCAAGGGCACAATCAGCTTGCCGTGTATAGTCTAATTTAATAGTGGCTTAGTAGCGCTCCAAATTAAGCTAATTAATTTGCTAGCTTAATAGGATTTCAGGTGCTTAAACCCCCTTGATAATGATTATCTTCGTGCATCTAATAAAAAGTTATGCCCTTAATTAAATCAAAAAAAAACAGGACAAAAGTTCTAAGTTTATCAACACTACCTTCACTCCTACTAACCTTCCTATTGATTTTACCTTTAGTCACTTTATCTAAGCCTGATGACAATATCAAGGTCTTACAGAATAAAATCGAGAGGTTAGAAAAAGAACATGCCATTCAGAAAAACCAGATGGAAAACACCGTTCTTCTCTATCAAAGTACAAACGACAGGCTCAACAATTACTTAAGTTATACCGCCAACATAGCGACAATCTTCGGGATCCTAATTGCGCTTGCAGGGATATACATCGGTTTTGAGAGTCTAAAATCGCAGAAACGAAATAATCAAGCTATCCGAACACTGGAAGAAGCCAAAGCCTATGTAGAAGGGAAAAAAAATGAATTCGACACTCTTCTCTCCTCAAAGAAGACCGCACTTGAAGACGACTATAAAAAAATTATCGATTTGGTTCGGGATCGGTTACTCACAGACATCGAAGTCGAAACAAGTAAGATCAAACGAATTGCAGAACTCAAAACAGAAGAAATCAGCAGTATGTCGATGCCTGAAAGCCAGGAAAAAACGTTAAGTTTATTAGAAAAACGATTGGAGTTCTTTGAAAACATCGGGATACCAGACGACCCAGAAATCCTATTCTCAAAAGCAAAAATTCTTGTTGAGAAAAAAATGTATGCTGAAGCCAATGAACTCTTGGAAAAAGTTGTCGCAAAAGTACCAGAACATAAATTAGCGTATTTTCATCTCGGCTATAACTACGGACAGATAAATAATTCTGACAAATCCATAGAAAATTATCATAAACACCTTTCCATAGATCCAAAAGCTTCAGGTGCACACAACAATCTCGCCCTTCAGTACAAAGATAAAGGGAAACTGCTGGAAGCGCTGGAGCACTTAGAGAAAGCCATAGTGGAAAGTCCAGATAACGAGCTCTACATTAACAACAAAATTACGGTACTTTTAAAACTGGACAGTATTAACAAAGTAATAGAAGCTTATAAGAAACTCATCAGCATTAAGCCAGGTTCGAACTACTATAATTTATTACTAAAATATCTGATTCAGGAAAACAGGCAAAGCGAGGTTATCGCCTATTTTGACGAGGCAATAGAAGTTTTCAGTGACAATGCCGAGTTTTCCAACCAATATGAGTTCCGTAAAGCGACATTTATCGGTGAAAAGGGAAAAAAAGATGAAGCAATCAATATTTATCAATCTCTAATCAGTGAAGGCTACCGTGTTGAAGCCTGTTACATCAATATCGCAGAACTAAAAAATGATCTCGGTGACAGAAACTCTGCTATAGAAATCCTCGACAATGGCATATCAAGTAATCCCCTATCATCATTATTATATATCAACAAAGCATTCGTTCAGCTCCCAGATGGTCAGAATATTGCAAAAAACATTTTGGTAGAAGGAGGCGAGAAAATAAATAATGAGAACTACTATCAAACTGCAGGCAGATTTTTCAACCTGAAAAACGAATTTGAAATAGCAAGATTTTGCTATGAGAACGCCGTGAAGATATCAGAAAGTAGACTTTCCAGTCAAGGCGAACCCGAAGAAGGAAATCTATTAAACCTTTATGAGGCTAAAATCATATTGGGTGAAAATACTAACGATTTTAATCAGTATTACCGGGGACAAATTAAAAGTGAAAAATATAAAACTATACTTTCAACTCTAGACATCTTCCTATCAATAAGCACTGAATTCACCGAAGCAAAGAAGTTGGAAGCAATCAAAAAACTTAAAGAGCTAAACATTGAAGCAAAAGAAGAAAAAGAAACCGGTTGGGATTTCACAGATATGAGGTTACATGTCGAAAAAAACTGCAGTGCTGATAGCGCTGGCTTTGTCGACAAAATGATAAAGTATATTGATAGGGAAATCACATTTGAATCACTTGAGCTTTAATTGTTCTATAAGCCATTCTGGGGTTTACAATTTTGCAATGTTTTTTCTTCTTTGTCCAAGAAAACCTAACTTACAGTCATAAATAGTCGTTTCGGATATTTATGCTTTTGTATATTTTTTAAATAATCAAAATAATTAATGCTCAACTCAAACTCGCTTTCCAGTCACAAGGTATTTCACCTACCATTTAGTCTTTACCTGATGATCTGCTTATTGGTTCCTTTTATTTTTGGATGTAAACAAAGTGATGAGGGTCAAATCAAGGAGGTTTGCAGAAGTTTTATCAGCGGTAGGATTGCATTGAGAGATGGAGATTCGTTGGTACTAAAATCTGTTACAGAAGACTCCTTGTTTAGATTACTAATGCTTAATGAACAGTATATAAAAGTCGTGGATGCTCCAACCATGAGGCCAAATCTGGACATCTATCCAACAAAAGTTACTATTGAAGGAAATCAGGCCACATGCAAGATGAGCGGAGATGAATTTTATTATATAAACCTGTTGAAGAAGAATGATCGCTGGATTGTTAAAGGAGAAAATGATATATATGCAAGCCCGGATAAGATTGCCGCTGTTAAAGAGAAAATACGAAAGTATCAACTATTTCTTGTAGATAAACCTGCAAAAGACTCTGTTCTTCGGGTTGTAAACTTTTTTTTCCCCGGAGTACAAAGCGGTTTTAAAGATAATAATTTTAAATATCTGGAGTCGCTGTGCGATCGTTCTACAATAAGTTTTATCCAAAAGTTTTTTGACTACGCTAGACAGAGAACTGGAACACCCATACTGATCTCTGAAATCAATAGTAACAATTCTATTGTTGGCAATGTTTCTTTTAAAGGTAATGAGGCAAGCTTTAAGTTCTACGAGGAAGAAATTACTATAGAGCTGAAGAAGGTTGAAGATGATTATATCATTACAGGGTTTAATCATATGGCCTCAAAAGATATTAGCCGGCCAATTATGGAAAAAAAATATCTGGATCTACTCAGATCAATGAAATTTATAAGTCAAAAGGAGTTTCGCAGTCAGGATATCAAATGATTTTCCAGATTTTATACGATGCCCACAAAAAAACAAATATTATCACTGCCGGATAACGATGGGTGGACAGAGCAGATTGTTAAAAGGTAAGCCGCGGATTAAGTTTAGATCCTAAATGAAGTTAATTATAGATGTATCCTATAAAGGAGCACAAGCAAAAGTAGTAGGTGGTTTCTTCGAAACCTGGACCGATAGCTCGCTACTGCAAATCAGTTCAAAAATTGTAGATAATGTAGCCGAGTATGTGTCTGGGGAATTTTATAAAAGGGAGCTGCCCTGCATACTGGAATTTCTGGAGGATATCGATCTGCAAGAAATAGATTTGATCATCATAGACGGTTTTATATATCTAGATGATGGTGGAAAAAAGGGCTTAGGTGCCTATCTTTATGAGTCCATGGCCATGGCAATTCCTATAATCGGTGTGGCTAAATCAAAATTCTATAATAACAACAAACTGGTAAAAGAAATATTCAGGGGTCAGAGTAAAAACGGGATATACATCTCTGCAATTGGTATCGATTTAGATACTGCATCCGCTCTGGTCCAAACGATGTCCGGAGATTTCCGCTTACCTGACCTGATTAAAAAAGTTGATACCAAAACAAAAATATGGCCGAATCATTCTTAAAGAAATATCCAGCTGATCAAAGGCTTTTCAAGTCTGAAAACTCAACTTATCAGGGTTGGAATAGCAATTCATGCATTTTTGGGATCCGTCATCATAACAACCCGCTTCCATCTATCGACAAATTGCCCGATAATACACCAGCGTTTATGCTTACTTTGGGGAGGGGAATTTTGAGATCATTGAAAACCTTATAGAAAAAGGTTTACATAAGCATTTGGAACATTTAGCAATCGGTTCTCAGATTTCCAATTATAAGTTTGGGTTTAAAAATTATGCCAGGATATCGGAATTGCTATCAACGGTCGAATTCCCAAAATTGAAAACTTTTGAATATGGTGACGAATTTCTTTTAGCCAATCAAGACATGTATTATCCGAATTTGGGAGATATTACCGGAGCACTTAAAAATATGCCTGCTTTGGAGCATCTGGAATTATTTGGTGTATTTGAGCTTAAGGCTAAGGTAAACTTACAAAAGCTAAAGGAAATTACAATAGGATCCAACTGGGTAACTGATGAGCAACTGGGATTCATCTCGCAAAATACGCTCGATATACTTCTGGCCTCAAACTTTGTAAGCCTGGAGGCGCTGGAACTTGATCTAATCTGCGGTCACTCCTATACCACTGGCGTAAAGCATTTCTACGAATTAAATGAGCGCCTATTATTAAATTTTAGGGCATTGAACAGGCTATATATCTGTGGGCACTTTAAACAGGGCACAGTTGACAGGTTATCAAAATTACTTTTTGGTAAAATACAAAAACTCTCATTAAAAGATATAGAAGAGTCTTAAGCCGGATCATTGATAAATTATCTAACCCTTGAGGGCAATCCCGGGCTTGGTATAGGAAAACAAAGACAACAACAATAAATCAAATAGCATCAGTCAAATCTTCAATCTGCCGATTATTTCAACCTCTTATTGAACCCATGGATATACAATACACCATGGCAACAGTCATAAATATCGGTAAAGCCACACCCATCCCCCCTAAAAAGCAATATAGCAAGTTCATGATCGATCTAGTTTTTATAGAATAACGCAAATAATGATCTGGCGGACATGAATTTAAACAGTTAATCCGAAGACTGAAAGAGATTTAACAAAAATCTATCCAGTGTAAATTTAGAAGACAGCATCTTAAATATCAAATAGTGCCAGTTATCTTGTTTTGTGGTATACCTTTAAAACTCCACGCTTCTCCGAAATACTGGATATATATTTAATCCTTACCAGTTTTTCCAAGAACTGCCTAATAATGGAATGATCAGCAAAACTCGGACGCTTTGTAGCATCGCTGATTTTCGCATATTCACCTCCGAGATTCTCCAGAAAAACATTTATCCGTTCGTGATTGCTTATGCCCTGGATCAGTAATAAGTTGATCCTGTTCAAATGCGAAATCCATTGGCAGTTTAACAGTTCCACTTTTAAAGCATCACTCAGATCAAGTGTGTGATCATCCAGCATCATCTGCCCAAGGCCCACCATAATCTTTTTGTTTGCGACCACTTCCGCCTCATCGCACCTTTTTAATATCCTCATTTTTTCGGGATTGCTCAACAGAACTGAAGGCAGCACAAGTTCTATATCCGGTGCATCAAATTCCAGTTCATCAAGTTTATCCAGCAAACTTTTCTTATAAAGTTCGAGGAGTCTGATATTCTGTCCCGGATGATGTTCTTTCAGTGCATCAAAACTTTTTTTCACCGGTTCAATATCCCTGTTATTGACCAATGATCTTGCTTTTTCGGAAGATATGTTTTCGATTTCCAGATTACTAAACCACCATGGTGAAGATTTGGAAATATGCTCAAAAGCCTCCTCACTAATCCCATTAGTAGTCAGTAATGCCCGGCAAAAAGGAGAAAAGATATCTTTTTCTTCCACTTTCAGTGGCATTTTCACCAAAGACAATGCCTTCGCATTATCCAGTACATTGATAAAATTTATCGATTCTGCCGAAACTGTACTATCCGAAATCTGAAAATCATACAACAGGTTTTCCCAGTTCGGAGCAACCTTATCTTTGGCCAGCAGATATTTCACGATAACGGTATCTTCCAGATCTGAAAGCCTGGTAACCTTTGTCTTGACCTGGTCGATAACCTTAAGCGCATAATCATGCGCCAGATATTCACTCTTTAAAAGTTCGATATAGTACGGTTCTTCTTCAGCATTATTGGAAACAATCTGGAGATAGATATTGGTCACATAATCATCAATATAATCAGTCAGATAAACAATAAGTTGATCACAGCCCGAGGTTTTAACCGCTTTAAAATTGGAAACATCAAAATTCACTTGATCCCAATCTCCAAACATCAATATCAATGAGCTAACCATATGGATGTTGATCTGATAATGATCACCCTCATAGATAAAAGCATTAATATCATCGGAAAATGCAGATAAATCTAAATTGGCGAACTTAAGATCCAGCACTGTAATCAGATCTTTTAATATCTGTTCATCATTTACGCTAGAAAGGGTATCGTTATCATTTTCCAATCTTCTTTCCAGTCCTGAATTAACCGCCAAAGATTTAAACGAGCTAGTATTGACCGATCTGATCATCAAAATAAGCATCTGGTCCTGTTGCACCTCTGTAAAATCTGTTCCGCTCTCCACAAATCCCCAAAAACCCGCCCAATACCTACAGATATAATCCAGGAACAATGCAATTCCCACCCCATCTTTTAAAAATCCTTTAATAAATTTCAAAGAAAGTTCCGAGCCATCTTTCAATACACCAAATATAGCCGTAAGCTCTTTTTCATAAGCATCCTTATTTTCCAATAAAAAATCTACTAGGTTATAATTAAGTATAAAATGGTTCTCAAAGTCGAGTGGATTAATCTGAAGAATAAGCTTATCGATCCTGTTAAGCTTATAATCAAACTCACCAATTGCCCTATTTCTAAGATTAATCTTGAACTGGTAATCTGCACGGGTGATGCTTCCCTCATGGAAAAGTGATATATAGTCCAGGTAATCCTCGGCGATATAACTGTTCCTAAGTGCCATATCCACAAAGGCAATGTTAAGCCCGCATTCTTTTTTGATACCCAGGTCCACCCCATCCAATACCAACTGGGCGATATTGAATTTTCTCACAGCAGCTTTCTCTTTTTCCAGATCCTGTATCTTAACCTTAAGTACATTGATCCTATCCGACTCCAGATCCACCAATTCTTTTTCCCGCACAACATAAGCTTTCTTGGGATTAACTTTTTTTTCAAGATCCGCAAAGGTAATATTCAGATCAGTTGTCGTCAGGGTTTCTCTCCGATTGTAATAATCAATAGTCCGGTTATTATATTTCAGCCGATCCGTTCTGAGATATTCAAAGTTTTTATCTTCCGCGAGCTCCTCAAAGGATATTACATTACCTGCCACAAGAAAGGAGTCTAACCGCGGAAGTCCTTCCAGTGCTTTAAGAACATAAACCGAACGCAGTTCTTTTATATGCCTTGCATAAACATTGCTCAGCAGCTTGATCTCATCCCTTAATACCTCTATCGTTTTTTCCAAAAGATCGGCCTGCTCTCTAATATATATAGCTTTTGAGTTAAGAATTTTGAAAAGTTCGCCCTCGTTATAGCTCAGTTTCACAAAATCGCCCGGATGGATATTCTTATAAACGATTATTGCAAAAAGTTTATCCTGGACCAGATTTTCATTTAGTTTCAGCTTGTACAGGTAGAACTCGTTATTAATATTGTGCAGAAGCCGCATATCATCAATATAATAACCGATATCCTCGATAAAAGTATCGCTAAGACTATAACCAAATATTTTTTTCTTACCCAGGATAATATTGCTCGAATTGGAAGAATTGATGATAGGGATAACTGGGATAATGAAATCAAAAAATTTTGTCCGGTCCTTGTCCGCAAACATTTCATCCCTTACCGCGTAAATGAATACGATTTCTTTACGTTTTGTCTTCCGGGAATTATTGAGTAGCAGATTGATTTCCCGCAGTTTGGTAAATATTTCCGTTTCCTGAAAACGGTCCAGGTCTTCGATCACCACAACATTGTAAGGCCGCACACTAAAAAAATAAAGGATCTCATCGATATGATGGTTAAGGATCGACTTGTTGATGTTATCACCAAGCCCAAACTCCGCATCCTGAATGGTCAGCTTATTAAGCGTAATCGCACTGATCACCCTGATTGACTTAAATATGACCCAGAAAATCCCGGTTATAATAATTGCCCTACTTGCATAAAATAGCACATCACAGCCAAATGCAGAAAAGGGAAAATCTTTGAAAGTCCCCTGTACCATATAAGGAAAGAAAACATCAAGAACAGCTAAAAGGAACAATGAGTAGGCCAGTGCATAAAAAAATAGTTTTTTAGCACTATAACTTTTGATCTTTTTGAACCTTGAATCCGGGATCTTCCGGTCTTCCTCATGATAAAAAATCTGTTGAAGGATACTGACCTCAATCAGCCGGAGCAGCTCAGTCTTATCGGTCTCGATCAAATTACCGTCTGCATCTTTTTTAATCTTCTCCTCTTTAAAGGTTGCTAGAGAAATATTCAGGAATTTAAGGTCATTCCCCAAATACCTTTCTTGAAAGGTCTTGAGGATGCTGCTTTTCCCAGATCCATAAGGTCCAGTTAATGCAATGTTTTTGATATCCTCGCTACTCCGGTTTTTCAATGCCCACAAAAGTGCCTTCCCATAGTTGCCATTTTCATCACCATTGGCAATAGGAGACAACGAGGTATAATCCATTTTGGCATCATCTTTTTCCAATAAGAGATAATGGATTTTTTTTGCTTTTCCCTCTATAAATTTAAACAAGGAGAGCAGGTGTTGCCTGATCCAGATTCTAATCTGCATAACTATCATTAATTTAGATAAAAGTCTGGGAGCACAGACATTAAAATGTAAATATAACAAATTATCCACCGTATCCATTCCCTATAAAACCTTCACATAACACCTACATATGGAATAGTTGATCATTTCAATTGCACACCAAACTTAATACAAACTTTGCTGTGTCTATATTTTTACTTGGTGGTTAGAGAATTTAGATTTTTCCATGCCTAAATGTGATCAATAAAAAAACAAGCCACTTCTTTGTGCTAATTAGCAGGATATAAATTAACCCACAATAAATCTAAACAAATAACCATCTAATCCCCCCAAGCCCCGTTGAGAATTTATTGCAAACCTTATCCGTTCGTTGCATAACCAATTCTTAAAGTATTCTGTTTATTTCCTTTGTTTCCCCCTTTTCCCAAAAATCTTTTCAAAAAAAAAAAAAAATCCGGAAAAATGGGTGTAAAGAACGGAGAGCTGTAAGTCCCGGAGGCTGTTCTGGCTGCGCCAGTACATTATGCGCTCGCATAGAAAGGAGCGCCCGAAATTCATGACCTTTTTGCAACAGATAGAGCTACAAATCAATCATCCGACAAAAGCCATCGCAGATTATAAATTACCGACAAGGTTATCCTGTACAATTTCTCCTCGGCCTGTATCAAACAGAATATTTAACCCTAAAAAATAGCAGTAGTATCTTGTAATTTGACCTTAATCGCCGATGGCTATTTATCCAAATATATACCAAGGTCATGGATGCCTACCAATCATAACAGATAATCTATCCGATATCCTTATCTTTGGTGTGAACTGAAGATAAGATTTAAAGCTCTATCAATGAAAATCCTAATTGACACTAATATTTTCCTGGATTTTTACCGCTCCAACAGAACGCCGGTAAACGTTTTTGCTACGTTGTTAGAAAACATTGATAAAGTTATCCTCACCGACCAAATTATTCAAGAGTTTGATAGATCACGGGAAAAGGTAATAAAGGTTATGCAGCAGAATTTTCAATCTGAATCCTCCCTGGACAATTTTTCCAGTTCATACTTAAAGAATCTTGAGGTATTTAAGGAACTGATCGAATTACAAAAACAATATAGGACAAAACAAAAAGAAGTAATTCTTGCGATTGATCAGATACTAAAAGATCCCTCAGAGGATGAAATCGCAACTTATTTCAAGGAATTTGTAAACTTATCTCTTGAAAACGGAACTGTATACTATACCACCGAAGAAATCATTGTCAGGGCAGAAAAACGAAAAAAAGTTGGCAATCCACCAACATCTGACAAGTATTCCATCGGGGATGAAATTAACTGGGAAATCGTGTTAGAAAATGTGAAAGAAGATATCATTTTGGTGGGAAGAGATAACACATATACCAACAACCTTAGTTTACTCCAAAAGGACTTTCACAGGGCAACTGGTTTTATTATTTCGGATCTGACCGAAAGTATAACAGAGGCGCTACAAAAAGCAGGCGTCAATACCAATGAAGATACAGTAGAAGAGGAAACCAAATCCATTGAGGAAATCAGACACTACAATAAATACTGGAAGCGCAATATAGAAGAAGCGTAACCGACAATCATATATAGTTATTAAAACAACAATCAGTAAAAGCCGACATGAGTAAATTTGTAATAACAAGACGATCAAATGGGGAGTTTCAATTTAGGCTTCTTGCACCAAATGGCCAGACGATATTAGTCAGTGAAGGTTATTCTGCTTTAAGTAGTTGCGAAAATGGGATACATTCGGTGAAATCAAATTCGCAAAGCTATTCCCAATATGACCGAAAAACATCATCAAACGGCAAATATTATTTCAATTTAAAAGCTACTAATGGACAGATCATCGGTAGTAGCGAAATGTATGAATCAATGCAAGCTAGAGACAATGGAATAGAAAGCGTAAGAAATAATGCACCTGGGGCAAACATTGAATTATAAATATTAGATCAAATTCTGCATAATAAAAGAGATTTAATCATACAAAAATGGCGAACAAAACCATTATCATAAAAGCCTCAGACTATTGTTATCCCACCAGGGAAGAACTTCAGGCAGTCTACAAAACCAATCCCGATCTCTATCCCTTTGGCTATAAATCAGATCATCCAATCATATCACTTGCCTCAAGACAAAAAGGTATTATAGAAGTCTATCGAGATGATCATTTACATTATTGGGACGGTGTGCTTCTCAACAGAAACGGTGCACTTTCCCATACCTACCATAATGCCATAGTTCATTACACTCGTGGTTTTCCGGAAGATGAAAGCGTTTTTGACCATCAACACTACATTAACCGGATACAGTTCGACTATTATTCAGAAATATTCTATTACCATTTCTCAACGGTAAAAGATACTATCGGTCAGATACTGAATGTATATTACACCATGGGATTTGATGTGACGAAGGTATATTTCAAAGATGTCCTTGTAAAGGTCCCAAACAAAGCGGTTTCAAAGGCCATCAAGGATTTTAACATGCGGACCAAAGTGACCACCAACTTCCGCAACAGCTTTACGCACCGTACTCCCATCAATTATCCAGATTCCAGGAGCACCATCGAATTAAGCGCCAGCAAACTTACTTATGGATCGGCAAAACACAGTTTCGTTAAACCGTCGGTTATCAGGGATAATATGGAATTAACCTTTAAGGCACTCGCGACATTAATAAATGGACTTAAAATGTTGTTACCACAAACGATAGAAAAAGCCTAAAATTTTTAAAGGTTTAATATTTCAACTACATGTCATAGTGCTCCGCGCAATCGGGGCAACACTTTAACGCTTGAACCCTCATTTTGCTAATTCCTTCCCAGAACTTCGTATTGGTTAAAAAAAATGCGCACGAAAATCTTATTTTATTTGCTGCCCAATTTGGCGGAGAAGATCCGCAATCAATCCAGTCTCCGGATCCTTAAACTTAATGTACTGCGCATAAAGTTGCCCAGTGTAAGCTATAAGCTCCTCTTTATCTTTGAAACTGTAAGTTTTAGTGCCCGAACTCGCCGATATGAATGTAGTAGGCATAGGGATATCGACACCATTGGCCGTGGAAATTTGCAATGTTATTTTTATATCTTCCATATTAAAATTCTTGGTTGCAAGAATAGCTATTTTTCTTTATTTGCCAATACAAAACGTTATATTACTCATTCTTAGATTACGCTCATTCAATGCAAGCAAAAGACACTATCGAGAACCTAGCGGAATATATCCGTTCAGACCTAAAAAAATCTAGCAAATTTGAATACTTAATACCATCCAAAATTATTCTGATAACTCTTTTCGATACGTTATTTTTCGCAAGCATGAACTCTGAAGAGGGAGAACTAATCAAAGTTAGAATTGCTTTTTATGATCCTAAATCCTCAGAAAGCCTTAAAAGGAGTAACCAAATTGAGCGGTTCAACTTTATACCCTTTGAAAAACCTATCCCATACGGCATTAATGCGATTGTGAAACTTTCAAAATCCGCAGATCCTTGGAGTAGTTCCCTTGCTGTTTTTTATGACGAGGAAGATAACTTGATCATCCACGGTTTAATCGATCAAGCAGTGCATTCAGAGAGTTTTTTCAACAGAGAAACGAGTAGTAGACCTGATCAGGCTGGGTTTTTCCAAGTTTCCATCATTGGAATTGGCAGCCTTTCGGTCATTAAAGGTTACGAACTGATTGCTACATTCAAGCAAAATGTCTTAGTAACTGATTTTTTGGATGTATTAAGATTCGGACCAATATCTAAATTATTACGGAACAAGTCAGCAGCTTTCATTCCAGGCATTGATAAATTCATTCAATCAAATAATTTTAAGGTCGACATTGCAGATTATGAAAGTGATGCCGTAAATATCTGGCGTGATACCATTTCCAGAATACTGATTCACATCCGGAATTATCACCATGGCGGTGCATTTTTGATTACCCCAGAAACTAAGGGACTGAGAATAAACTATCCCATAGAATATAATCGGCTCTCCAGATCTATGTCCAGGATAATCAAATGGAAAATTGCGAGCGACATCGTAGAAGAAGAGATTAACGAGCTTGATGGCAAGAAGATAAGTTCAGGATTATTTGACGAATACCGTTTCGGCGTTGACAAAAAAAAATCCACAGAGAATGAACTGAAGGGATCTATTCGGTTTATTGCCTCGCACAGTTGTGTGGATGGTCTTATCCTGTTTGACAACAGCTTGAATGAAAAAGGCTATGGTGTGATAATTGAAGAAATTGATCCCCCAGAATATTATTACCAAGCCAATGACAATACAGGTTCGGAAGCAAAGTTAGAACCTAAGTTGAGCAAACAGTTTGGCACCAGACATCAGTCCATGATTTCATTCTGTAATACAAATCCTGACTCAATTGGATTCGTCATCTCACAGGATGGAGATATTCGGGTCTTTACAAAAGTTGGCGAAAAACTAATTATGTGGGAAAATATCAAAACGCAAAAATATTTTAGAACTCCAGTGCTCAGAAAGACACCTACTACCAAATTGAAAGCACTATAATCATGACATTGACAATGGGTAAAAAAGATAGATCGGCGAAAAAGTTGATCACTCGCATTTCAACTGGCCGATAATTCCAGCCGAGTGTCCGCAGGATGCGAGGCTTCCGGCCGTCCAGATGGACGGCCTTCCCAATTTCCCCAATCACCTTGAAGCAATCAGTTTCTGATAAAAATACTCCCAATAGGCATGCAACCTCTCGTCCAGCGCTGCAAACCTAGGATATTCATCCACCGAGTTCTAAAAACATCCGCTTCCTCGATAGTAGCCTCCAAGTCTCTGCCCCTGATAGACCTTCCTAAAAAATCTATTACAACAACCATAAATTCCTATTTACCCTTAATTGTAAAATCCCTAAACTTCTGATTTTTTTGGTTAAAAAAATCTAGCCGATATCCCTTATCCATTGCTATGCCCCGCCCTTACTCTCCAAAGCTTTCCAGCTTTACCTCATTTTCACCAAGCCAATATCTTGCACAATCCGAGAGTTCGCCCAACTGTTGGCCAAATGGCAAAAGCGCAGACCGTAAACGCTCCCGATCCTCCTCTACCCCTTCAAAAGAGGAACACATAAAATTGCCATAAACATAAAAGTTAGCATCATTGCAAACATCAAAACCGCACAAGCCGTCTATTTCATTTCTAGCCTGCTGCAGAATACCATCCATCACGATATAACAGGGATCAACGTCCGATACCTTCAGCCCACATTCATTACAAAACCGTTCTATCTGATCAAAAGCCCAAGCCCCATCAAATCCTGCATCAACCGCCTGTGAAACCGCTTCCTTAATATCCAAATAACCAAAAGGACAAAAAGCCTCCATAAAACTTACCATCTCATTTTCTAGGTTCGCCAAATTTTCCATAACCAAATTCTTAAAGTATCCTGTTTATTTCCTTTGTCTCCCCTTTTCCCAAAAAATTTTTTCAAAAGAAAAAACGGAAAAAAAGAAAGTCCGGAAAAACGGGTGCATAGAGAACGGAGAGCTACAAGTCCCGGAGGGTGTTCTGGCATAGCCAGAACATTATGCGCTCGCAGAGAAAGGAGCGCCCGAAATTCACGGCCTTTTTATCCGTTTCGATTGGAAAGGCCCAAATATTAGCCAACAGTCATGAATGTTAACTGATACAAGTTTTCATTTAATGAAACCTTATGGGCAACTGAGTAAAGCTGAAACATTTTTTGCATCTCTAAGAATGTATCAAAACACAATGTACTATGGAACCGCCCTAAAGAATAATTTCAATAATCTTACCTCGCTTTATTAATCATAAAAATGAATAGCTACTTATTCCATAATCACTCCAACCAAATACCTAGTAATGGGTATTTTAGATGTAAATGTAGATTTCTAAATTCGACTATCTAATCAGCCAAATAAAATATATTGCATTTGGTGACCGAGACCAATACTCAAATTAATCGCTCACACTCCATGAAAAAAACACTACTTATTCCTATTTTATTGCTGTTGCTTTCAGCCAGCGCACAATCACAAAATTTAATCGATTCAACCAAGAGTATAATGCTCTACACCGATGAAGATTTCAAACCGGTCCAGATTTTTGGAAAAGCTAACGATCAGAACTATACTATGGGATTTGGCCTGGGATTTAGTTCGCAATGGTTGCACAAAAGCTGGGTGCTTTTTCCAAATGAGATCATATCTTCCCTTTTTATCCGAAAAGAAAAAAAGCAGGACACCAACATTGTTCGGCTTTCGCCGTCCCTAACACTGAACGGAACGGCTTTTACACCGCTAGATCTAAGGCGAAGCGATCCCGTAATTGGAGACAGGCCATATGCATTTTTATTGGCACTTTCTACCAAGGAGTTATTTTTGAACATTAAAAAAAATAGCCTTATCACCACAGAATTTTCCTACGGATTAATAGGAACAAAGGTGGGGCAATGGGTACAGACCAAGATCCATCACATGATAAACGATACAGCAAATACCCCTATCCCTATGGGCTGGGACAACCAGATATCGAAAGGAGGCGAACCCACGTTCTTATACTCCTTTAAATATGAAAAATTATTGGACAAAATTAAACTTGCTGAAATAAGAAATCTCTTTGAGGTTAAATATGGTGTCGAGGCTATGATAGGATATTACACAGGTGTTGCTGGCAATCTAGGTATCCGTTTTGGTCTGCTTGACCCCGCTAACTGGTATAAAGGTACTTCTCATCTGAACAATCAACATGGAATACTGAAAGCTACCCCCAGATCGCATACTGAGGCTTACGTTTTCGCCAATGCAAGGCCCATGTATAAAATATACAATGAGCTACTGAACGGTGGATTTAAGACTTCTACTTACACGCTTTCTTTTGATGAAGTCCAGCAAGCCTCGGTGGAATGGAATTTTGGTATTGGGCTCGCATTTCCAGGGAAACGAAACAATGCTTTTGCAGTCAATTGGATGTTAAACGCAGGTAGAACCAGCGAACTGAACACCGCTTTCAGCAGGTCTCACCAATGGGGTACAATAAACTTAACCTACAACTTTGGTGGTAGCAGGCCTTAGATAAAGAAAGGGCTTCTCCATCTAGATTTCCAAATGATAATATTTTTATTGAAAAGTGTAAATTAACAAGATTAATCATCGGATATGGAAGAAATACTACTAAACGAGGCAGAAATTGCAATAATCAGAATCCTGAAAGATTTCAATGATGATGAATTTCATATCATTAAACATTCTGATTTAAAAGCCCTACTAATTAATGACTTTAATTATGCGGTTGAAAGACTTGAAGACATGTCTTACGCAGAAACAATGGGAGTGGGAATACAATCGTTTTACGCTGGAGGGGAAACTCCACAGAACAGCCTGCAATGGGGATTCAATATCAGGCTGATAGACCGATCTATACTAGAGAATTGTGACCCCATAAAGGAATTTTTATTTTAAAGTAAATTGACGAAACTGGTGGCCACATGATGGAGGCATGTGACATTTCAAGCGATTATAGGTTTTCTGGTGAGGCTATGCCTCGGGAATATATGGACCACCTGGCATGGGATTGTACTTTTGTGGATACCGAAAAATTAACATTGATTACTGGCGAGCATGATACAAAGAGGCAGTCTTTAAAAAGGACTGCCTCTTTGCTAACAGTTGTTTCTTTTAGAATCATCTAGTTTAACTTTCTACCGAATGTTAAACTAGGGAGTAAACCTATTCCCAAGATTTTTATGCGTGCGTTCCGTAATTCCGCAAAAATATTCTTTGGCTCATCTGGTGCCTGCGTAAGTGTAGAAGCAAATACAGATCTCATTTCCGACCACATTTCATCTGTAATAACCTTGGGCTTATCCATTTTTAAAAACTTAGCTGCCAGTGCTGCAATTCTTGGAGATGTTATTTCGTAATCTGCCATATTAATGATATGTAGCGGATTTTATGCTACAATACAAATATACCTATAACTTTCAAGCGATTCCGAAGGGGATTCCTGTTCCCGAAAACCGGCAAGATACATCTAACTCAATGCAGCTTTTTTTCAAGTTCTTCACACAACTTATAGAAGAACGACTGTACGCTACCTCCATGTCCTAGAGGAATGTTAACAATTATTAATTTTCAAAACCGGATGAAATGGGTATGGATAAGTGATATCATATGCACCCTTTGTTCAACAAAATTCTTACTGCTGCCCTTAATACTATTAAACAGAATCATCCTATTTTTTCGACGCAAAACTTCTCTTTGTAATTGCGATATGATTACCTTTGTACAACAACACCATGCCAAATTCATCAAACAAAATCACAGCGATATCGGCCAATAGCCTCGCAAGAAGCTACTCGCCACTACTTTATCCAAGGAAATTGCGTGAACTTTTGGAGGCGGTTGTTCCAGGCAGCAACTACTCGGCTTTCGATAAATACTCCCTTCACTTTGAGGTCAACAGACTTCTTTCCGGAAATTACAGAGGGGAGGAGCTGATCAAATACCAGATTGCCAAACGCTACCTGCTAAAGGATACAGTAGCAGCTTTTGAGATCAGGGTCGGAGAAAGCCGTGCGGATTTTGCAAGTATAAATGGCGTCAGCCGCTGTTATGAAATCAAGACTGCATTGGACAATCTCGACAAACTCGACAAACAGAGTTGGGACTACGCGAGTGTTTTTGAGTACAACACGATCATATTGGATGAAAAACATCTTTTACGCGCAGAACGGGATCTTCCTATGGGGTATGGAATCATGATCATCGGAAAGAACTCACTCAAACAGCACCGAAAGGCTTTAAAAAATGATAGAATTTGTTCGCTTTGCCAGCTTGAAATGCTCACGGCAAAGGAACTATCACTATTTTTCGGTGGAAAAAGGAATGACCTGGAAAGCATTTCCCTGAAAACCACACCTACAATGATCAATAAAAAGTTTAAACTGGCGCTAAAAAAACGCTACCAGGATAAATGGAATTTTGTCCGTAAACACCACGGTCAGATCCTACCTATCGACTTCCAGTTTTTCTTCAGCACACAGGAACAACCATCACTGCTATATCAAAAGAACTTCTAAATCGCTCCCTGTTCGATCAACGTTTTGATCGAATGAAGGTAGTGCATAATCGAAATCCATTTGTATTTGGCCTGGTTCTTTGCTGGTTCCTCATTCTGACTGATCCTCACCAAACGGTCATAACCTAGATTCCCGCTGACATATGGCGAACCCGTTTGAACCCACTGCTGCACATAACCGCTGGATAACACCGCAGGGATTATCGTCGTCTCAAATTCAGAAAGGTTTTTTGTTGGCCCACGGTAACCATAATACAAGTTGTCATCCGGATTGTAGAAAACCATCCCAGGACTGATGCCACCGCCGGCATTCAAATCATCACGTTTTACCCCCGCATAATCTCCAAAAGCATCAAAACCAAACTGCGGGAGCGAGAAAAGCTCCATCAGGCTGTTGTCTGCCAGGGAAATAACCTGTTCATGTTCAAGATCTACATTCTGGATGTCCGTATTGATGGCACTTCTCACCACCACCTGAAAATTGTCCGGAAAAATATCCCTTAAGTATTTGCGGTGTTTTTTCACGATCGGATTGGTTATACTTGTCTTTTCCAGATCGTAAACGATGATATCACTATCCCTTAACTGAAGCTGTTGAAGCTGCTCAAATGCAAGATCAAAACGTTCATTGTAGATCCGGAAAGCGAGCTGGGAAAAAATATCCGACAGCACATCGAACTGTCTAATCAATGTGTCCCTTTCCTCAGATATGGGTTCAAGGATCGATATTGTGGGGATCAATCTATCGGCCATTGCTGAAAACTGCGCATAAAATGCTATCCGCTCATCCAGCCTACTGATTGTCGAAAGGAAAAATGTCCTCACCTCTGAGCTGGTGCTCACCTTTGGAGCCAGGTAAATTGGCAGATCAATCAGTACTTTTTCAGCCCGAGTATTTGCAATGATATCCGAATAAATCTGAAAAGGACTTCGCTGGTTATCCTTACGGTCCTTATCCTTAATAATTTCAATCAAGGGTACCATACGGTCGCCAAAATCAAATTTCTGAAGCACATCGATCTCCTGCTGCCTTGCCCTGAGAACGGGAAAATATTTATAATCCATGTTAATTTATCTTTAAATCCCTAATCGCCAAAAGCTCCTCTTCTTCCCAGGTTTCTGCAAGTTCATAACTTTCCTGATTTTCGATATAGTCTTCGACAAATGCATCGAATTTATCGGCTGTCCATTTATACTTTGCGTACACCCGGTCGATGGCTATATTTTTATTCAATGCCGTTTTTATTTTTTTCTGGCACATCATCAGATAATCTTTTTTCCCGGCACTATCCTCAAAATTCTGGATATGAACATAGCCATTAATAAACCAAATACCATCCTCTTCAACAAGAATCCTGTCCAAAACCGATTCTTCATCCGCACTGAATTCCCCTAAGCTACGCATTTGCCCAATAAGCGAGTAAAACGAATCGGATATTATGACCCGCGGTTGCACGGCCTTCTCACTTTCCAGCCTGTAGGCATTTACCAAGGGTACCCCAGCTGCCATGTCGCGGCTGTCCAAAAACCAGCCTGCATCGATCCCGCCCCTGATAAAATACCCTTCTTTGATAAATTCATAGTTTAATAAATTTACCAGTTGGATAATCTCTAGGAAAAGTGTTGGCTGTTCGGTTTCCTCAACTACATAATCAATGGTGATACATATATTGTCACTGAACAGGTAATGGTTGCAGCTTTTTTCCTTGATCCATCTGACTGAGTCCTGGAATATCTGCAGTAACCTGTTTAGTGTTGGAGACTCATGATAAAGTTCATCTTCGGGGATACTGTTATCCATTGCCTCCTGCTCAAATTCGGGCAGCATGTTGCTAAAACCCAAAATGTCGATAAAAACTACAATCTGTTTGGTATATTTCGGCACAATCTACTATCTGTTACTATAAATATAATAAAAATCGATGAACTCGATATTACGGCTAGGCTTAATGCAAATAATATATTTTGTAGCAATAAGAATTACTCAACAAATTCAATGATAAATTCATACATCACTTTCGTACTGGTGTAGGCAGCATAAGTTTGATAAAGATCATTTTTTGCCAGGTTGGCGAAATCCGAAACAGATTTTAGTGCTACTGCAATGGGTTTTGGATTTCCACAGTTATACGCACTGTAATACAATCCATATGCCTCCATTTCCAATCCGAGCAACTTTCTGTCTTTCCCTTTCAATTCGCTGATTACGGCAGTGTTCTCGATTATACCTGCCACTGAACTTACCGACCCTATATGAACTGCAAGCTCAGTGTTGGGCACATCGTTCGGTTTCCATCCATCCTTGATCGATCTTAACAGATTCGAATTATTTTTAATCTGCACCATTCTCTGGGAAACATCTACATTCAGCCGCAGATGGTTTGCTGCCGGAAGGAAAACTGAATTTCCGTCTGCATCCTCGGAAATCTTGCCCGCTCCCCCATCCCAGCATTCATCTACAACAATAACATCTCCAAACCCGTGGGTATCGGATTTCTTTACGCTCGCAGCGATACCAGGCATAAAAATATATCTTGGCCGAAAATTATAGATCAACTTCATTGATAATACCGCACTAGCATTCATGCCCATCTGCGGTGCACAGGCTGCAACTACCCGGAACCGTTTATCATCCCTCTCAAATATAGTTTCAATAAAACTCGACGAATCGCCAGGAAAAACCAGCTCCTTCCATTCCTTTGATAGTGCCTTCACTGCTTGGAATTCCCTCTCAACGGCGGTGATGATGGCTATATCGAAGTTATATGACTGCTCGGTATTCGCTGCCGCCATCTTCGCCAGCAAGCGCTGCTGAACACCTTTTAGCAAGGCTTGCTGCCACTCAATATCAGATTCACTGTATTGTATAACTGATAATATATTCTCTTTAAAACCGCTGCTAGCCTTTTCCAAAATTTCCGCCTTTGCCGTAAGGCCTATGATATGGGAGGGAACTTTATAAATGTCCCTAGTCAGCACTTCTTCGAGCAGTTTCATTCCCCCATCCAGATCAACCGGATCCTGCTTTCTTTGCGGGATAGCAATATCCAAGATAAGCAGATCGTAAAAGTTAGCTTTAAGTCTTTTTTTAGCGCTCAAACAATCCACCTCATGATCTATAGCTTCGACATCAATCCCCTTGATTTCTTCCAATGTTTGTAGAATATTCCGCAACTTATCGGTTGTATCCTCAACTATTAATATTTTTAACATTTATATATTTTTTAAACCTGCTTCCTGTATTTTGGAAAGCAGAATTTCTTCCCAACTTGTATAACTTATCCGGTAAGGAACAGCTCCCAAATAGTTCTCAGGGTACTGTTCGGTTAACCTGGCATCCAGATCCGCTAAAGTTATTTCTTCCTCCCCCTTACCAAACAGATCAAACTGGGTAACAACGACCGCCTTGGTACTGATTTCCTTTCTTACCATCTCGGCCAAAAGCATTTCGCCACCAAAGGATTGGGAACGACCTCCGCTTTCCTTTGGTGGATTGATATCAAAAGTTGGCATGGTCATATCCAACAATATCAGATCAAAGCGCTCCGCTTTTAAAGCCTTCAGACCGCTTTGAAATGATCTTGCCTCAATTAGTTCACACTCCAGATGAAGTTGAACAAAATCAACGAGTAGTTTCCTTTTATCCTCGTCATCTTCTACTAATAAAATTTTCATCATGATTATATTTGCTCAACAGGTTCAAATTTGTAAATTCTAAAAGGGACACTTAAAGTGATCTGAAACTGGTTTCCGTCGACTCCAAAATCAACGCTTGGCCTTTGTGTAAAATCGGCATTGTACATATCCCTGATATTGGTATAAATTTTGAATAACCCTGAACTTTTATCCTTAGCCAGGAACTCGACAAATTCACCGGTATCGAGAATTGCCTGCTTCTTCTTTAAATCGGTACTGAGTGTATTAGCATCTATTTCGACACCGAGGTCATTCACGACCTTACAGTAGACCATAATGCATTGATCAGACTCTTCTACAGCCCAAATTTTGATGTAGGCTTTTGGAATTTCAAGACCTGACCGTTTCACCACATTCTCAAAAATATTGATAAATACATCCACAAAGCGTGCGATCTGTCCATGTATAGAAAACTCAAGCTCTTCTGCATCAATATCAATTTCAAACAAGGGATTCTCTTCCTTTATACTCGCTTCAGCAACCCATATCGCATCTTCCAATTGATAAGGAGTAGAACTTCCCGCCGATGATGGAATGAACCACTCAATTATTTTATCAAACTGTGCCTGCAGATCGGTTCTTCCCTGACTTATTGCACCTTGAAGTTCGAGGAAAGGTCCATATTCACCGGTAAGTGCGGCCTCTTGAAGATTATTTAAAAGTGTCTTTGCTTCCTTTCTTGCTACTTTGTTAAGCTTTTGGCGAATCTCCAAGAGCACATAGATTAATTTTTGTTCAAAAAGGCTAATGACATTATTGACAAACTGCTTTAGGGAAGTATCCTTGTTGGTGGTATCGTAAATCCTTTCGTAATCAAATTCAAATAATACAAAATCAAATAAACCATTTGGTTTACTTGGTTTTGTAATCTGGAGCCAGTTATTTGCTATTTCGGAAATCAATCCATCATAGGCAGAAGAAAATTCCGTAAATGAACGGTCTAGTTCCTGTACAATCTGCTGTGAATACCCCTTAAATTTGTCCAGCCAAAATTTGTTTTTCATATAAGGTCCATCCTTTGCCTGTTTCTTTGTGATAAGATTATGCTTCTGAAGTGGAATCCGCATTGTCCTTTCGAGTTCTCCATGCCGTATGCGGGTGCTGATAAAACGGTCCAGGCCAACATCTGAGGAAAGGTAAGATTTGCCGATAGTTTCAATCATATAACTCAGCAAAGCAAAAACCTCATTGACCGGTACATTGATTTTTGATGCGTCCTTAGTGTCTGGAATTTCAAGTTTGAATTTTTCAATGTTCTTCGAATTTTGGCTAATTGAATTCACACCATGACGAAGGTACGCCTGATACCTTCCATAAGTTTCTGCCAGTTCTCCCTGTGCCCACTCCTTAACACTCTCTATATCTACGTAAACTCTACTTTGGTCAATTTCCTGTCTACGGCTTAAAATTACCTGTCTCCGAACCAGGCCATTGATTTCCTGTTTGTATTCTTCCTCATTGTCCGGATCAATCTCAACCAACCATCTACAAACATACAGCCTTTCGGCAAGGACTTCTTCAGTCCCACCTTCAAAAGCATCTGACATATCCATTGTCGATTCCACACAGATGAACCTTAAATAATAAATAAATTTTTCCTTTGAATTGGGACCAATATCACGGGCTAGTTCCGAAGGTTTGCTTACGCCATTTTTTGTTAAATAATCTTCATAAGCAAACCTTCTGGCAGTTTCAAATGAACTGTCCAGGTTTCTTACGCACGCATCAAAAATAATAGGTAGCTCAATCAGCGAATTAACACTCTTCCAACAGGCGGTGCCAGGTTTAATTTGTGCTGCAAGCTCTTTCAGGGGTAAAAATGGGTAATATGATCTGTTATGGACAAAACAATCTGCCGCAGTTTTTGTCGCCTGAATCAAATCGTTGCATTCCAAATGGGCATGGGATATAATTCCATAAGCCCTACGTTCAAAATAGCCCGAATGGCTATGACAAAGTGGCCCTGCATGTAAGATTGCTGCACCAAAATTAGAAGCCTCAAAATATTTTCTGGCCGATAAAAGGTCAGCTTGCATCGAAGACAGTCCCCCTAATCCAAAATGCTCTGACGGCTCCAAAAGGAAACTATGGTACCCGACACTAAGGCTAGATGGATAGATAAGATCACACAGTGCTCTATAACGGCCTGCCATATCCAAATCCAGCTGATAATCTATCAGCACCGGATTCAGTTTACTATCGCTCAAGAGCATTTTTTGCCCAGCTTCTATCCGTCGCGGGAACTGATTCTCCTGGTTTATGCTAATCGTAATAGCCGATATCCAGCTAAAATTTGAAAAGTTCAACGCTATCTTACTCAACGTATTATAGATATCATTAACCCCTTTAACTCCTTTATTAAAGACCTTGCTAATTCCATCAATCATCAAATCACGGAGGGAACCATTTATATAATCGTCTGCTTCCTTATCATAAACTGCTGGGTCTAGAGCATCCGACCCTAATATTGCACAGGAATAGGACTTGACCAAAATGCCCATAACATTGCATGGATCTATGTCAAGAGCCTTGTCCGCCTGCGCGAATGCTTCCTCATAATTCCCTTGTAAATAAAGTTCATACGCGTGATTGCCCGCAGATTTCAGCTTATCTTCCTGAAAGTCCATCCCCAACAGCGCACACATCAGGTCCATTCTGTCATCAGCTATCTTATTCTTAAAATGCGCCAATGCAGAAAACACTTTGATCAGGTCTATGCTATTTTTACTGACCACCATATGCTGTAGGGCTAATATAAAAGCCTCATAATAATCAATGATCGAGGTAGAGTAACTCTGCCTAAGTATATGTGCATAACCATCGAGGTCTGCAGGTAAAATATTCAGCAAATGATAGCCCGCAAACTCTTTATAACCGGGTTGCAGGTCTGGATCCAGCTGGTCAAGGATCGGCTCAAGCTCACCTTTCAATCTTCCCAATGAAGTCTGGGGTTCGTTTGCTACGCTATTCCAATATACAATAAACTTAATCAGACTACGGTCCCTCAATTGTGATCTTATCTTCTGGTTAAATTTCTTTTGTGGTTCCAGACCCAATGTCAGCTGTAAAAAAGCAGTCCTTGTTTTGATTAGCCAGAGAGAAGATCCGAACTGCCGCTCAATGGTGTCCAAATAATTACCGGCAGACTCATATTCTCCGCACATCAGTGCATTAGAATAACTGTTGGAATACCTTATAAATTCTGAAATATACTTGGTGTTTACCGAGATAATGTATCTGGCCCATAAAAGTTCTGAATTGGCTTCTGTTTTTAAAAGCCTTAATGAATCCAGGTCCCTAACTGTCCTCTTGCTTTTCCCATTCAACAACATAGTGGTCCAATCCGGAGACTTGACCATTTCATCAATGAATGCCTTGTAATAGTCTGGCAGTAGGTTTGCCCTTAAAACCGGAATATTCTCATAGGCTTTTGCCGATCGGATACGAAAATATTTTCCTTCGAACCTTTCTGATTTTATATTGTTCGAGGCAATTCTTACACGTTTTAAATGTGAAATTGGTTTATGTTTTGACATCCTATATTACGAGTGCATTATTTTAGACTTCACCTAGCTTCAACGGGTTGTTGTCTTTATTAGTTATTGAATTAATAGTTATTTGGTTAGGGCCTATCATTTTCAATTACGCCCCAAATTCAAGTCCGCCATTCAGACGCAGACTTATTGATGCTCGATCATTCCATCTAAAGGAATGTTCGAGTTGCTTAAATTATATGCAAGTTATACGGTAAATAATCATTTTTGTAACTCTCATTACCTGCGCCACGTACAGCGCAACCTCGTTGTGAGGCACGACATTGATTTTTCCCATTTTTATTAATTTATTTTGACTTTTTAATTGTTTGAATATATGTTGTTTTCGGACTACTCTTAACCTGTGCATTAGATACGAACCTACCCGTAATAGATATCCCGCCCCATACTACACCACCCATTCCGAGGCATAGCATCTTTAAGTTACCCGCCAGCCAAAAGGGAACACAAAACACGGCTAACCAATCTCCCCATAGACTATAAACCACGGCATTCCCAACTGGTGAAAAAACCTGCAGGATATATCGCTACATCCTGCAGTATCTTAGCTGAGCGCGCCGTCAATACCTTGATGAGACGGAGTACTTTCAATATCATTTAAAAAGCCTACAAAATCCTGCAACACATTAGTAATGTGCGCAAGCTCATGCTCTAGGAAGCCCATGGCTACCGGATCCCGATGCAGACTAAATATATCCTTAATGTTATTTTCGTGCTCGATGAGCAGACTGTTGAGCTTTTCAATTTGATCACCCGCAGTAAGCGGCAGCAAAGGCCCCTCCACTCCACGGCTGGCCGCATAAGCACCCAGGCCACCGACAGTCCAGACCTGCCTGGAACTGAGCAGAAAAAGCAGTGAATCAAAGCACTGGAGCAGCGCACTGTGTCGGATGAAGTAAGCCATACCAGCCATACCCCTTTCACGGGTAGAGTTCTTCCAGAAAAAATCAAATTCATCACGTAAATGACGTGCCGTGCAAACGTTGCGGAACAATGCAGCAAATAAATTTTCCACCCTGACTAATTCTTTTTTCATCTTTCCGAATCACCTCTAACAGAACCAATTTGACCAAATAGATTTAAAAACGAATATTTTAAGGACGAAAAGAGAGAATACCTACATGAAAGGATATTTTTTCGGGATGAACTTTAGTTTAAGTTAGTGGTCAAAAGTTGTTTTCGCTCTCCCAGGCGTAAGATCCTGTTTACAGGAACAGCGATTCTTGTAATAAAAAGTTCGCCTTCCCTAGCAAAATGGAATCCTATATCGCCTCCATAAGCAAAACGGAGGCGTTGCCCGATATTTTTCAGACCAGCATTTGTACTGGCCGCCCCAGGCCTAAGGTTTACTGCATTTGAAGTTTCGATAACCAACTTACCCTCATCCACAGTGGCACTGATGCGAATTTCGTGCAGGGCATGGCCAACATCACCGTGCTTGAATATATTTTCCACCAGCGTCAGCAGCACTAGCGGGATAAAACGCAGTTCCATTGCCTGTTCCGAAAAATAGCTCATTACCTTAAGCTCCATATTCTTTCTGAGCTGATAAAGATAGATCAGTTTTTCAACCTGCTCAATCTCCTCACCAAGGGATACCGTATCATCAAGATCACCCGAATCCACCGCATAACGCATCATCTCAGAAAGGGTCATAACTGCCTGGGAAGCCTCCAAGGAGAGTTCTGCGATGCTATGGTAAATAAAATCCAGCGTATTAAAAAGAAAATGCGGATTGATCTGTGCCTTTAAAAAATCGTTCTGCGCCTTTGAAAGTGCCCGCTTTATCTGTTCCTCCTCGATCACCTTTTCCAGCCGCTGCTTCTCCATCTCTTCAGCCCTGCCGCGTTCAACCAGATAGTTTTTAAGGAAAAAATAGGCGGCAGAAAAACCGAACACATAGATCCACCGGTAAAGGATCTTGGAACTGTAGGCCCATGTAAGCGAAAAACCCTCCGAACGGTTGGCAAAACGCCAATGGATCATCATCAGGTCAGTATAATAATTAGCCAGAAGAAAGACCACAAAAAGAAGTGCCACACCGAGTGGAGCGCGCCAGAACGCATGTGTTTTAAGCTTAAAAGCTTGGGGCAGAACCAGGAGTGCAGATAGATAAAATACCCCGATAGTAATCAGATAATGAGAAATATAATTCACTGGATGCCCGAAAGCCCCTACCATCAGGCCGACCGCCACAACCTCATAACAAATAAAGAGAAACCAGACCAGGATATGTACCCAATACTCCTTAAACCTTGCTGAAATAGTTTTTTTCATGTGTTTTTTCCTTTATAAGTAGGATAGTACAGGTACTATCCGAGTACTTTTTTGGGCCTGTCCAGGGCGGCTAGTTTTCATAAAAAAACATTATGAAACAGCCAAAAAACACCCTAAAAACAAGAACCGTATTTGTATTCAGATCAACCAAAAAGCAGTTCAGAAACTTTGATACCACTCCTACAGATGCTACCACAGCGACCTTTACTACAACAGCAACAGGCTCCGGGGTGATCTTCCAATAAACGGCAACTCTTCAGGGCCTGCGCTCAACCTTTACGCTTCGCCCTGAAGAGCTTATCGTCAACAAACTCGTTGAAATATTTCTTATAGTAATCTCCTACCGTGATCTTTGTCCCGGTCACCATCTTGATGGTATTCCCCTCAATATATTCGATATAATCCTGCGCAATGATAAAGCTTCGCTGGAACTGCAGAAAACCTTCCCTGGGAAGCAATTTCTTTGCTATTTCACCCAGCGTGCTGTAAGTCAGAAAACTCTTGTCCCTGGTATGCACCTGCACATAGTTCATTTTGCTTTCCACCGCAACAATGTCACTGTAATTCACTTTGATCAGCCTTAGGTTTTCTTCCTTGCTCTTGATAAACATAAAATCATCGGCAGCTGTTAGACCACCATCCCCCGTTTTCTGCGGAAAGAGCTTATTGAAGATAACAATGAACTTTCCCAGGGAATAAGGTTTTAACAAAAATGCATCCGCCTCAACCTCGTAAGCATCAAAGGCATATTGACGGTGCGCAGTAGTAAAGATCAGTTTATCAGTCTTCTGCCTAACCTCCTTAGCAAGCTCAACCCCAGTAATACCAGGCATATCCACATCCATAAGAATCAGATCCACAGGCTCGCCTGCAGTAATCTCTATAAGCGCTTTGAGCGGATCAGTGTAACTTTTGATCAATTGCAGCTGGGGAACCGAGTCGATGTACCGCTTCAATCCCGCCACCGCATGCGGCTCATCATCTACAATTATGCACTTGTACATTACGACTAGTTTCTGTTTGGGTTTTAAATATAGGGCTTTAATTTTTTTTTGATGGCATTCACGCATCTTTTTCCCGAAAACAAGTTGTTTTATGTAGAAAATGAGTCTTATTACAGAGACAGCGGACCAACAAACCAATCATCAGCTGCTACGTATCACCCTTTACCACAGCAACTTTCAGCACCCCAGCCCGTTATTTGGTTTTAACATGACAGGAGTAGCTTGCGGCTACACTTACACTAATCACCAAATATCTAAATAGGAATTCGCCGAATAGCCAGAATTAATCATGAGCACATATAAACAAGATGGTAGACAAGTTTTTTAGTTACCATTTTTTATCATGACATGGATTTGCCCGACAAAAATATAGAGGTGATTTTTTGGCATCAAACCAGAATTAACAAAACTTAAAACACTAATCAACAACCCATTACACTCCAAGGTTCGACTCCCTTTCGCTCCATCATGGAAATGATAAACACCACCCCGCATCTACAGGAACAAAAACAGTAATATTATTGTGTCTCATTGTTTATAGATCAATTTAGATAACGGACACAAATTCATTTAGCTCAAATGGCACAGCCCGCCAGCTGATAATCCTGCATATGCGTTATGATAAACCGAACGGCTTGGGATCAACAAAAAGTACTAATCCCACATCGTGCCATTAAGCCCCAGTATCAGACCCATCCACAACCCAACCATTACAGCAAAAACGCTCAAAACAAAAAAGACCGTACCTATCCACCCTTTTATTCTTCTAAGTGGCTCAGTTAAGTCATAAAGCAGCCCGATAAACGCACCAAACAAAGGCGTGAGTAAAAGCGGTTTTATACGCCAGTTACTTCCCCATGCAGGATCACCTTTTCCAGCTCCAATAACAAAAACGCTGACCATCACCAATCCGATTGCGCCAACCAACAGCATTCTTTTCAACAGCAAATGGGTAAACAATTTTTTTTCACTTAAATTTTCCTGTACTGTCATCATCTTGATTTTTTTAACAAAACTAAACATTTACTTTGTAATTCAAAGTACTTTTTAATTTATTTTTTTTTTTTAAGCAACTGCCTATCATATATCTGGTAGCAATTGTTAGGATTGATTATTCGGGAAGATTCAAGTCCCCCTGCAGATCCGTAGCAATATCCTATCTTATATACTTACTCCCCTGTCAGGGACAGACGTGGCATCCTTTCGGAACAAAAGATACAGCAGATGGCCCGGCCCTTTAGGGAACAGCGAATAACAACTCCCGCCCTTCTTAATACCAACCAAACAACACCCCATTTTACTGACACAAACAAACAAATAAACAAACCCTCACCTAGCCAATTGCCAAGTCAAAATGTACGATAACCTGCAAAATAAGAGAACTATTTGTTTTTACGCCAGGGCTTTATTAAGTTTAAGAAACAAACCTTTATGAACCAGAACCCAATTGTATTATACATAGACGGCGACAACAATCACAACTTTCTGAACTATACTCAAGATCCAGATAAGATTTCTAAAAATATCAATCATTTTGGAGAAGAATATGCCCAGGATATAGCAATACGAAAACCTATACACACCGATGATGTGGTCAGCATAAACATTGTTGGAAAATACATCTGCATTTTACATACAAACACAGAATTAAAAAGGATGCTGCTTTTTGATTCTATGGCTATTTCGGATGTGGATATGGTTGAGACCTTTTTATCCAAACTATTCAATAGCGCGTTATCGGATGATTTCTTACACAAACTAGAATATCTAAAGTCTCATTCTTCCCCGTCCTTTTATCCAGTTGTGTTAAGCAGTGATATCCCTTTTGAATAATACGATGAATTAGAATACTTCTAGCCGACTACGTTATTCAACAGATTATTGCTCAGATTTTCTGTTGTGAAGTTTTCTTGGAGGAAAAAGCACAAAAAATACAATCAATGACGATGCCACCTGAACGCTTAACCGAATTTCCAACTTCAACAAATAGTTTACACAAAAGAACACTAAGTTATAAACCAGTAGAGCAAGTACTATTTTGATCGAATACCTCATAAGCTATTTGGAGCAATTGATCCATCTATAGGCATTATAAATTTTAAGCTGATCTTTAGATACATTAATTATTATATTCCCTTTTATTTGTTTTTGCTAAACATTACAGCACTACAGCTGCTAAATAATTATCCTTCACTTCGAAACTGTATATTGTACTGACATATAGATATTTATTTTGCAAACGTATGTTTAATTATTGTCTATTGTAAATAATTCTTCATGTTCTACACATATCGTTCCGTTTCCTCCATGTTTAGGTTTGTTTTCTTGATGAATAGTACTCCAGAACAAGCACGAGGTAAAAAAGATGATCATCGAAGCATTTCCGCGCCCACTTATAAACCAGAAATACTAAAGCCTTTAATATCCCGCTTTTACCTTTGAAGTCATTTTCTGATGGTGCCAATACACAATAAGGTTCGCAGCGCTGAATAAAAACACAAGCACTGCAGCTATTTCCAATGATTGACATTTGCTCAACGATTCTTTCCATTCTTTTATTTTCGGATCCCATAACTTCCAGTATTCCTGCTTAGTGATCGAGTGGATTTGCAATTCCGCCCAGAGTTGTTTCCTGTAAGCATCGAGTTCCCTGTTCCTTTGATAGTAATGGTAATAAAACCCACATACCAATACACACAGGGCAAAAAGGAATAACTGTATTTTACGATGACTTGCTTTTGTCATTGGAGGTAATTCATCTGCAAAGGTAGATTATTATCTATTTGTTAAAAAAAATCAAACTAACCTATCTCCATCCAAGTCCCGGCGCAACGTGCTCCAGTATGGCAGATAGCACATGGATGTTGTAATCTACGCCCAAGGTATTTGGAATGGTCAACAATACCGTATCCGCTTCCCGTACCGCTTCGTCGCCAGCCAGTTCCTTTATCAGCTGATCGGGTTCAGCGGCATATCCCCGCCCGAAGACCGCCCTTTGGGTTGGTTCGATATAGCCAAAACTATCCGACCCTTTCCCCTGCTGCCCGAAATAATACCTGTCCTGATCGTTCATCAGCGCAAATATTGAACGGCTGACAGAAACCCTCGGCTCGCGGTCATGTCCCGCTTTCCTCCAGGCCTCCTTGTACAGCCTGATCTGCTCGGCCTGCTGGATGTGGAACGGCTTACCATTTTCATCAAACTTCAAAGTAGAACTCTGCAGGTACATTCCGTGCGCTGCCGCCCAAACAGCAGTCGCATTGGAAGCGGCTCCCCACCAGATGCGCTCGCGCAGTCCCTCAGAATATGGTTCCAGCCTTAACAGTCCCGGCGGATTGGGAAACATCGGATTGGGATTGGGCCTTGCAAAACCTTCACCTTTCAGTCTATCCAGAAACTCCAAAGCCTTTTGCCTTCCCATATCAGCATCGTTCTCTCCATCCTTGGGTGCAAAACCGAAATACCGCCAGCCTTCGATCACCTGCTCGGGCGAACCCCTGCTGATGCCCAGTTGTAACCTGCCACCAGAGATCAGGTCGGCCGCACCGGCATCCTCGACCATATATAAAGGGTTTTCATAGCGCATATCGATCACGCCCGTTCCGATTTCGATCTTAGCAGTTTTTGCGCCAATGGCCGAAAGCAGCGGAAAGGGCGATGCCAATTGCCTTGCGAAATGGTGTACCCTGAAGTAGGCTCCGTCAAGGCCGATTTCTTCAGCCGCAACGGCAAGGTCGATAGATTGTAGCAAAGTATCACTGGCGGTACGCGCCTGATATGAGGAATGTTCCGACCAATGCCCGAACGATAAAAATCCGATTTTCTTCATTTCATTAATTGCTAAATCCAAAGTTACCATTACGCCTATAGCGCCAAGGTCATCGTGCAGTCATAACCTCCATTACCCTTCAGCAAACAATTGCCATAGCTAATTGTTCCAAAGTCAATTATGTCAAGAAGAAAACAGATACGGTCAAAGGAGCAGTTTGCTGCTGCGCTCGAACTGGAAAGAGCGGGCGATAAGGCGGCCGCATTAAAACGCTACAGGCAATCCGCCATGACAGATCCTGCTAATTTCCACGCCTGGAACAGGCAGATGGTGCTTTTGCGCAAAACCGGATCAAAAGAAGATGAGGCCAAGCTCATCAAACTGGCCATAGCCGAATACCAGAAATCCCACGAAACCAAACAACAGGACTGGCTGAAAGAAAACCAGGCCAAGGCAGACAGCACCCGGGAACTGGCCCATGTACTCGGGCTTTTGGAACCAACAGGCCTTCCGAAAAGCGACGACACCATCATCGGGAAATGGCAGGCCAGGCTATACCTGCTAGAATACCGGATCAAAAATGCACGGAAGAAAAAAACCTTGTCCAAAAAGCCTGTACGCAAATTGCCAAAAAGTGCAGCTTCTGCACCTAAAAAGCGTAAGCAAAACGCCCCTACCAAAGCGAAGCCGGCAAAAAAGCAATAAGGTCAATCCAATCTGAACAGGTATTCGTTACCGTTCCCCAGCGATTCGCTGAACAGATTTTTAACCGCTCAAATTCTCCAGGCACCGTAAATACGCCGCCAGTCCGGACAGATATTTACGCTCAAGAAAGCCCCTAAGATAACAGTATACGTTTCCGCCAGCCGTTAATTGCTGCCTGATCTCTATAAATTTTATTTTTCCATATGGATTATCGATCCAAAGATAAAGTAGCAGACCACCGGCCATAGCAAAAAAGAAAGAAAATAATCCATGAAAAACGACAATCAAAAAATGGAAGAAATACCCAGCATCATTAGATAATACTTTGAACCCCATCTCATAACGATGGCCATAAACAATAAAAATTCAAGTGTAATAGAGCCCCATGTAACCAGACTAACCCCGAAAGCATTTTACAAGACGGTTCAACTCCCTTTCGATCTAACCCATTATCAAAACATTTTTTTCCTTTGCAACAGGGATAAATCGGATACCTGCCAGTGAATAAGGCCTGCAGGCGTATGAGCGGATAGCCCGCCATTTGCCCAAACAACAAAGACATATTATCAAAACCCTAAACAAAATCACTATTTCTATGTCGTACCCGTTAATAAAGTGTCCACACATCTGCAGTACGTTTTGCTGTCCTGTTGGCAGAAGACCTTATAAACGATAAAACAAGTTTAAAAACGTTATAAATCAGCCAATACACACTTTAAGCGGTAATCAGTGCACATTCTGGAGCGAAATGAGTGGCCATTTTAGATGGGAATGACGAGTTGGCTTCAACTTTTCAGTGATAACGATAGATATAGTAAGTATTTAAAAAAGTAAAGTGTTCTAGGACAGATTCACGTAATCATTTACTTTTTTTGTGTATAACACTTCTCTTATTATTATTTTAATTTGTCTTGAACGACAATGCTAATTAGCGATTAGATTCCACGTTAACTGATCGTAAGGTAAGAGAAATATAAAGCTTTCCATCCATGAAGATACTATTTACAAAATCAATCTTATTACTATGGGCTATAAGTTTATCTGCCCAATACAAGAATAAAACTCCCTTGAAGTTATGGTACGAAAAGCCTGCAAAAATCTGGGTGGAAGCACTTGCGTTGGGCAACGGAAAAACAGGCAGTATGGCTTTCGGAGGCATCAATTCCGAACATTTTCAATTAAACGACAATACCCTATGGTCAGGATTTCCTGAACCTGGAAATAACGCTAACGGTCAAAAACTATTACCGCTATTAAGGGAGGCCATTTTTAATGATGATGCTACGAAGGCTAATCAGATTTGGAAAAAAATGCAAGGGCCGTATAGTGCGAGATACTTGCCGTTGGGCGATCTACACATTGAATATGGATTTAAGGATAGTACCGTTTCAGCATATTATAGAGATTTAGATATTGAAAACGCCGTTTCAAACGTAAGTTTCAAGCTGGGGGAGGTTACCTATAAAAGAGAGAGTTTTATCAGTTATCCCGACCGGGTTATGGTTATCAAACTAACTGCTGATCAAAAAAGAGCTATGAACATAAATATTTCAATGAGCAGTTTACTCAAATACGTAGTTAATACATCAAATAATGATTTACGTTTAATTGGAAAGGCTCCTAAACATGTAGCTCATAGAAATTCGGAACCAAAACAAATCGTTTATGACGAAAAGGAAGGAATGAATTTCGAGGCACTGCTAAAAGTATTGACGACTGACGGAAAAACAGAAAACTTTGAAAAAGGATTGACAATAGTAGGTGCAAGCGAAATTGTATTATTGTTATCTACCGCTACAAGTTATAATGGATACGACAAATCGCCGGGTTTGGAAGGTAAGGATCCATCAATTGAGAACAGCCAAAACATCTCCCTTGCGTCTAAAAAAACTTTTGATCAACTAAAATCTGCTCATATAAAAGACTATCGAAGGCTATACACTAGGGTTTCTTTTAATTTAGGAAATGACGGAGAATACAACCAGGCAACCACAAATAGGTTAAATAATTTCAAAACAAACAAAAGTGATTTAGGGCTGCATGTGCTCTATTATCAATTCGGCAGGTATTTAATGATCGCCAGCTCAAGACACAACGGTCTCGCAACTAATCTTCAGGGAATTTGGAACAACCTGATCCAGCCAGCCTGGGGTAGCAATTATACGGTAAATGTAAATACACAAATGAACTATTGGCTTGCAGAAAACACCAATCTTTCCGAATGTCATGAACCGCTGTTTGATTTTATATCCCACCTGTCCAAAAACGGTGCAGTAACTGCAAAAGTAAATTACGGAATAGACCAAGGATGGGTTGTTCATCATAATAGCGACATATGGGCAAAAACATCTCCAGCTGGTGGTTATGAATGGGATCCGATGGGTATGCCGAGATTTGCATGTTGGCCAATGGCCGGTGCCTGGCTGAGCACGCATTTATACGAACATTATCTTTACACAAACGATAAAGCTTTTTTACGTAGAAAGGGTTATCCGCTAATGAAAGGCGCAGCACAATTTATGCTGAAATGGTTGGTTACCGATCCAAAAAGTGGTTATCTGGTGACAAATCCGTCAACATCTCCAGAAAATGTGATAAAAATTGATGGGAAACAGTCAGAGTTAACAGTGGCATCCACCATGGATATGAGCATCATCCGGGAGCTTTTTCAAAATTGTATAGATGCCGCTAAAGCTTTAAAAACCGATCGGCATTTTGCAGTCACGCTAGCGAAGACTAGGGCGAAGCTCTATCCTTACCATATAGGCAGATACGGGCAATTACAGGAGTGGTTCCAGGACTGGGACAATCCAAAAGATACCCACCGTCATATATCGCAACTCTATGGGCTGTACCCGGGTCACCAAATTGACGTTTATAAACAAAATGCACTTGCAAATGCCGCAAAAACGTCATTAATACAGCGCGGCGATTTTAGTACTGGCTGGTCTATGGCATGGAAAATAAATTGGTGGGCAAGATTACAAGATGGCGATCATGCATATAGAATGGTTTGCTCCGGATTAAACATGATTAGTCCGGATAAAGACGGTATTGACTATGGTACCGGTGGCGGTGGGGTGTATCCAAATCTTTTCGATGCTCATCCACCATTTCAAATTGATGGGAACTTTGGGGCTACTGCTGGTATAACTGAAATGTTAGTACAAAGCCAACATAAAGAAATATTTTTATTACCCGCATTACCAACTGCCTGGAAAGATGGCTCAATAAAAGGTGTAATGGCAAGAGGAGGCTATCAAATTTGTGAGGAATGGAAAAACAACAAATTACTTACTGCCGAAATCAAAGCTGTCACAGGTAGTGGAAAATGTAGGATCAGAACGTTTAATCCAATCAGAATAAAAGGAGTAATTGCTAGAAGCCAAAAATATCTACTACCAAAAATAACAAACAAATCAATAAGCAAAGACAAATTGCAGTTAAAAGATAGTTATCTCACTGAATTTATTGCTGTAAAAGGTAAAAATTACCAGATCATTGGATTATAATACCCTGATGACAAAAAAACGATAACATTGTATCGGGACCATAACCTACTTGAGATAGTTTTTTAAAGCAATTTTGGCAATTCACCTTTCAAATGTGAAATCCGGATCGCAGGTTCAATCCCAGCCTGAATCTAGTGTTGTTTTCCAGTTGATCAGAGCTAAGAAGCAGTTGAATATCGTTATCGATACGATATATGCAGAACCTTAATTTTACCACAGCCCGCCTGCGCATCCTTTAACTAATTCGCCTATATTTAATATTTATTGCTCATCAATCAAATGTTGGATTTTAGTAGAAACCCCGTAGCAGCTGTGAATCGTTCATCTTACGCTTCAAAATTTTACAGGAGGGTGAGCGCAATTTTAATTCTTGTAAAAATGGGCAAATGGCATTGAGCAGGTATAAAAAGCAAAGCTCAATTAAGTTTTTCTCTTTCTGATAATGACAAATCCGATTGAGGCCAAAGCACCTAACGAAAATAAACTGTAGCCATCAAGTGGACATTGAACAAAATTCACCGTTGCCACATAACCGCAGCGACTTATTCCTGAAACCACAACTTTACAATTCTTATAATTGCTTGGGGATGGACTGATATTATAACACCTGCTGCCTATATCTCCTGAAGAAAAGCTATTCTGATATATCATTACACTGTTTTGCGCACCTTGAGGCATGCAGCCAGAAGCGGCATAAGATTCTGACGTTCCTGTTGGAAGGACATAAATAGGAAAATCTGTTCTTACCGCGTAATCGACCCCGGTAATTACACATCCACTATAACTCTGTCCCCAAAGCCCCAGACAAGGCAAAATAAAAATGAAAACCAATAAATATTTAGGCAAATAAGACATACGATATAAACTGAATAACAAAGATTTCAAAAGAAGATACCAGCAACATTTACAAATAAACAGCTTTGTAACATTTCAAAACTTAACCAAAACAACAAATGACTGAACGAAAACAGCCTTTCTTCAGGCGCATTATTTGGATTAAAGCGGCATGAATTAAATAATGTCATACCCTTATAAATAGTTATTTCCAAGCATAATATCATTCTAGCATCTGTGTATGGCTAAAATATATAAGGTGGCGAATGCAGATATTTTTATGGTTGCATGCAATTTTTTATTTTAAAGAAAGACAAACGCATTAATCATCTTGACAATTGCGTTTACATTTCGAACGCAATTAAACTATACTTTTGGGCAGGTTACTTTTTTAGCAGCTGGTCGTATCGATACCTTTACTATCATTTTTAAAACCAGTATGCTACTTTGAAAACCTACATCAAAGTAGCATATACCGGAAGAAATATCTTGTAGCTATACCTTGGCGAATCAGCTAATGATTTGTTTACATAAGAAAAGTTAGTGATGTTCATCACTTAGTATACACATAAGATTAATTTATTCAGATATATAGCCCCCCTCAAAATAAACTATTGACTTGTCACATTGTTAAGTTGATGATGATGCTTCCAGATCAGATCATCAAGATGGGAATAGATGTAAATAGTATTACATGGCAAGCAAAAAACTGTTGGCTGTTCTAGCCTGGTGTAATCAGTGAACTGGAAATAAAAAGTGTAATTGTAAAATAATAGAAATTGATGCTTAATTGAATGTTAGAACTTTCAGTTGTTAATCGAAAAAAATCGTCCCAAGCAGAAACTGTATTGGTAATTTTTATTACCTCTTCCAGGAATATAAAGCTTGTGTTTAGGGTTCGCATTACATTGTTAACTACATTTATACTTAACGGATATTACAAACCGGGTGTGGTTGGATTAAATTTGTGAAATGCTAATACATGTACAATTCTAAAAACATAGTCGGGATTTTACTACTGCTGAGTTAATTTTCTTTTTCTCATGAGAAGACATTATATCGAGTTTATCAAAAAAATAGGCGTTATAAGCATAATAGTGCTCTGCTTGGCATCATCCATATCCACAGCGCAGCAAACCAAGTTAAAATTCAGGCGGATTACTGTTGATAATGGGCTACCTCAAAATGTTGTGATGAGCATTTTGCAAGATAGAAAAGGCTATATGTGGTTTGGCACCTTTTCTGGGGTAACCAGATTTGACGGTATCCATTTCGAGACTTACAAAAACAACCCCAAAGACAATCACACCTTAAGCAATAACAGGGTTTTAAAAGTTTTTCAAGACCATGATGGATTTATTTGGGTCGGTACATCGGATGGCTTAAACTGTTATGATCCGTTAACCAACTCCTTCATCCGTTACCAATTTAAAGGTTTGAATGCCATCAAGAATGTCTATGATCTGGTTGAAGACGCCCGTGGCAACATCTGGGCGGGAACAGACTATGGTCTTTTTTACATTGCGGCAAAAAATAAAAAGAAGGGCTTATTTTTACCTGGGAAAATTGTAAACTCACCTATTCAGAGCCTTTATGTGGATGATAAACAGAGACTTTGGATAGGAAATAACGATAAACTGCAAATTTATGATCTTAAGAATTCAGTATTTGTAAAACTCGCTAATCACCTGCCAATTCACTCAACCCTATTTAACAGTGTCGTTCAAAGGATTGTTCAGGATCATGATCAAACCTACTGGATAGCGACGGAGAATGCGGGACTTTTTGCCTACGATGCCAAATTCGGAAGGTGCAAACAATACACCAAAAATGAGGGACTTTTGAGCAACACCGTCCGGGGTATCACCGAGGCGGGTCAAAACTTATTTTACATCGCTACTAGAGAAGGGTTAAATGTCCTGAACAAAAAAACTGGCCAACTCGGTTCATCAGTACACGATCCCAATGACGAAACATCAATTGGACATATATCGATAAGGTGCATAACCAAAGACCGGGAAAATAACATCTGGTTGGGTACATTTAATGGCGGATTGTACATCAGTTCACAACAATCTGGCAATTTCGGGCACGTTAAGGTAGGAACACGATTGGGAGCAGGTCTATCTTCCGGGATTGTGAATGCAGTTTTTCAGGATACCGATAGATCTTTTTGGGTTGGAACCGACGATGGTGCATTAAACCATTTAGACTCGAACTTCCTAGCCAATGACATCATCAATAACAACATCGATGTGGTAAGCGGAAAACCAGGAAGTATAAAAGCCATAGCACAACATCCTGATAAAAATAAATTTTGGGTCGGTACGGGCTCAGGGTTAAAAATATTCGACAAACGGCAAAAAGTATTCATTGATCTGGATATGAAGGCAAAATCGTTGAGGCCGGCCACCCTACAAAGTTTTGTTCTGTTAAAAGATAAGAAGGGCATTTGGATCGGTACTAATGTACTTGGATTATATTATTTAGACGACAAAATGATACGCTCAAGTAATGCTATTTTCAGCAGCATCGGGTTAGGAAACTTACAAAATATTACCGCACTTTTTGATGATGGGGAACATTTATGGATAGGAACAAAAGTATCTGGTCTTCATCGATTGAATAAGAAAACCCATCAGTTAAAAACCTTTACAAGCAATCCGAAGTTTGATCATACCCTCACCAATAATGCTATTTTGAGTATCTATAAAGATAAAAGTAGAAGACTATGGATTGGTACAGACGGCGGGGGACTAAATTATTTTAGCAGCACAGATGACAAATTTTATACGATTGATGAATCACTCGGGTTAGCAGATAATAGCATTCAGCAAATCTTGCAGGATAGCGCTGGACATATTTGGGTTAGTACAAATAAGGGGCTTTGCCGTATTCAGTTTAATACATTCACACTTCCTTTTTCCGTTCAAAAGATCAAAATATCCAATTATGTTGTTGCGGACGGTATTCAAAGCAATCAGTTTACCACCAGTTCACTCATCGCAAAAAATAATACCCTGATTTTTGGAGGCATCAACGGTTTAACCGTTTTCGACCCAAGCAGAATCCTTTCAAATTTGACTAAACCGCCTATTGTTCTCACCGATTTCTTAATTTTTGATAAATCGGTTGATTTCAAGGATCCGAAATCACCATTGAGACAACCTATCGATGAAACGAGCGAAATTGTGTTACCTTATGATAAAGCCTATTTCAGTATTAAATTTGCAGCTCTTAGTTATGTGAACCCGCTAAAAAACAGATTTGCTTTTACATTGAAAGGGCTGTCAAACGACCGATGGCAGTATACGCGCGAGCCAGTGGCGACTTATACCAACCTCGAGCCAGGAAATTATGTATTTACTGTTAAGGCTGCTAACAATGACGGAATCTGGAATGACACACCAAGAACATTAAGAATCGTCATATTGCCTCCATGGTATAGAACATTGTACGCATACCTATTGTATACAGCTTTGGGAATAGGTGCTATTTATGCTTTTATAAAGTACTCCAAACGTACAGCAAGGCTTCAGGCGCAGCTGGAGTATGAGCAAAAAGTACATCTCAAAGATCAGTTATTAGCGAAAGATAAGCTCAATTTCTTTATGAATGTTTCTCATGAAATCAAGACACCGCTAACCATGATTCTAGCTCCAATAGAGAGACTGATTAAAGTGAATGTAAGTAATAAGCAAGTCATCCAACAACTTAAGTTACTACAGAATAATGGAAACAGATTATTTAGACTTGTAAACCAGTTACTGGAACTGCAAAAATTCGAAACCGGAAATGTAAACTTACATGCTGGTCAACATGAGCTAATTGCTTTTTTAAACGAGCTGATCCAGGCTTTTAAAGAGCTGGCTAATCAAAAAAACATCCACCTTTCGCTACATACAAATTTGCCTAACCTATTTCTTTGGTTTGATGAGGATAAAATGGAAAAAATAATTTTTAACCTCTTATCAAATGCAATAAAATTTACCCATGAATTTGGTAAAATAGTAATTTCGGTTAAGCCGGTAGCAGCACCACAAGAAACAGAATCGATCGAGATTGCGGTCTCCGACAATGGTAGAGGAATGGATGAGAAGCAGATAGCAAACCTTTTTGATGAATTCCCTCATGATGAATCTTATTATTCGCAGACTGGGAGCACAGGCTTAGGATTGGCTTATACCAAAAAACTGGTCGAACTCCATCATGGCCAGCTTACTGTAGAAAGCCTGCCGGAAACCAAAGCTGAAACAGGCAGCACCACTTTTACTGTCATTTTGCCATTGGGCAATAGCCATTTGGGAATCAACGAAATGATAGATAATAAAAGATCAGGGCAGATGCCGGATTCGATGGTGGCAAAACATCCTGATCTAGAGGAAAAATTCCTGCTTAGAAAAGCCGCGATAATGAAAAACGAAGCCAGGAAAAAGCTGAATCTCTTAATTGTTGAAGACAATCTTGAACTGTTAATTTTTTTAAAGAGCGGTTTCGAAAAGGATTTTATTATCGATACAGCCTCAAATGGAATTGAGGGTTTAAAAATTGCTAAAAAAGTAATTCCGGACATCATTATTTCCGATATCATGATGCCAGGCATGAACGGCATTAAACTGAGCAAAATACTCAAATCAGAGGAGTCTACCAGTCATATCCCTATTATATTGTTAACAGCAAGAAGCCAACAGATTTTTCAGGCAGAGGGCCTAAACACCGGTGCAGATGATTACTTAAATAAGCCATTTAATTTTGATATCCTGGAAATCCGGGTTTGGAACCTGCTGGAAAACCGTCAAAAAATGCGTCTGAAATTTCAAAGGGCCATCATGCTTGAACCAAGACAAATACAGATTCCAGAGACAGATGAATTGTTCATCAACAGACTTATCACCTACATAGAAGAAAACGTGGATAACGTTGATTTAAGTGTTGAAGATCTGAACAAAAAATTCTCAATGAGCAGAAGTACTTTTACCAAAAAACTTAAAGCATTAACCAACCAAACCGGCGTGGAATTTATACGAAATATTAGATTAAAATATGCTGCAGCTTTGCTTTCCAGCGGAAAGTTTACCGTAAATGAAGTGGTTTTTAAAGTCGGATTTGAAGATGTGAACTATTTTCGTAAATGTTTTAAAGCTCAATTTGGCTATCCCCCTAGCCAACAGTCGCCAAAATAACATTTCCACACAAAACACTAAATTACAGTCATTTAAAAAATAAATCATTCTAAAATTCAGATAACCGAACGATTATGACATGGTATTTTGAATAAAATGCCATGAATTCTGAGCACCCCATAGGACTAAATTAGCATCAATCTGCCAACTTATAGGATAAGGCATACATGGCAAGATTTATAATTTAACAACTAACTGAATATACTATGGGTTACGTCAATTCCAGCGCTGCGCTGCTACCTTTTGCAGTATGGCAGTCATCGACTAAAATTTTCTCCGCTGCCGCAAATAATACCGGCAATTTTAGTGTAAAATCATTCATTTTCAAATCTGTTAAGTTTTATTCGAAATGAAACCACAACACCTAAAAGTCATAGCAAATCCTGCGCATTCCTTCAGTGTACGGCGGGACTATGCTCCGATCTTCGAAAATGTCTGGCATTTCCATAAAGAAATTGAGCTCATTCATTTCGAAAAAGGAAATGGTACCCAATTCGTTGGAGATAATATCAAAAAATTTAAATCAGGTGATCTTGTCATGATCGGGGCCAATCTACCCCATTTTTGGCGTTTCGACGGAGGAAAGGAGTCCACATACGATATAGATGTGATTCACTTCGATACAGATGTTTGGGGCGAAACTTTTTTAAATCTTCCTGAAAATAAATTGATCAGGGAACTAATCGACTATAGCCGATATGGTATTGAAATTATTGGAGAGGTAAAAAAGAAGGTTATTCCTTTGATAAAACACCTAAGCCATGCCCCAACGGTGCATAGGCTTACAATACTGATACAAATATTAAGTTTACTGGCCGATAGTGTTGAACATATGCAGCTATCTTCAACCCGCTTTAACTGTGGACTGCAAAGTTCGGAAAGTAAACGAATTAATGATATCTATAAGTATTCCTTTGCAAACTACAAGCAAAAGATTGCCATAGTAGACGTTGCCTCCGTAGCTAACATCAGTCCATCTTCCTTTTGCAAATATTTCAGGAATCAGACCGGAAAAACCTATTCGCAATTTTTGATAGAATACCGAATTGGTCTGGCATGCAAACTCCTTATAGAAGATAAACTGACTATTCAACAAATCTGCTATGAGAGTGGCTTCAATAACTTTGTGAGTTTCCATAAACACTTTAAAAAATTAACAAATAAAACACCCGCAGCCTATCAAAAGGAGTTTTTTTTTAAACGAAAAAACTGATTCGACAGATCATTTTTCGTGAATTACCCTTTAGCATTAAGACATTTTTATTTACTGATTGGCTGAAATCGTTAAAAATATACGAGTATAAAAAGCTGTAATTGCATTCCACAATTAACCAAATATGATATCGCTTTTTAATCTGTTTAGCAGACTGAAAAGATAAAATTCCAAATTTATGAGAGAAAGAATGTTTACTATTTTATTTAATACACCGTTATGGCTGCTAAAGTGCCTTGCATTAATATTACTGCTGGCATGCTTTTACCAGTCAGCAAAGGCCCAGGATCTAATCACCGTGAACGGAACTGTTAAAGAATCCACTGGTGTGTTACCCGGTGTAACCATTACCGTTAAGGGCACCGCTCAGGCAACCTCAACAGATGATAGCGGTAAATTCAGCATCAGGGTTACTCCAAACGCAATATTAACATTTGCGCTGATCGGGTATGCGCAGCAGGAAATAAATGTTGGCAACCGCACAAGTATCAATGTGGTGCTGAGTTCGACCCAAACTGATTTGGAGACCGTCGTAGTGGTCGGCTATGGGGTACAAAAAAAGGCTAACCTGACCGGTGCTGTTGCATCGGTTTCAGGAGCAAGCTTAAATAAGCGGATTTCAACAAACCCCACCCAGCTTTTACAAGGTCAGCTACCTGGATTATCCGTAACTCAGGCATCGGGTGAAGCAGGTGCAGAGGGCAACGTCTTAAGGGTGAGAGGGCTGGGGTCTTATGGAGCCGGAAGTGCACCGTTGATTATTATCGATGGTATACCAGGAAGCTTAACAGCTTTGAACCCCGAAAGCATCGAATCTGTAACATTGCTAAAAGATGCCGCATCGGCGGCAATTTATGGCTCCCGTGCGGCTAATGGCGTATTAATTGTAACCACTAAGCAGGGTAAAGCCGGTAAAACGCAAATTTCTTACAGTTACAACAATGGCATTACCTCGGCAACAAGATTACCGGATTTTATTTACAATTCTGCACAGTACATGCAGCTATATAACCAGGCGGCAAAAAATTCTGGAGTGGCGACACTTTATACTGATGCCCAGATTGCAAGCTACACCAATCCAAACGAAAAAGATCTATATCCAGACTATAATTGGCTTAATTTAATGCTTAGACAGGTAAATGTTCAGACGCATAATCTAAATGTATCTGGCGGAAATGAGAAAACAACCTACAATGTGGGCTTGGGCTATATTGACCAACCCGATATTATGCGTGGATTCAGTTATAAAAAGTACAATATGCAGTTCAACATGAATGCCAAAATCAACAACCGGATCACATTTGGAAATAACATCACCCTGAACTACGGACAACGAAAATTTCCATCAATAGGTACAGTTTCGCTAGCGAATTCTCTAAATGGTTCAATTAGTCAGGATATTTTTCTTTCAACATTATCTCAATCTCCATTATATGGGCCGGTGTTACCTGACGGCAGTAACCGCTATACCCATGTTGTGTATACGCTTCCAAATGGTACGATCACAAATGGCCCTTCGCCAAATAAAAATCCTTATGCAGTAACCGAAAATGCAACTGGCAGCAACAATGAATACACTTTGCAGGGAAATATATTTATAGACGTAAAAATATTAGATGGCCTGCAATGGAAAACCAGTCTAGGTGCTAACGTTGCTTTCAACAAATTGTACGCATTTAAACCTGTAATACCCCAGTATGCCTGGCTTGCCAGTCCTAATGCCATAGCGACTAGGCTACTGGATGTAGGCGGTCAGGGCCTAACAGTAGTAGACGAAAACACAGTCAACCCGGCTGGTTATTCACAATTAACCTATACAAAAAAAATAGATAAACATAATATCTACGCTTTAGCCGGTACTCAAACGGACTACCTGAAAACACAATCATTATCTGCTGCCCGTGTCAATTACCCAAATAACCAGGTTCAGGAAATCAATGCGGGGGGTACTGGTGCCCAATCCAATACAGGAACAGCAAGTGAATGGGCCCTTAATTCGTATTATGGTAGGATAGCCTATGATTATGACGGAAAATACCTGATTGAAGGAAATGCAAGGTACGATGGTTCCTCCCGTTTCAGAAACGGACGAAAATGGGGCTTCTACCCATCCGTATCACTAGGCTACCGCATTTCACAGGAGGCTTTCTTCAAACCTTTGCAAAAAGTGGTATCTGATTTGAAAATCCGCGCTTCAGTTGGAAAGCTGGGTAACCAAAATATTGGTACCTATCCATATCAGGATGTTTATACCACCGGCTTTTCTTACCCAACCATCACGGGCTTATCCGACGGCGTACGCCAGACACGCCTGGTTGATAATGATATAACCTGGGAAACCACCAGACAAACTAATATTGGTATAGATATCGGATTTTTAAAAAACAGGCTTTCCCTCACAGCGGAATACTATAACAGACTCACCACGGATATCTTGAGCGAGGCGATCATCCCATTATACATCGGCTATGATGCACCTACCATCAATAATGGCACCCTAAGAAACAGGGGGCTGGAATTCAACCTATCTTATCGGGATAAAATCGGTGAGTTAGGATATTCAATAGTGGGTACCCTTCAGGCAAATCAAAACAAATTGATAAAATACGGTACCCAGTCCATCGGCGCTACCAATATCATAAGGGAGGGACTTCCATATAACAGCTTTTATGTCTATGAATTTGAGAAAATATTCCAGTCAACAGCCGAAATCACCGCCTCTCCTACCCAGCCCTTTAGTCCTGTACCAGGTACTTTTAAATTTAAAGACATTGATGGTAATGGGGTGATCAATGAAAACGACAGAACGGTTGTCTCGGGAATGTATCCCCGGTTCGATTATTCACTGAACCTAAACTTTGATTACAAAAACTTTGACCTCTCCATCTTTTTATATGGCTCGCAGGGGCAGAAACAATATGTTAACGGTTGGGGGTTCCAACCATTTAACCAGGGCTCCGTGCCAACAACAGACTGGCTAAATGCCTGGACGCCAACTAACCCCAGCGAAACTATGCCATTGATCTACCTTACCGGATCGGGCTTGGTCAATTCAAATATTTCTACAGTGTCAACATATTATCTGCGAGACGCGTCTTTTTTGAAAATAAAAAACGTGCAACTGGGCTACTCATTGCCGGCAACTTGGGTAAAATCCATAGGAATGAGTGCCTTACGGGTATATTTTTCAGGGGAGAATTTATTTACGTTGACCAATTACCCCGGACTTGACCCAGAGCGTGTGCCAAACAATACACGTTTTCTAACACACCCACAAAATAAGGTAATCAACTTTGGAGCCAGAGTAACATTTTAATTGTATTAACATGAAAAAGATAACAACATATTTATGCATCATTCTGTTTACAACCGGTGCAACATCGTGTAAAAAAGATTTTTTACAAAAGGATCCCTTAGCACAGCTTTCTGAAAACACATTCTATAAAACTCAAGGCGATCTGGACCTGGCCTTAGCAGGCTGTTACAACTATTTGGTGCGGGGTGCAAATGCAACCAGTGTTGGCGCATCGGCTGCAGGCGTCGGCGGTGCATATGCACTTTGGGAAACGCTAACTGATAATGCTTTTACGAATAGCTCCAGCGGATTGTTAAACACGGTAACCCTTGGACAATACGAATCTACAACGGGAGGGATACTTAAGGATATGTATGATTATAGCTATGACGCCATAGCCGCCACCAACTTGCTTATTTCGAAAATCCCGGGCGTTCCATTGGCGGATGCATCCAGGAAAACATACATCGCCGAAGCGAGATTTCTAAGGGCATATCATTACTTTATATTGACGCAGTTATATGGGGATGTGGTATTGACAACCACACCTTTAGGTTTCTCTTCAGCAGATATTTCTATGAAGAGAACTGCAAAAACGATCGTGTTGGATTCGATACTCGCTGACTTGGATTATGCCGCAGCTAACTTACCAAATACGAGTTATTCCGGTCACGCGGTACGTGGTACAGCACTTGCCTACAAAGCAAAAGTGTTATTAACCAATAGCCGTTGGGCTGAGGCGGCCGCTACCGCAAAGCAGGTTATGGATGAAAAAGTTTTTACCCTGTTCGATAATTACGGTTCAATGTTCTTAAAAGCGGGTCAATCCAGCAATAATAAAGAAATTATGTTCTCTGCAAAATTTTTACCTCCTAATTTATACAGCCAACAAGATTGGCTACTATCCTTCGATGGTGCATTAGCGCTGAACCCGCTTAAATACCTGGTTGATGATTACGAATGTATCGACGGATTGCCTATCAGTAAGTCTCCACTTTATAGCGCGACAACCCCATATTTAAATCGCGACCCAAGACTGAAACAAACCGTGATCACCCCAGGTGATCTAAGAGGGCTAACACCAAATTCGGCTTTTATAACAACAGCAAACATTTCTTTTTTGACCCGCAAAGGCGTAGACCCAAGTCGTTATCCTACAGGCTACTCTACACAAAGTGACCAGGATAATATTTTGATGCGTTATGCTGATGTTCTGTTAATGTATGCAGAAGCCACCAATGAGGCAAGCGGGCCAGATGCCACTGTATATGCAGCGGTAAATATGGTTAGAACGCGTCCATCCGTTGGAATGCCAGCACTGCCAATCGCACTGAACCAAGCGGACATGCGGAAGAAAATAAGACATGAAAGAAGAGTTGAATTTGCGATGGAAGGACAGCGTTTCTTCGAGTTAAAAAGATGGAATATGGAGAAAGATGTGATCCCAACGATTGTAAATCCAAATGGATCTAAGCGAGTTTATCAGGCACGAAATATTTTGTGGCCCATTCCGAGGTCCGAGCAGGATATTGCAAAAAGCCTCGGCAACAATGATTTTCAAAATGCCGGCTATTAAATTTAGCGTAGGCACTGACACACCTATTTTGTGTTTATTAATTCAGTCTTTCACTTGATCTACCTCAATAACACGAGTCAAAATCCGTCAAATAGATATGGCATCAAGAAAGTGCAACTTTAGCATCACTATTGCGACGATTTTACCCGTGTTTTTACGGTTTGGTTTTTAAGCATGTAAGTCACTCACGCATATGAAGGAACAATGCAGCGGCGGCGCGGAGCTATTAACGGATAACCAGCTTAGAAAAAGAAATCCAAACGCCCATGGTTTTTGAGTTTTTAGCCGACAGTTTTAATTTTTATGAACCTCAAGACAAACTTTTTAATTATTCTTTCCTTTTTTATCATCACCCAAACATTGCATGCACAGAATATTATCTGGCCAGATTTTATGCAGAAACAAGAACTGAGGTGGAATGCAATGGGCAAAAATTACTATCAGGGCCTAATTCTGGGAAACGGCCTATTGGGCCTCAATATATATGCGCTGGAAGCAAATGTGATCAGATTTAATATAGGCAGGACAGATGTTGTGGAAAACCGTACAACACTATATCCCAACATAAATAAGCTTTACACGCAGGCACGCCTTCCGATCGGCTATTTTAAACTTGAAACAAAAGGAACAATAACTTCTGCTGTAGCACATCTAGATATCTATAATGCCATTGCCAGAGGCAAAATAATAACTACCCTAGGCGAAATCAAATTTAGTGCCTACGTGTCTGCATTAAGCGAAGTGATGGAAATAAAACTCCAGAACACCGGAGGGGAAAAAACATCTGGATTAAATTTCGTTCCCGAAATCAGTGCTAGTCCAAGGCTGGCGTTCAACATGCCAGATAAGCCGATAGTTTATAAACCTAATCCTCCAGTAATAAAAAGCTCAAATAATGGTCATACGATATTTCATCAGCTTTTGTTAAACGGTGGCGGATATGCTACGGCATTTAGTTCTGAGAAGGCAAATGGAACTGAAAAAATCAGGATCAGCATTGGTTATGATGGAAATAACCAACTGGATGAAATTAAATGGGCCGAAAGCATGCTAAACCAGTTTGCAAAAAACACTGACACTGAAAATTTTAACCACCATAAGATCTGGTGGAACAGTTACTATAAAAAAAGTTTCGTTTCATTGCCCGACAAAAGGATGGAGAGTTTCTACTGGGCCCAACTGTATAAAATAGCTTGTCTTACACGGGCAAACAAACCCATGATAGATTTAATGGGTCCCTGGACAAGTGCAACACCATGGCCCGCAATTTGGTGGAACCTAAACGTTCAGCTAACCTATGCCCCAATAGCTGTCATTAACCACACTGAATTTTATAAACCGTTATTAAACACTTTGGCTGCTAACAGTGCGGAACTGAAATCCAATGTTCCTGCACAATGGCAGTACAATTCAGCCTTTATAGGGCGGAGCTCTTCTTATAGTTTAAGGAGCAGGGTTTCAAATGAAGACATTGTATCTGGAAAATTTGAGGCTGCGAACTTAACATGGGCAATGTACTATTGTTACCAATACTACTTATACAGCCATGACGAAACAACATTAAGAGCAACAATTTTCCCATTACTCAAGCGCTCTACCAACTTCCTGATTCATTTACTTGAGAAAGACAAAAACGGAATTTATCATTTCCCGGTATCTGTCTCCCCTGAATACAATCAAAATGCAGCAGATGCAAATTACGTGATCGCGTCATTAAAATGGGCGTTAAAAACCCTTCCCGAAATCAACAAACGGTTCAGACTTAACGACCCCGACCAATCCAAATGGCTGGAAGTCAATTCAAAACTAACAGACTACCCCAAAGACTCTACCGGATTTCTGATTGGTAAAAACCTCCCACTGGAAAAATCGCATAGACACTATTCCCATTTATTAATGATCTACCCCTATCACCTGATCAACTGGGAAAATAAAACCGACAAACCAGTTATCGAAAAATCCTTAAGTCACTGGATTTCATTAAAGGGAGCCCTCCAAGGCTACACTTTTACAGGAGCGGCATCAATTTACGCTACCATGGGGCGGGGCGATTCCGCAATTAATATGCTGAATCAATTGTTTGATAAATACATTAAGGATAATACCCTGTACCAGGAGTCCGGTCCGGTAATTGAAACACCCTTATCAGCTGTATCTTCGATAACCGAACTTCTGCTGCAGTCATGGGGGAATAAAATAAGAATATTTCCTGCAGTACCTTCAAGCTGGCATAACCTGTCATTCCAGGACCTTCTGGCAGAAGGCGCCTTTGAGGTTTCAGCAAAATATGAAAACAATAAAACGACCTATATAAAAATTAAAAGCAATAGTGGTGGAATTTGTACTGTTCAAACCGATATGAAGCCATATGCGATTTTAAATGCATCAGGCGCCAAAAGGAAATTCAGCAGCGAAGTATTTGAACATAAACAGCTCATTAAGTTCAGTACAGAGCCAGGTGAAATAATAGAATTCACCAATTCAAAAGAGGTTGACAAAGCTATTCTACCTGTACCTTATGAATACAACACTGATTGGTACTGGGGAGTAAAGGCACAAACACGAAAAGGAAAACAGTAGCATTAACTGTTTCTTCGACACCTGTTTTGCCTGTAAAACTAGTGGGCAACCTATAAAATGGAGGGTCACCGACGATGACCTGCCTCCATTTTATAGGTTAATACCAAAATATTAAGCATGTTTTTTTGATTAAAAACCTAGCATCTATAACAAAACTAGGACTAACGAATTAATTTACCCCAAGCGTACAACAAACTACCATTTTCGTTTAGTTTTCGCTTCGATAATACCACTAATATTGTTCTTGCAACAGATAATAATATGCGTAGACCAATCATTTCAATAGTCAATTCGAGCACCTTTGGAAAACACTTTTCAAAACACCTCGAAATCCTCGAAACTTTTGCAGAAATCAGGCACTTAAGCGTACCTGCTGATATTGACCCTCAAGAACTTGCTTTCAAACTCAGTGGCAGTAACGGCATCATTGCCAGCGTAACACCGAAGTTCCCAAGAGAAACTCTGGAGCGATGCGGACAGCTGGTACTGTTGGTACGCCATGGGATCGGCTGCGATAACGTCGATCTCCGGGCAGCGTCAGAATTGGGCATTATGGTATCAAGGGTTAAAGGATTGGTAGAAAAAGAAGCCGTTGCCGAATATGCAGTTTCGCTACTATTAGCCGTCACCCGGAAAATACCATTGGGCGTACATGCCATAAAGGAGGATAACTGGGCAGCCCGCTCGGGCATGATCGGCATGGAGATAAAAGGCAAAACCATTGGCATTATCGGATTGGGCAATATAGGATCAAGATCTGCTGAGATCCTTTCCAAAGGCTTTGGAGCAAAGATTATCGCTACAGATCCATATATAGAAAAATCCAGATTTGCCCAGTTTGATGCAAACGAAGTGAACCTGGAAGAGCTTCTTCAACAGTCAGACATCATACTCTTCCATTGCCCGCTTAACCGTGAGACAAATAGGATGATTTCAAAAAAGCAATTTTCGAAAATGAAACACGGTGCGGTACTGGTTAATACCTGCCGCGGCGAACTGCTGGATGAGGAAGCGTTATATGTTGCATTAAACGATGGCAAACTGGGTGCCTATGCTACCGATGTTGTAGAAGGGGAACCGATTGACGGGAGCCACAGACTGGCCAGACTCAATAATGTACTTATTACGCCCCATCTGGGTGGCTACAGCTGGGAATCTTTGTCGGGAATGGGAGAAACCTGCGTGAATGATTCGATTGCGGTCTTTCAGCAGAGCGGTATCCCAGGCGAACTGGCAAATCCAGAAGTTTTGAAAACTAAAACCAGGAAATGGCACTCGCTTTAACGATCGATCTCGGCACAACCAATCTGAAAGTCGGACTGGTTTCAGAAAAAGGAGAAGTTATCTACTCCATTTCGCGAGGGATACCAACAATAAAAAAAATAAATGGCGAGCTCGCACATCATCCCGAAAAACTAAAATCCCTGCTCCTTAAACTTTGCAAAACCATGGTTACAAAAAACATGGACAGAGAGATAAGGTATATAGTACCGTCCACCTATCAGTTCGGCTTAATGCTGCTTGACGATAAAAAAAAGCCGCTGACGGGCTTAACATTACTCACCGATATCAGGGCACAGCGCACTTTTGAAGCATTTAAAAAAGAATACGCAGATTTTGATATTTACGCCAGGACAGGTTGCCCCCTGCTGACCAACTACACCCTTCCGCGACTATTTTATCTTTCAAGAAATGAAACAGATATCTTTGATAAGGCAAAATACTTTATTGATAGCAAAGCTTTTTTATTTGAGTGGTTGACTGGCGAACTTGTTACCGACATCAGTACAGCGGCTGCAAGCCAGCATTTTAATATAAACAGTTATAGCTGGGATGTGCAGTTATTGTCAAAGATAGGTATCAGCCTGGCCCAACTTCCTGCCATTGAAGATGGCACCAGCTATACAGCTCTGCTCAAAGAGGAACTTCAGATTACCCTTGGATTAAAAAAAAACATCAAGGTTCTACTGGGCGTATACGATGGTGCAGCACTCGCCATTGGTTTAGGTGCACTTAAATCTCAAACTGGTGTTATAAATATTGGTACCTCTGCAATGCTGCGGGTAGTTGGGGATTATGCTGCCTTCGATAATAATGCCAATAAACGCATACAACCTTATGCATTGACCAAAAAAATATTTCTAAATGGAGGGGCATTGAATAACGCAGCTTTACCGCTAAACTGGCTGAGGGAAAGTTTGTTTGACGTAGATCTGAACTCACCAGAAATTCTGCAGCCACAAAGTACTTCTCCGTTAATCTGCCTGCCATACTTAACAGGTGAAAGAGATTCGGCTTATGGTTCGTATGCGTCTTGTGTTTTTTTCGGGCTCAGGCAGTATCACAACAAAACTGACCTGGCCCGCGCAGTAATGGAAGGCGTTGCCTATTCGCTAAGGTACATTTATGAAGCACTTACAGAAAACAGTTTACAGATAGACGAACTTTATATGGGTGGGGGCGGCACGCAAATCAGCGTTTGGCCACAAATATTTGCCAATATTATCGGCCTTCCGATAAATATATCCCCCATTGAGCATATTGCACTGGTCGGAAATGCGATGCTCGCTTTTTCTGCTGAGAATAAAAGTGTCAATCCTTCAGTTAGAGAACTGGTTCTTGAAAATCAAGCCGTCCGGATTATACCAGATAGTGCCACGGCACAGCATTATGATAAAAATTATGCATTTTTTAAAAAACTCAGGGAAAAACTTGGGCCGCTATATAAAGAACATATCGAATTAAGCATTTAACCTACATTTCGGCACCGTGCAGATTTGTACTCAAATCTGCTCCAGGCAGAACAGTTACCGGTGAATAAGACAAAATGACGACATAGTCCAGGGGATAAAAACGAGCACAATAAGTGTTATTTTTTCAATCCTGAACATGAACAAACTGATCTTCTTCCGGAATCTAAATGCCCATAACAATCGTTTTCAATCCTTCGGCACTCACTGATACGGCACTTTGCCCTTTGTTTAATTTTACCTTAACAATAGCTCTGCCATTATAGGCCTGCACTTTGCGAGAGCCCGACGAAGTTCCTTGGTTATCTACTAATTTACCATCACCAGTTAACCCAAAAGTTATCCAATTTATGGCATCCAGGCACTGCACGCCCTTATCATCGAAAAGCTTTACCTCAACAGTAGCCACATCACCCTGCTGATCAATTTTCTTCAACTCCATCTTCGCCGGTTTGGTCCATTTTTCGGTCTGGTAAGTAAATTTAATTTCGTCTTTTATGGCCTCATTTCCTTTTTTGGCGATTACTTTAACCGTATTTTCGCCTTTTATAAAAGGGAGGTTCCAGCGCAGGCCTGCAGCAGGATAATCCTGACTGTTGCGTTTTTTGCTACCAAAACTTTTACCGTTTAGGAAAATTTCGGCTTCGCTACAGTTCGAGTATACTTTAACCATTTTCTCTTCACCTTCATCTCCCCATCGTACCGGCCAGGTATGGCCGTAGATGTGTACCATCGGTTTCTCTGTCCAATAGGATTGAAAAACATAATAGGCTTCTTTTTTGGTGAAATCGCGTTCCAATACCCCTTTCTGGTTCACGTAGGGCACAGGATTATCCGGACGTACAGGGGTAGAGAAATCTTTAAAAGGCCAGTAGGCGGTCCCACTTAACCAGGGCATGCTTTCCTGTTCCTTTAAGTGCCAATCAATTAAGTTCGTGATGTACGATTCGCTCCAGTCACCATCTTTCGAAATCCTGGCTGCGCCGCCATATAAAGAGGCATCACCAGCTCTTTCGTCGGCACTGCCTCCGGTTTTAATCTTACTCAGGGCCCTATCCGGGTTTTCAGAATGGCGTAAGGCGTGACTGTCACCTCCCCATTCTACATGTAAAAACCGTTTGACCTTCGCAAACTCATCTTCCGAAGCTTTTTTATAATCGGTGTAGGCACCACGGTACCAACCTGCCCAGATGGAGGGCGAATACACATCTACAATATCGCTGCAGAAATCGCAACGGCGGATGGCGGTATAACGCGATTGATCTAGCTGGTGGGAAAGGTCATTCAGTTCCTTCATAAAAGCCCTGATTTTTTCTTTGTCAAATTCTGGAAAATCGCCTGGCCAATCATTTTCGTTGCCCAGGCCCCAAATGATAATAGCCGGATGGTTATAATGCTGTTCAATCATACTGGTGAGCATCCTCTTGGCCTGTTGTTTGTAAATATCGCCGCCTAAACCGCCACGGCACCAGGGAATTTCTTCCCATACCAAAATACCCAGACTATCACAAAGGTTTAATACAATGCGTGATTGCTGGTAGTGGCCCAAACGTATAAAATTAACGCCCATATCTTTCATCATCTTTATTTCCTGCCGGATCATCCCTTCAGTCATGGCTGCTGACACCCCTGCATGATCTTCATGGCGATGCGTGCCGCGCAGCAATAAACGTTTTCCGTTCAACTTAAAAGGCCCTTTCTCTACAAATTCGATATGACGGAAACCGATTTTCTCTTCTCCCTTGTAATTGCCTGCTGAGGCGGTTACTTCATATTGCAATTTGTATTGTGACGGTTTATCGGCACTCCATAAAACTGGCTTTTTAATTTCAATATCCCAGAGTTGCAAATCATTTGAAATTTCTATTTTTTTATCCGCCTCGTTCACAATTTTCCCGTTTGGAGCAACCAATTTTAATTTAACATTTGCGTCTGCCACATGATCGGGATTATAAAATCTGGCCTTAACACTTAATTTACCTAAATCACCCTGTACATCTACTTCTGCTTTGGCAAACATTTTATCAATCGAAAGTGACGGTGTATAAACCAGGTTGAGATAGCGGTAGATACCGCCATAAATATTAAAATCAGATAGATTGGAAGGAATCATTTCGAGGTCCCTTGAATTATCGGTCTTCACAGCGACAGGAACCTGACCTTTAAACTGCTTTTGATAAACATCGGTCTTTTTAAAAGCAGCGACCGCATCAGTAATGTCAACCATCCATTCGTCATAACCGCCAATATGTGTACCCACTTTGGTGGTATATACATAAACTTCTGTTTTTTGCCCTGCACCTTCAAAATGCAGGATCGTTCTGCCGTTTGGATAAGGATTTGAGAGGTTTAGTTGTGTACGATACCAAGCCGGTCCCTGGTAATAGTTTACATCAGGATCGACCGCATCCTCTGCATTTACGCAATGTGGCAAACTTACTTTCTGCCAAAGGGGTACCGCTTCCGGACTGCCTATACTAACGGGGCGGACGGCTTCCCAGATCCCTCCTAAATCCCCCTTTAAAAACTCCCAATTGTTAATTAATCTGACATTTTGTTGCGCTTTAAGATGAAGGCTAAAGCATAGCAATAAACCGAGAATGAATTTTATATTACACCACATGTGATCATCATAAGAAAGAAAATAATCGAATTTAGCTTGTAGAACGAATAACAAATTGAATAATGCATGTCAATTTTATTCCTTACAGATGAGTATCCCAATATTAGCAAACATACCATAGCCGAGGCTTAAAAAATAACTAAAGTGTCATTCACACAGCGAAGGCGAGATACCCAAATATTACCTTTAGCTACAAATACCACCTTTTGTATCGGGCCAGCGCCTCCAGATAATAGTAATCGGCATAGGTCAAAGGAACATCAACTTCTGATCCCGATGGTGCAGATCCCGTACTGTGTAAAAGCAGAAAGCCACCGTTTTCATTGGGTTTTGCAGTATATTGCGGAGAAGAAAGGCTTACAATCATCTGAACTGCCTGATCAATATAGTAAGTCCTTTCATTGCCCTTACTATATTGGCCTAGCTCCAACAGTGCAGAAGCGATGATCGACGCCGCAGAAGCATCACGATAAGTATCCGGAATATTCTCAGCATCGAAATCCCAATACGGAACCTTATCAGATGGCATCGCGGGATGGCTTAAAATAAAGTTGGCAATATTCCTTGCAAGGTTTAGATATTTTTTATCCTTTGTGAAGCGGTACATCATCGTGAAACCATAAAGTGCCCAGCCCTGCCCTCGGCTCCAAGCTGAACTGTCTGCGGCGCCTTGCCATGTTGCTTTTCGGATTACCCGGCCAGTGGCCATATCATAATCGACGACATGGTAAGAACTGAAGTCTTCCCTAAAATGGTTTTCCATCGTCCGGTCAGCGTGGTTAATTGCAATCCTCGCAAATTCAGCATTCCCCCCATTCGCACTTACCCAGAGTAAAAGCTCAAGATTCATCATGTTGTCAATAATTACAGGCCCCTTCCAGATCTTATTGGCATTCCACGACTGGATGACTTTTGCATTGGGCCGGTAGCGCGTTGATAGTGATTGCGCAGCAGTATCGATCGTTGGTTTATATTTTTTATTACGAGTAATTCTGTAAGCATTACCAAAACTGGAAAACATCATAAATCCCAGATCATGATTGCCGGTATAGTGTTTTTCTTTTTCCAATACGGTGAGCCTTCTTTCTGCCTCAGCTAAAATTACCGTGTCATGTGTATACTCATAAATATACATCAACGATCCAGGGAAAAAGCCGCTGCACCACCACTGCAAACTACTGGTTTCTGATTTGCCCGTATTGAAGTAATATGTTTTTGGCATCCTGTCAATTGGCGTATTTTTCGCAAGCAACTTATATTGTTCGGCCGCCAGTTTAAACTGCCTATCGATAAGGGCAGCCATCGACTCAGGCTTATGAGCAGAACATACAAAACAGAGAAAAAATAGAGAGAAGAAAGAAATCAGTTTCATTTTTATCAGATCATTAAATTTATGGCATTGCTAGCTAAAGCTTGTAAAGAGCTGTAACTAAAAAAATTATTCCCAGATTTACCTTGCCCGTTCAAGGAAAATATTACGCTTCATATGGCATACTTAATACTTATCCCCTAGCTATTACCCAATATAACTGGGTTTGGCTCACGCTTGATGACGGAAGTTTTTATAAATCAATCATTGCAGGCCGAAGCCCAAAAATCTTAGCGCTAATCAAGGTTCTGAGAAACATACTGCAAATTAATTGATTCTTTTAATATAAGGTTTAAACAAAAACATCCAATATATAAAGGAGTATAGCAAAATAAGCACACGGCCAGGATAAGGGTACAGCAGAGCGTGACCACTATCCTGTACAAAATTGCCGATCTTGTTAACTGCGGGAGTTATGATGGTATCTGAAGTAAAATCCATCTTAGCACCCCCTCAGATAGCGGCATGGCTAATCCGATTTTTGTGGTGAAATAGTTAGGCAATGCAAACTGTATCATATATATGGCTTACGAATATTTATCTTGTAACATTTCGTTAGATAAAGGGTTACACCTGTTGGCCTACCCCCTATTCTTTTCCAAGCACATCTAAGCTGTCAGATTATTTTAGGCCAAATAGTTCTCAGGCTTTAAATGTTCAGGTTCATTTTTTGAAAAACACAGGTGGGATAATAAAGGGCTCCCCATTTTGACACCCCACACTTCAAATGCATGGCAGACCACTAACCCACCATCTCCTCCGCTCGTGCACGCCATCCCAAAACCTCTTTTGAAGTAAGATCTTGCTCATTGCATTTACTCATTGGCTTTTCTCCTTTAAGTGAGCAATATCCAGACATTTTAAATTTGGAATGCCAACTAACCAAATTGATCCGATACCATTGTAGGTGGGCCAAAACCAATGGCGGATAATAATTATGATTTACAATAACCGTTGTGAAAACCAGATTGGGTAAAATAATAAAAATAGACAAAATGAAAGGAAAAGGCGTGATCCTGGATAGTAATCAACAGAAAATCAGCTTTATACTACCTTCAAACATAGCTAATTTACAATGCTTTGCGCAGGTTTCTTTTGAAATTATCCTTACACAAGAAGGACTTATGGCTGTGAACGTTGAGCTTGAGCGGCAACAAAAAAAATAAATGGAAAATTCTGACCCTCACGCTGACGTTAAAAAGTTGGAAGCGATGAACGGGCAAGGTATCTGAGGGCCTGCAGAATGAACATAACCTGACTTCGCCAAACATGAAAGACGGATCATTAACCCGGCGCTGTCCTACAACAAAGCGCGATTTATTGGAGCAGGGCGAGAGCAAAATATTCGTAATAAACAATTTCTATTGAGGCAACCGGATTACAATGGTAGCAGCGTCATGCGTCTTGCTTTGAAAAGAAAACAATTAAACAATCAGATAAACGACCAACTAACATTTATGAAATCAACATTACAAACAAAAACCAGGGCTTCCTGCTGTTACAGACATAGGGCCGTATTTATTTTGGCAATAATAATGTCGCTATTATTTTCTGCTCAGATTAGCGCACAAACCATTACTTTTTCGAAAAAGCAGTCTACATTAGCAGCCGTTTTCAGTGAAATTACCAAGCAGACTGGTTACGTAGTGGTTTGCGATAGCAGTTTAATCAGTTCTGCACGGCCGATCGACCTTGAACTCAAGGGCGCTGACTTTGCTTCAGTAATCGACAAGCTATTCCCCCAAAAAAATGTTACCTGGACCCTATCCGACAAAAGGTTATTGATAAAAGCATCGGTAACAGCGCCTAAGCTTACAAGTTCAGCTGGTTCAAATGATATCCAGATCATCGGAATTGTTAAAGATAACCAGGGCCAAATCCTACCAGGTGTATCAGTTAACCTCAAGGGCAGATCAACTGTAGGCACATCTACAGACTTGAACGGACGATATGTACTGAGTGTTCCGAAAAACTCTGTACTCATCTTTTCAATGGTAAGCTACCTAAAAAAAGAAGTACAGGTCGGAACAAAACGTGTAATTGATGTTATATTACTGGAAGACAAAAACGAGCTAGAAGAGGTGGTAGTTACAGCTTTTGGAAACATCCAGAAGAAAACAGATGTAATTGGCTCAATCAGTTCAATATCACCAAAAGATCTAAAAATTCCTTCAAGCAACCTGACCACAGCACTGCAGGGGCGCATTGCTGGAATTGTATCCTTTCAGCGCAGCGGCGAACCAGGCCGTGACAATGCAGACTTCTTTATCCGGGGGCTGGGTACTTTTGGTGTAAATCAAACTCCCCTCATCCTGATTGACAACATGGAGGTAACTACCGACCAGCTCGCAAGATTACCACCGGATGACATTGCATCATTTTCGATCTTGAAAGACGCTACCGCGACAGCCGTGTATGGCTCCAGAGGAGCAAATGGAATAGTCTTGGTCACTACGAAGTTGGGGGTTGAAGGACCTCCGAAAATAAGTGCAAGGGTTGAAACCAGAATTTCAGTCCCCACTGAGAAAATAAGGACTGCAGATCCGGTCACCTTTATGAAGATGAACAATGAGGCAGTACAAACGCGGGACCCTTTGGCAATCCAACCTTATTCTGAAGAGAAGATTGCACTGACCTCCAACGGTACAAATCCAATACTGTACCCGGCAATTAATTGGCTTGATATGGTAACAGAGAACCATGCCAGCACCCAAAATTACAGCCTTAGTGTATCCGGAGGAAGTAAACTGGTGAGCTACGCTGTAAGTGGGAGTTTAACAGATGACAATGGCCTTTTAAAAGTCAATCCTATTAATAACTTCAATAGCAATGTAGATTTCAAGACCTACAATATTCGCAGTAATATTAATCTTAACCTTACCAAGACCACCCAGCTGATGGTAAGGACAATTGGAAATCTGCAAATTTATAACGGCCCACCAGTTACAGGTTCTCAAGCCTATACCCTCGCCCTCAATGCTAGCCCGGTATTGTTTCAGCCGGTCTACCAACCTGGTCCAGAGCAGTCTTATATCCGCCATCCACTCTTTGGAGGCTTTGGAACTGGTAACTATGCAAATCCATATGCTGCAATAGTGAGGGGCTATCAGCAGCGGAATACAAATAACCTTCAGATCCAAATTGAAGGCCGACAGGACCTCTCCAGTATCCTTTCGGAGGGTTTCAGCTACCGGCTGTTAACAAACATCACCCGGGCATCGGAGTATCAGGTTATCCGGCAATATTCTCCATATTTTTATCAACCTGTGGTGAATAGTGTTACGGGTGCGATAACCTATACAAACTTAAATCCATCAGGAAACCTAGCCGGAACCGAAACACTTGATTTCTCGGTAAACGGCCGGGGGTTGAATGCGATATTTTATATGGAAAATGCTTTGAATTATCAGCGGGTATTTGCCGAAAAACATGCCGTTACAGCAATGGTCATTAATACCATCCGCAACAGGCTCACCCAGCCTACCGGAGATGATGGCAACCTGACCGTTACCAGTACATTACCTTTCAGGAATGTCAGTTATTCGGGCAGCTTTACCTACGCATATGATTCGAAATATCATATTCAGTTTGCATTTGGTTATAACGGTTCGGAAAGGTTTGACAAGAAAGCAAGGTGGGGATTCTTTCCGTCTGCCGGTATTGCCTGGACAATCAGTAATGAAAGCTTCCTGAAACCCTTACAAAAAATTGTAAGCAACCTGCGCCTGAGGGCAACCCATGGCCTGGTCGGAAATGATGTCATCTCCAATACACGCTTTTTTTATCTCTCAGATGTAAACCTAAACGATGCGGCGAGAGCTTATTCTTTCGGCATCCCCGGCGCACTCACCACCACAAATGGTATATCCATAAACAGATATGCTAATCCCGAGGTAAGATGGGAAGTCTCGAGGCAGACAAATTTAGGGCTGGACCTAGGCCTTTTTAACAATGCCTTTAACCTGACTGCAGAACTCTACAGGCAGGACCGTAATGATATTGTCCAGGAGCGTGCCAACGTACCCGATGCGCTCGGGTTTTCCAATACGCCACTTGCTAATCTGGGCGGATATCGTTCCGAGGGAATAGATATAGAATCTACCTGTAATTATAATATTAACCGTAGCCTATGGATTCAGGGAAGAGCAACGGTCACCTTTTCTCAAGGCAGGTATACAAAATATGAAGAAGCCAATTATAAATATCCATATCAGACCAGAATAGGAACAGCAGCATCTACAGTGAGAGGTTATATAGCAGAAAGATTATTTGCCGATGATGAAGAAGTGTTTAACAGTCCCAGCCAGAGTGCTCTAGGAGGCGTAGCACGGGGAGGCGACATCAAATACCTTGATGCGAATAACGATGGCATCATCAATTCCGATGATACCATGCCCATCGGCCTTCCGCAGACACCCGGGCTCAACTATGGTTTCGGATTATCAACCGGATACAAAAGATTCGATTTTTCTTTTTTCTTCTCGGGCGTTGGAGCTACATCACTGTTTATCCAGCCGTCAGACATTGCACCTTTCGGTAGCGCGAACGCGCCACGGGCAGTACTCCGAACAGTCGCCGATAGTTATTGGAGCGAGGATAACCAAAACCTATATGCCTTCTGGCCACGTTTAAGTGCAAGCCCATTCGGCAATAACACACAACCCAGTACCTACTGGATGAGGAACGGCTCGTTTTTACGGCTAAAACAGGTTGAACTAGGTTTTAAACTCGGGGAAAAATTTATCAAACGCATTCACCTTCGTGGCCTCAGATTTTACGCAAGTGCAACTAACCTTTTTGTTTTCACCTCATTTAAGGAATGGGATCCAGAGATGGGGAATAATGGGCTTGCTTATCCATTGCAAAAAGTTTTCAATGCCGGCATGTTACTCAATCTTTAAAAGCAATCCAATGAACAAGAAAATCATATTCATCGCAATGATCTTTATCATCAGCACATTGACGTCCTGTAAAAAATTCATCGATATTATACCCGATAATACCCCACAGCTCAGCAACGCTTTCTCTATGCGCACAATGGCCCTGCGCTACCTGAACACCTGCTATAGCAGAATGCCTGCGAACGGGAGTTTTTCTGCAAATCCAGCCTATTTATCAGGTGATGAGCTTTGGCTCAATTCCACTACAAATTTTACGCAAACCGAATATCCCAACTGGTATATTGCTCTTGGAAACCAGAATTCAGATGCTCCATTGAACAACTACTGGAACGGGACGAAGGGTGCAAAAGATCTCTGGGACGGGATCAGGGATTGCAATATTTTCCTGGAAAATATACAGTCTGTGCCAGACATGGATGCTTTTGAAAAAAATCGATGGGCAGCAGAGGTCACCTTTTTAAAAGCCTATTATCATTATTATCTAATGAGGATGTATGGCCCCATCCATATTATGGATACGAATGTAGAATCCTATGCCCAATCATCAGCAACGCAGCTCGAACGTAAGCCAGTCGACGAATGCACTTCCTACATCATCAGTCTGATTGATAAATCAATTGTCAATCTGCCAGACGACATTACCGAGGTGACAACCGAAAATGGTCGGATTAGTAAAGTTATAGCCTATGCCATAAAAGCTGAAATCATGGTTACTGCCGCAAGCCCTCTCTTTAATGGCAACCAAGACTATCCTAACTTTAAAAACAAAGCGGGGGAACACTTTATCAACAACATTTATAGTGAAAAAAAATGGAGCGACGCAGCGAACGCCTGTAAAGAGGCGGTGTCATTTGCAGAATCTAAGGGGAGACGTCTCTTTTCCTGGTCCCCCCTTACCACGATGACGACAGCTCCACAGCAATCTACACGAAATCAAATGAGTTATAGGGAAGCAATAACAGAACGCCAGGGTAATACGGAGCAGATCTGGGTGAACAACGGATCCAGAGCTGATAAGGCGTTTCAGGCCTTAGCCACACCTCGGAGCTACGATCCTGCATTTGCGACCAATACCTCATTGATCGGTTCGATCAGCGCAACAATTAATATGGCTTTATTATTTTACAGTAAAAACGGCGTGCCTATAGAGGAAGACCCTAGTTATGATTATGCTGGAAGATTCGCTTTGCGCAACGTGCCTAATGGAAACTCACCTTATTTCTACAATCTCATACCTGGATACACAACTGTAGGTCTCCATTTTGACCGTGAAGACCGCTTCTATGCATCGCTTTCTTTTGATGGTGGACGGTATTTCATGAGCAGCCAAACCAACGACAATCTCGCCTTCAGTACCAACTATAAGGTTGGTGGAAACGTAGGGATACAAAATCCTACAGACTATTGTGCCACCGGGTATACACCAAAAAAGCTGGTCAGCTACCGAAACGTTTCAGGAGCTTCAAATGCTTATACTGTTTACGAATACGCTGCACCAATAATACGCCTTGCAGACCTATACCTGCTCTACGCCGAGGCACTTAACGAAAGTTCTGGACCAAGCGCGGAGGTTTACAAGTATTTAGACCTGGTTAGAGCAAGAGCAGGATTGAAGGGGGTACAGGAATCATGGGCCGCATTTTCCAGTAGCCCAGCAAAACCAAGCAGTAAATCTGGACTGAGGGAGATTATCCAACGCGAACGCGGAATAGAATTAATGTTTGAAGGTAAACGTTTCTGGGATCTGCGGCGCTGGAAAACTGCGACCAGTGTGCTGAACACAAACATTACGGGCTGGAGCATACGTGAGACCAATCCAGAGCAGTATTACCGGCAACAGACACTCTATAGCCGGAAGTTCGGTACGAGAGATTACCTGTGGCCTCTGGAAATTAACGAATTGAGAAGGAATGCCAATCTGAGCCAAAATCCAGAATGGTAATCTATGAAATTAAACAGCTAAAAATGAACGGACATAAAAAATTATTAACGTTAGGCATAATCAGCATTTGCCTCTCGTGCGGCAAATCAGAAAGCCCTGAGCCGCTGCGTATCGGAGCAGCGACCGCTGAGGTAACAGGCATTACCAGCCAGCCGATTCCAGGTGGAGCAGTTTTGAAATATAATATACCTCAAGGTGATGACGTGAGATATGTAAAAGCGACATATAAAATAGATAACGGTACAGTGAGAGAATCTAAGGCTACGATATACAATAATTCGCTCACCATAGAAGGTTATGCAAAAGCGGGCGATTACGATGTCCGAGTTAATGCTGTAAGTGTTGGAGAAGTTGAATCACTGCCCGTCAACATCAAAATCAAAACCTTAAAACCTGCCCATCAGGCAGTACTGGATAGCATAAAGAACAACCAACAGTTGTACCCTACCTACGGAGGAATAAATATCGACTATGCCAATCCAACAGGAAGTAACCTCATCATGCGTACAATGACGAAAGATACCGATGGTAAATGGCAGATCGTGCAGACCACTTATACCAAAGAAAAAAGCGGCAGAATCAGGCTGCGTGGATACCCCATGGTCAATACAGACTTTGCGTTGTATATCACAGACAGGTGGAACAATAAATCCGATACTTTGGTCAAAACATGCTTGCCCGTATCGGAAATACAATTTAATAAAGCATTATTCAAACAATATAATTTAGCTTCAGATACCTATGTGCCACACACAGGTGCTAGCAGGGCCAGAGCCATGCCTGTTCTCTGGGACAATATTTGGGGCGGTACGGGTACAATATTTCATACCTCTACGGCAAGTTCAATGCCCCAGTGGTTCACCTGGGACATGGGGGTTAAAGCGAAATTGAGCAGATTTATGTTTTATGGCGATGCAAATTCAGCCAGTACCATATTTGGCATTGGCCAACCATCTTCATGGGAACTATGGGGAAGTAATAATCCGGGAACTGACGGTTTGTTCAATAGCTGGACGAAAGTGGGGACCTTCTATTCCCTAAAGCCATCTGGTCTGCCTCAAGGACAGATCACAACTGCAGATTCAGATCAGGTTAAGAATGGTGAAGAATTCGAGGTAGACCCTACTTCTGGGGCTTACCGCTATTGGCGATGGAAAACACTTTCGACCTGGGGCGGGGTTCCATATGTCTATTTTGCAGAATTCTCCTTTTTCGGGAGCATCCAATAATGATAACCAGAAATATAAATCCTAGATGATGAAAACAAGACATACCTATCAACTTCGGTACAGTGCATACTGTTTATTCTATAGCCTACTGTTCTTCTCCTGTACAAAGACACCGCTGTATAAAGACTACTTAAAACAGACCGAAAAAGTTTATCTCGGCAGGCCGGATTCGGTTTATGTTCAGGCCGGTCTTAACCGGGCAAAGATCTTATGTTTTTTAACAGCAGATGCAAGGGTAACGAAAATGAGGGTTTATTGGAATAGCCGCCGCGACTCTGCTGAAACAGAAGTATTGCCCGTCGACTACTATAAATTCAAGGCTGTAAACATTCCCAATCTCGCGGAGGGGATTTACACCTTTCAGTTGGCTACACTGGATAATTCGGGGCACCGGTCAGTGCTATCAGAGGCCGTGGGAAGGACTTATGGCAACAATTATATTAACAGCTTGGGCAACCGTGCTGTACTGAACATTGTCACCGTGGGTGGCGTAAAAGTAGTTAATTGGCTTGCGGAAACAGATGCTCAAAGCATTATCGTTGGAGGCAAGGTGACCTATCCAAAAGTTGGGGGAGATTCAATAACCGTAACTTTGCCAAAGTCTGTTAACCAGACTGTACTCACAAATGGGTTGAGCAGTGGTAAGCTGACAGTCAGAACAGCCTATCTGCCACTGCATTCAATTGATACGTTATATGCCCGGCCAACAGTGATCAACTATTAGGGCGATAGAAATATCATAAACAAGTATTTTTTAATCAAATAAAAACCCGCCGCTGTTTTATTAATGAAAACAGCGGCATTTGTCTTGGGAAATCGGCATTTTAAAGCCAAGACTATGCGTTAATAAAGTATATCAAGGTGAAATGCCGGCATTTGATATTTGCTAAAACCTACCTATGGGTGCCGTCCGATTTTGCAGGTTAACAATTCATCTCTACGACTAAACATTCGGGAAACAAAATTGCCACCCTTATTCAATATTAACCGAGAGAATGTTTTCATATCCCTTTTTGGTTTCAAGAAAAGCCGCAAAGAACCTTAGGCATACAAAGAGTTGCGTATCAGCCAGCTAAGATCATTTTTTTACATCTGTCTTATTTTTTTGACAATTTGGTTTAATTAATCACCACTTACGTTAATTAAATCCGAAAAAGAACTGATTAATTTAGCTATTGACCAAAAAGATAAATACTTACAGAGCCTTGACTTTCATCATTAAATCGCCTGTCCGACTTAACCGGCAGGTTTTGATTCTCGACATTGGACATCAGATAAAACATATAATCATTTACTAAAACTACCCTTATGAAAAAACTAAATTTAGCACATTCTTTACGGATCTGCAGTTCGACAACACACCTGATAGCAGGCATCTTTGCCATCACCTTTGCGCTGTTATCTTGTAAAAAAGACACTACCTTAAATCAGGCCGATTCTGATATCACCCTCAAAACAAACCGGACAGCGGCTGTCGGCGGAAACAATCTGAACAATCCCCAACTAGAATTTACCTTTACAGAAAAACCCTTTGCCGCAACCGAAAAGGAAAGGTTGAAAACCTCTTTGGTTGCAGCAGATTTTATACCTGTCGGTTTGCGTGCAAAATTAGGTACCCCCTTATCCGTTACCATCACTGAGCTTACCGGATCCGGAACGCTTCCAGAACTGATCATTGGAACTTATAGTCGCAATACGGTAAAAACGTACCCGCTTCAACTCGGTGTCAATTCAATTACACCGACTAATACTGGGGAAGTTTACATCCGTTATGCCTCTAAAGCACCGACAGGCAAACAGGTGAAAATAAAATTCAACAGTGGTTATCAGGCCATTCCATTTTTTAAGCTTGGCACCACCACTCACCAGGAATGGGTTGATATGCTCTCCGCAGATACCAGTGCCACAACATCAACGGTAATATTACTGGGGAAAAATGTAATACTTGCTGTCTCAAAAGAAAAGGCCCTATTGTATAAAGATGAAGATCAACAGGCTTGTCTAACATTGATCGACAATTATATCAAGTACGAAGATGATTACAGCGGAATGGACGGAAGTTCAGACATTAATGCACCAAGGAAACTAAAATTCTTGATTTCAGAGGTTTCAAGTGGTTATATGGATGCGACCCAATACCGGATCAGGATTATCAACACACAGATCAATCGCATACTGACCTATGCCACACTAACCAATAATCCACATGGACTGCTTCACGAATTGGGCCACCACCATCAGTTGGCAAAAATGACGCCTTCATTTATGGGAGAGGTAGTTCCCAATATTTACTCCTATGCCGCCAGAAGAGCAGTCAACCCATCATTTAAGGCTATATCGACTACCTCCTGGGACAGGGCATTTAGCTACCTGGCCAAACCAAATTCAGATAAAACGGTAGAGTCAGCCGCTGACCGCAATGCCTTGTATCAACAACTCCAACTCGCTTTCGGATCCGTATTTTATCAAAACCTTCATAAATATTACCGGAATAATGTAGTTACAACGGCAAATGATGAGGACGAGAAAAAGCAGTTTATGGTGATCAGCTGTCTGACAAGCGGAAAAAACCTGAGTGCATTTTTCAGAAAATGGGATTTTAGTGCTGATTCCACAGCATTTGCCGCCCTCGATGCACTTGGATTACCAGCACCTGCGACCGACCCAACCACCCTTCGCGAGCAGTAGGCTAGTTTCATAGCCGATAAAGCGGATGGCGTTGTCTGATGAGCCGTCCGCTATAATTTTCCAATCATCCAAAGGGCCTGAATACACCATCACCTATCCCCTGTTCCTTAATACCCATTACAAAGCCTTAAAAAAATAAAAGTCAAACTAGTGACATGACCAACAGGACAATTCAATGTTGAACATTTTTGATAAAGACCGAGCCGTTAGCGAATCCAGCCCAATTATTTCTCTCTGTATGCTTATTATTAATTACTTAAACTAAATACCAATGGCATTGGCATCTCCCCTTACTTTACAATATTGCACCAGCGGATCACAATTCCAAAAGCCATTGTCTCCAGATGATGATCTCAAAAAAATAAGCTAAAAATCAAGTAGTTCTTTATACAAATATGTCCAGTATCTAAAGGGAGATGACATAAACAGCAAAAATATACTTTGCCATTATGGTTTACGAACTTACCATTTTGATTAACATCAACAATTAGAATTACAGTTAGATTTGTAGTGATAATATTCAAAAACCTTGATGAAACCGGAAGTGTTTGTCCGATTATCAGGAAACACTAAGTTGACGATCATTTAAATAATATAAGCCTATTTTTTGAAAGATATCCGTCAATAGTGATGTTTGGTTAGTTAACTGGGTTACATTGGATGGTGTAACCCTTTTTTGGGTAAGCGTTTTTCAAATTTTATGAATATAATTGATCGTCGACAGCTTCTCTATTTTATATGAGCGGTACATTACTACTTTTAGTCTTTACCAGCTTTATAACAATAAGAGGACTGGTGATTTAGCAGGGCAAAAATGATTACAAATGCTTATTAACAAAGAAGTTGCGGCTTTAAGGGAAAAGAGAAGGCAGGTTTTTGAACTTAGCCGAAGCCAATTATAACCGCAAAGAGACCGTCCACAATTTAGGGCTCTCTGAAGAAACCGTGGAAAGCAGAGTGCGTTAAAATTTAAAATACGTTCTTAGCGATATCATCGTCTTTCTATTTTTTTTATTCCTTAATACTCTAATGATGCAATTAGCTTTGAAACCATATTTCTTGTTACTTTTTTTGCTGCCATGCAATATTTGTTTTATCCAACCAACTTCAGCTCAACAGTCATCCACCCATCAGCAAACGCCACTCATGGGGTGGGCAAGCTGGAATGCTTTCAGAATTGCCATTGACGAAAATATGATTAAGCAACAAGCTGATAAACTTGTATCTGGCAAACTTAAAGATGCGGGTTATAATTTCATCAATATTGATGACGGCTTTTTTGGTGGACGAGATACGATTGGAAACCTGCTAACCAATTCCAAAAAATTTCCATCTGGCATGAAGTCGCTCGCTGACTATATTCATAGCAAGGGGCTCAAAGCCGGGATTTACGCTGAAGCGGGTATAAACACCTGTGCATCAATATGGGATAAAGATACCCTTGGCGTAGGCACTGGTCTTTACGGACATGATCTCCAGGATTTAAACTTAATGCTCAAGACGTGGAATTTCGACTTTATTAAAATAGATTGGTGTGGTGCCGAAAAGATGGGGCTTGATGAGGAATTACGATATACACAACTTGCCAACCAGATAAAAACGATAAAAAGCAGTGTGATTCTGAACATTTGCCGCTGGCAGTTTCCAGGTAAATGGGCGGTACGAATTGCCGATTCCTGGCGGATTTCCGGAGATATTTCAAACAATTTTTCTTCTATACTGCGTATTATAGATCATAATGCCGACCTGTGGAAATATAGCAGTCCGGGGCATATAAACGATATGGATATTCTGCAAGTTGGCCGTGGCATGAGCTATGAAGAAGATAAATCGCATTTTACCATGTGGTGCATCCTAAACTCCCCGCTGTTACTGGGCAACGATCTGAGGAAAATGAGCGATGAAACCCTAAATTTGGTTACCAACAAAGAGGTTATTGCGCTCAATCAAGACTCCTTTGGCTATCAGGCCAGAAGGTTGCAAAAACAAGGAGACCTGGAAGTCTGGGCCAAACCTCTCGGTTTTTCCATGAGCGGAGCCGTCGGTGTAGTTTTACTAAACAGATCTGCAGAAAAGACCGATATTACCTTAGATTTGGATAGTGTGGGAATCAATAGTTCCAAAGGTTATCAAATCCGTAATCTATGGACACACCAGGATGGCAGTATTGCAAAAGATAAATCTCGAAGCTTCGAAGTACCAGCCCATGGTGTAGTAGCCTTAAAAATTAAGGGAACCTCAATACCTTTTAATATTTTCCAATTCGAAAAGGTAAACTGACCTTAATGGTTGGGTTCGTTAGAACCCGGCCATATACATAAGAATTAAGTTGAGGCTAAAATAAAAACAGGTTGGTGTTACCAGCTTTTCTCAACTAATCATCCTAATCGTCAATTCTATCACCAAGTTAAGGATATTAAAAAAGGGATTGATCATTCCTACAAATGATTCAACCCCCTCAAAGCTGAACTTTAAAAACAATCTAAAAGCAATCCCTATTTATAAAGGTAGTTTAAGGCGACTATATCATTTGCGTTAAATGTACGGTTACCATCAGCACAGGCTAACATAAATGACCCGGCATCTGGGCTTGACGGAGTTCCAGGGATCCTTACTGCGCCAAAACCAGCACTGCCTTCATTACCCGCACCTTTGAGGCCACAGCTAAATCTCCGGTCCATGTAATCAGTATGGCGGAAACCAATACAGTGGCCAACCTCGTGCTGTAGAACTGAAGCCACATAATTTACATTTGGATTTGTGCCATACGCTAAGACATTGGTATTCATACTGATCTGATTCCAAGGCTGCCCCGATGATGTTGGAAATCCAGCCTGCCCAAGGGTAATGAAGCCATTAGCATCCACTCCCCTATTGAACCCGATAACATCAATATTACCTTTAACTCCGGCCACAGCTCTTTGAAATTTTAGTCGTAAACCCAGAGCGTTATATCTGGAGATCATGATATCAACAGCATCTGCATAAACCTGAGGAAGATTTGTTACAGAAACAGTGATTACGCGAGGCAGGTATTTAACTATGTTTGTCGTTCGGTATTGCTCCGTATTGGCGATATTTAGATTTGTACCATTAAAGGTTTCATTTAGATTTTGTTCGGTCAACAGGATATCATTTTCTACAAGATAGCCACCCTCAACCAGTTTTACATTATCGGTGCTAAAACCAAGCGATTTGATCTTAGATAATTTGTCTGCTGAAATACTTTTTTGGTTTTCCACAACATCTTCTGTATGATTGCTTTTGCAAGAATACAGGCTGGCAATTAACAAGCTCATTGCCACACATAGCAGTTTTTTTTTCATTTTGGTAGATTAAAATAGTTGAAGTAAATTAAATTGATAAATTTTGATTATTTATACTGTTCAGATTTTGATTGTTAATTGCATTAACCAGATATAACATTATTGTTAGATTGTAAATCAAATCACCCTAATCACGCACCGCCCTTTACACGATGTATCTGATTAATACTACATTGACGTCATTGATCCACAAACATACTTTATAGCAGCCTGAGATATGTAAACAATAATTGCAGATTATTAAATTAAAGTGGCTTTATAACAATCCGCCGTAAATATGTGATTGAAACGTGCGCACAAATCCTTATCCCTCCAAAACCCTTAATGTTCAGTCATTACTTTCATTCTATTGAACAACCTGAAATGAGTAGTCAGTAGATAAACCGCAGTCGATGATCTCGTCTCACCAATCATAATTTTATTATAACATCTTAGTTTATAAACACTTATAAATAGAATAAATTGGTAAAACGGATTAAACAAATTGTTTTGTGCAGCCCAATTTGCAATGTCAAACATATTTGCCATAACCGTTCGCACCAAAACCGACTTGATCTTTTTGGCCACCGGCGCAGGATTTTCAAAGATCAAACTGCATTTGCTTTTTCCTTTTTATTGATGTGCTATAGCTTCCGGTTTACCTTTTCTTTTAATAATAAATTACGAATTGCATACTTATAAGTAATATCAGAATCAACAGAAATGAGATGTAAACTTATTCCAGTATTACCACCTGGAAAATGTAAACTTATTCTATTATTATAAATCAAAAACGACAAGTAAATCCAGGACGAGTCAGCTGACATCCATTTCGATGCAAACTGACGGGCCGTTTCGGCCCAAACTGTACGCGTTGATCTATAGATCAGAATTCCCTACAAGTGATTCCCTTTTATTTTTTATGTTCAAGCCAAAATAAAGGTTCAGGCGTTAAAATGATGTTCAATATAACCTTAGGTCTATTAGATGGCATTTGAGCGCTTCCGGGCATCTTTTTTGGAGGCGTAGAGCTGTGTTTTCTGGTGATATGTTCTGCTGGTTTTGAGAAAAGGATGGGATATCCTGCAGGACTGAGTTAAAGTGAGGGCTTGCAAGAGAGAAGAAATTTGAAACCGGTGATCCTATGTGTTCAGCGGAAAAGGGCAATTCAGGCAGTTGCCCGGCAATCAGATTCACGTAAAGATTGGCCCGAAACGGACTGACCAGTTTAGTTGAAATACACAGTTTACGTCACTATTGTAGTTTTTGCTTCTGTAAGGCACCTTCCAATTCCGCGCCGAGCTGATGAAAAACTTACAAATCCTGTTCCGTTTTTCAGTCGTAGGTCCTAAGTCATCAAACCGTCTCTTATTTATCAAGGTAGGCATTGACCTAAAATTTAATGGTGCATACATTCGGAATATCCATGGATCTGCAACGTAAATAGGATCTTAACCTAAAAACAAAACGTATTACAGCAACCTCTTCAAACTTATCAATGTAACCCCGCTGCGCTCAAAAAACTGTAGATATACGGTTCTGCAAAGAATCCAATGGATAACCAACAAGGCGCCCTAAAGCGCCCTGATATGAAAACACCGTTTTACCTAACAAATAACTGTGGTACATTTCACAGGTGGTGTATGGTGATCATCCGTTTGCTCGGTATGTGTTGGTTCCGATACATTGCCTAAACCGCCAGATAAACGCATAGCCACTTCACTTTCGATACTGGTTACAAAACTTTCCACTTTAAGGTCTTCTAAGCTCAAAGTGATTTTTCCTGATTGATTTTTCATAAAATAATTGATTAATATTGACGCCTACTGGTGATTACGGGGTTTCGGCTTATCCCCGGTTGCAACAGCACTAAGTTAAGTAATCGCAACAATGTTGCAAAAAATATTTATGTTTTTTTTGCCTCCCATTAAACAATATCGTTAAACTGGATATGCTGGTAAAAAAGCCAGACGGTATTGACCAATTCTCATAAGCTAACTCAAACTGCCTAGCAGTGATGCGATGATCGTTCGGCAGTTGAAATCAATAACCAGCTATTTCAACAAACCCTACCTCAATCAACAATCGGATTTGCTTAAGCACTTTCGCTTCTAATTCAGCCAAGACCTTTTCAGTTGGACTCTCGCCGAATAGCATAGATTGAAGCGATTTTACAAAGTCCACACCTTTTGTTTCCCCTTTTTCTATTGCAATTAAAATTATTGAAGCCAGTACACCAACCTGTAATTCTTTTATTTCGTTTCCTTCACTGACGAGTAAATGAATCTTATTTTCTTTCCTACTGTCCGGACGATAAAGTTTTACACGTTCATTTAAGCTCAAAAATTGTTCGATTAAATCTTGATCTGAGAGTTGGAGGCTTTCTTCGAACTTTTTACGCGAATGCATATGTTTTTGTTTAAAGCTAAAATAACCCTTATGTTCCTTCCATAAAGCAACCAGTTGATTTTCAAGGTCAAAAGCAGCCGCGGCTTCGCTATTCTGGGTGTTAGAAATTTCCAGTTGAAGTTTTATCCTGAAATCCTCAATTTCGTTCCCCTCAAACGCGGAAAAGCCCCTTAATTTCGCAAGAGTTCTAACATAATACCTCGAGAAAATTGACTTTTTGACATTGATTTCACCATAATGGTTTTCAAGTACTGATTTTCGCTTATTTTTTGGCATTTTAGGGGTCATGATGCTATCAGAACCAGCGCCTGACAAAGTATACAGAATTGCATAACCAACACCCACTTTCCCTGATAAAAGACCATAATCATCGACACCGCAGGATACATAAGTATTATAACTGTTGGTTTTTCGATAGAAATTTCCAGCATGCTCTAATATGGAAACAATTGGCGTTTTCATCCGATAGTTTAACAAAAAGGGGATCATCCCGCAATAGCCGCTCACTAGGGTAAAGTCTGCACGATCTAACTTTTCCAGGTCACACAAACAGCGCTCAAGTACATTTTGACAATCCTTTGCGTACTTTCCGTCATGTGAGATCTGCAGTGCCATATGCCTGCTCAGTCCGATTCCGGCTGCCCCGTGTGCCCAGGAATTTACATTCGTCATTTCGGGTAAAAATGTTTCCAGCCTCCATTTATGCACATCAGGTTTATTCAAACGGTGCGGACCGAGACGCAGATCCAGCCAGTTTTTAACAGTCCGGTGGAAATACTGCATTTCGTACGCTAAAGCTTGCTCAGCAAGATAAATCAATCCCGAGGCATTAAAATATTGACCAACCTGCATCAATGCCCATGCAATGCCAGACGCGCCATGAGAAAATCCTGTCATGCTATCATAAGCTTTTTTTGACCTGGAGCAATCCCACTTTAAACCCTGCTCAGAAATCCGTGCCTCAACTATTAGCCGATCAACTAACACCTTCACCATGTTCAATACTTTAGGGTGGTTGGTATGGTGATAAAGCAGCGTCATCATCAGCAAATTACCTGTATAGCCACTTAACAGATCTGTTTTTAATAATCCGGTTAGCTGTTTTTCATTATTTAACGTGAGTGCTAAAGCTTTATCCTTGTAAAACCTATCATTTGTAACCTCAAAAATTTTAAGGCAGGTATAGACTACTCCTCCCAAACCGGTGTACAAGGCAAAGAATTTTGGATTTAGTACCTGCTCAGCATTTAAGATCCGCCACATGGCCTTATTTACCATTCTCAAATGATCAACATTTCCATCGAACTGATATAATTTCAATAAAAAGAGAACGATACCGCAATTGCCATTAAACAGATCATAACTTTCCCTAAATTCGTATTCTTCAGGGTTGATGTATGAAGGGGTTGGCCACCAGAGTTCCTGATCAGTTTCTTTAAAATTCAAGCTTAGTTCATCGTAAATTTCGTAAAGCTGTTCCTTTAAGTTTTTGGTCTGTTTAGCTGTAAACATGATTAGTTTTTATACGATTGATTTTCATGGATAAACTGAATGCAAGCTAAAATACAGTACATAATATAAGCCTCTTCATAATTAGAAATACCTAAGCGGTTATTATTCATGTGCATAAAGCTCGATACTACCTGAATTAACTTATCTTCTTTAAAATCATTCGAATTATATAATTTCATTACGCTGATGGTTTCAGATAAATAGTTGTTAAAATCATTATCTATCTCTCTTGCATTTAGTTCTTGCCAAAACTGGCTTGCAGCTTTAAGCATTTGAGGTTTAGCTATTTTAAAAACAGCTTCAAACGTATTGAGCCAAAATAACCTTTGCCGCCTCTTCGGTTCTGTTTTGTTGTAGAGTTTAGGCAACCAGCCTTCCAGAAAGAAATTACACACACCAATTAATGTCTTTTTATCCCATCCGGAAGCAAATAGTAATGTCAGGTGCAGTTTTATGGCCTGTGCCGTAAGCGATTGATCAACTTCCTTTTTCATAATCCATTTTAAGATGTAAACTGATGAACGTTCAAAGTAACGTTCTGCCCAGGGCATGCTCTTCAAGTTCCCATACCGATCTACCTCTGGCTCATATTCGGCAATCTTAATCGACCTGATTATCGATTCTTCTAAAATAAGAGACTGAATGATGAAAGCGTGCCGACTTTCCGCAGCCTTTAACCTCAAACGGATATGATCGCCTCCTTCCCAGTACCTGATAAAAAACCACGGCACGTTCCATTGCTGAATAAATGGATGAACCACCTGTTTTAAAAGTTGATTGGCATCTCCATGATGGTATATATATATAGACAACCACTTATATTGTTGATTTTCCATAAGCTGATCAGTTGTTATACCATTGGATCAGGTATTCTTGTACCTTATTCTGCGCCGGCTTGGGAAATACCTCTTCTAGTGTAATATAATTGCCAGCCCTTACCAATAATTTCTTAAACATGGCTAGCAGCAATGGGCTATGGAATGAAAGGTATTGAGGCTTATAATCATCATGTCGCCCTTCCCTTTTGTCATCTGATTTAACCTGATAAGCACGTTTTCTTAAAAAGAGAAACACCTCATTTGGTATTTCATTGTCAATGAGCCAAGTATTTAAGCTGATGAAATATTCAAAATCTGTTTCAGTCTGATCCTGCTGAGGAATGGTGGCTGTTCTGATACGCCATGTTTTGCGTCTAATGACCACATTTTCCGCATAAACTATCCTGGGTAATACCAATAAATCGGGAACAGGATGTTGGCTCTGGTAAAATAGATCAACCAGTTGAATAAAAGGCTGTAGAGACACCCGGGTATCAGGATTAAAATGTGCAAGCAGCTGATAGAAATTAGACCTATTGTAAAAAGATTCTAAACTTAAATCGTAAATGTATAATTCAGAATCTTCCTTATAAAGCTTTAGTGTATTTTTTTCATCATCGTACTTCACCTTTAAATCGCGTACATTAACTTGGCTCTCTGGTGGATAAATGTTGTTGCCCCCGGGAAGTTCAAGTTCATGAGCCAATAATGGCGGGTGGATGTTTGCATTAAATGTTGAGGCATCGTTCAGTTCTACTTTAATTTTATCCGGATAAAGGTTTTCGTTGTGCTGAACAAAACTTTCGGTAATTTTTTGATCAAAAAGCGATAAAAAGCGACCGCTTACTTTGCCCATTCCAGGCAATATAGCATTGATAACGCCAGCAAAACCATTTTCGCTCCCATTAAACTGAACAAATATTCCTGCAGTTGCATTTTTATGTAGATCTAAGTTATTTGGAAGGCCTGCAAAAAACCTATCGTCTAAACTGATAAGGTTTTTATCGGGATTTTCAATTTGCGACAATTTCACCAAAATGGTATCCTTCCAATATTTTAATGGCGAAAAATCGGCATTTTGAAGCAATCCGCTCTCTTTTTCGGGCTTTTTTACATGAAAATAATAGTCTTTGTAAAAAGTTGTCAGATCAATTGATTCTTTATCTACGTAATGCATTAAAAAGAATTCACGCATTTTATTCCGCTCGTTCCGCATTACATCAAGCGGCAACAGGTAATTGATCAATTCGTTTGTTTTATTGACGAAATCTTTTACCTGTTGTTCCGGCAGTTCTCGCTTTTCGGTTGTAAAGCAATCTTCATAAAAAATATGCCGGGACGAAAAATAATAGGGTATAAATTTATGGATTAAAAATGTTGCTGTTCCAGGATTTTTATCTGTTAACTTTTTATCGGAGGCACTGGTGTAAAACGGAAGTCCAGCCTCTTGCTGTAATTCAGCAAAAACGTTATTTAGTTGTTTTTCTGCGTTCTGAAGAATCCCATAGCGCACAGAAGGAGTAGCTGAAGGATATTCATCCCTATATTTCTGTAAGTTTTCAAAAAGTGCAATAATTGGTCTTACCGATGGTTCTGCTCCTTTTAATGACCCGAGAAACAGCAGTAGTTTATGATCCCATTCTTCGTCCATACCCGAAACCCCTAAGCTCAATTCAAGCATACCTGCTTCAACCATCTTGATAAGGTATATTTTAATGCTTTCATAGCTTGAATTTTCAACGTCCCTGCAAAGATTTAAGATCATTTCTTTAAGCGGAACAGGCTCCTGACATTTATTTAATCGTCTATAAACTACTAATTGTAAACCTATTGCATTGATTTCCTGAAAACACTCTATATTGTTGAGATTGCTTAAAAAGCAGATTTTATCATCTTTAATTTTTGCTGTTATATTCAGTTTAATTAACAAGTGATCATTTAACAAGGGATGCCTTTTTAATATTGACTTGAGGTATTCGAATATTGCATTATTTAATTTTAAGCGGCTACTAACTTCGTGGATAGTATTGAACTTCCCTGCTGCTCCTAATGTTGCTAAACCTGTATAGGTAAAACTGCTAAAAGGCGATGTTTTAAAGGCCATCCTACTGAGGTACCTTAACAAGCTAAACATCACCCGGTGTTCTTTTTGTTTAAAGCAATCCATATCCTTTTTAGTAAAACCGCATAACCGCTCGTAAAGCAATGGACTCGATAACAAAAGTCCGTTTTGCAGTTCAGATCGTTGTACTATTTCCTGTATCAGTTTTCGCTGAAGGTTTTGTTTTTTATCAAAATCTAGGGCATGCTTATTCTTGAAAAGAGTAAGTTCTTCGCTCTTATTTAAGTACGCTTGCAAATCATTCTGCAGCGCTTTTGGCAATAGACAAACATGATCGTGATTAATATTTTTATCGTTGAAAACCTGTCGTTTAAGGTCAATTAATTGCTGTCTTACTTTATCATTCAACTGAAGATTTATTACGGGATATAAAGCATCGCAGAAATTGTTTTTTAACTGTTCCTTTTCATCTATGAGCTTTTTATAAGATGATAAAAGATTTTCAGCATCTTTCAATTTAAGCTGATCAAATAGGTGATGGTCTAATCCTGCATAACGCACCAAAGAATAAGGAAAAATCTGTAGGCTCATATCTATATTTTATTTACCGAGTTCAAGCTGGTTTTTGATCAGGTTATAATAGCTTCCTTTATTTAGCAATAGCATTTCATGCGTACCACATTCCTTAATTTCGCCCTGCTGCAACACGATAATCTGATCGGCATGTTTGACGGTGCTTAACCGATGGGCAACAATCAGCACCGTTTTGCCTTTAAAAAAGGCATTCAGGTTACTCACTATCGAGCGTTCATTCTGTGCATCAAGTGCATTGGTGGCCTCATCCAGAAAGACATAATCCGGGTCCCGATAAATCATCCTGGCGATTAAAAGACGCTGTTTCTGTCCTTCGCTAAGCCCATAACCATCCCTTCCTACCACAGTATCATAACCAAAAGGCATCGACGAGAAAAAATCGTGCACATTGGCCATTTTTGCAGCTCCATAAAGGCGTTCGAAATCTTTCAGCGTTGCACCGGCAAAAATGTTATTGGCGATAGAATCCATAAAAACATAACCATCCTGCATCACAACGCCACAATGTTTCCGCCACGATTTGGCATTCACCTGTCGGAGGTTTTGCTCACCAATAGCAATTTCACCGTCAGTAAGGGCATAAAACTTCAGCAATAGTTTAATAAGAGTCGTTTTACCACTACCGCTCGTTCCTACAATGGCAGTAACTTTTCCAGCCGGAATAGACAGATCGATATCTTTTAAAACATACGGAGAATGCTTACTTCCATATTTAAAGGAAACTTTGTTTAAGGAAATATCAACAGGTCCAACATTTTTTATTGACTCTTTCACCTCCATATCTTCATCCTCTTCCTGTTGCACTTCGTCGATCCGCATTAAACTAAATTTAGTATTTTGCGATACCCTCGCAAATTCTACCAATTGATTTACGGGTGCATTTAGCTGTCCGCACACGTAAGTAACCGCCAGCATACCACCCAGTGTAATCTGATCATTGATCACCAACATGGCTGCTGCATAAGTAATCAATACATTTTTAACTTCATTAATGAATGAACCAACTCCTTGCATGCGCTGATCGAGCTGAAGTGCTTCGAGCTTCAGATCAAATGACTGATCCTGGAGGCTTTCCCATAGTTCCTTTTTATCTTCTTCGCTACCCGTTAGTTTAATTTCCTGCATGGCATAAAAAATCTCCAGTAGTAGTTGCTGGTTTGCAGAAAGGACTTTAAACTTCTTTTGATCGATTATTTTGCGTTTCTGCTGAAAGGAATTAGACCAAAGAATGCTGGTTGCCGCACCGATGATAAAGAGCAGAAATATTTGAAAGTTATAATAAAAGAGTACACCACCTAGCACAAATAAAGTAATGGCAGAAAGGATAAAATTGATGAGGAAATTAGTCAAAAATTCTTCTATGCGCTGGTTATCATTTACCCGCTGCATATTATCGCCGGCCTGTCGGTTATCAAAAAAAGAAAACGGGAGTTTCATCAATTTGGCCAAAAAATCTTTCAGCATGATAATGCTGGTTCTGGCCCCGATACGGAACAGAATCCTGGCCCGCATAAAATCCATCAGCATCCTTCCCGAAAAAAGCATTAACTGACCAAGGCAAATGAGCAAGAGTAAATTGGTATTTTTTCCACTAATCCCTTTATCCACTACCATTTGGGTAAGCAAGGGAATAATTAATGAAAAACCACTGGCCAAAAGCAAACTGATTAATATGGGTAGCCAGCCTTTTCGCTGCATTTTGAGGTAAGGCAATAAAGACCATAAGGAAGTTTTATGCTCGTAAGGCTCTTTAAGATCTTTAAAAGCCTGATCTGGCTGGAGCAGCAAAACCCTGCCCGTTTTCCTTTCCATATTGATTGCCCAGGCAGCTAAAAAATCTTCGATGCGGAGTTTGATTTTACTGTTCAAAGCCGGGTCTGCCAAATATGCATGCTGATCATTTACCTCGTACAATACCACATAATGTTCTTTTTGCCAATGTAATATACAAGGCAATGGAACATTTTCTAATTTATGAAAGGGCAATTCTGCTGCTAGTGTTTTAAAGCCAAGATGATCTGAAGCATCAATCAGATCGATCAGGGTTGTCCCCTGCTTTCTAATCCCGCATAGCTTTCTTAAATATTGCATGGAAAGATTTTTACCGTGATAGGCTGCAATCATTTTTAAACAAACCGGACCACAGTCCATGGCATCGGGCTGCTTATAAAACGGATACTTATTTCTACGGATAAAATCTTTAATCATGAAGAAAATAAAATTTGTAAATGCAATACAGTTGCAAATATGTAAAATATAATGCAACTTTGATGCATTAAATAAACATAAAATTTTCAAATGAGAATAGAAGGTTTTGCCACCTGGCAGATGCTGATCAAAAAAGAGTTATTGTTGAGTTACCGGAACAAAACCGTTCTGATTTCAGCAGTTTCGATATGGCTTTTATTTATTGCCGCTACATTTTGCACCTTCTTAGACTACGATGCCGGTTATAAACAGCGGTTGGCTGCCAACGCCCTATTCAGACAGCAGTGGGAGCACCAAAGGCGTAATCCACATGATGCAGCGCATTTTGGAACCTACCTCTTCAAACCGATTAATGTCCTCAATGTCTTTGATCCGGGTATTAACGATTATACCGGAATTACCTATCGAGTAGAAGCACACATCCAGCACGAAACTAGCAATAGCGCCGCTGAGAACAATGATACGACCATGCGTTTTGGCAACCTCAGCTTTGCACTTATCCTACAGTTGTTGGTCCCCTTATTTCTTTTGTTCATGACTTCTACCGGAATTACCAGCGAAAAAGAGAACGGTACCCTTAAAATGCTTTTGGCCCAGGGCCTAAGTGGCCGCAAAATTATTTGGGCGAAGGTTTGGGCGAATTACCTGCTTATCATTGTAATTATACTTCCTGTTTTTATAATCATGACCATTGTTGTTTTATGCTCAGGCGATATGGCTTTGCTTTTGACCAGGCTTTTATGGATCCTCATTACCTACCTATTGTACTACCTGCTAATGACTTTGTTAGGTACCATTATTTCGGTTGTCAGCAATCATTCAGGAAAAGCGTTGTTTAGTGCTTTATGCTTTTGGATTTTCATGAGCATTCTTTTCCCTAAAATAATAACTGGTATGGCCAGCTGTAGTTATCCGCTAATGTCGCGGGCAGTTTTTAGCGATCTAGTGGAACAGGCTTATAGAAATGGATTAAACGGAAAGGATCCATATGCCGCCCGTGGCGAACGTTATATCAATAGCTTATTGAAAAAACATCAGGTCGATAGCGTTGAAGCATTGCCTTTTAATATAGATGGTTTGACACTTCAGTTTAATGAAGATTACCGTACCAGGGCCTTTAACCATTATTTTAAAGCGGTTGAGAACATTTTTGATCAACAACAGCGCTTCTTAATCGTATCTGGTATTATTGATCCCTTTCTATCAACCAAACGCCTTTCGATGGCGCTGTCAGGTTCAGATTTTTATCATCATGAACAGTTCTTTAAACAGGCACAGGCTTACAGAAACCAGCTCATTAGGAAACTGAACATGCAACTGGCCATGCATGGCAGGAATGTTAAAGGCGAATATGTAGTCGGCCCAAAATACTTCGGCCAGCTTAAAGATTTTAGGTATCAATTACCAATACTTGACCAGCTATTACAGCTAGAAAAAATTGCTATACTTTCTTTAACGGGGTGGATCCTAATATTTATTCTTTTACTTCAGTTTATTGCTTCACGTTCTTTATCTATTAACCATGCAGTTATTTAAAACCATATTCTTATTTGAACTGAGGCTCTTAGCCAGGCAAAAATTTATGCTTGTCTTAATCGGTTTTCTATTTGCAGCCGGGCTTTACAGCATTTATAATGGTTATCGTTTTACTCAAAAACAATTATTGGTCATTGATAGTCTTCGGAACGGATATCAAAAAAAGTATCGGGAAGCTGTAGCCAGTTTTTCAGCTGATACCACTACCGCAGCAGGGAAAACCTTGTTTAATCAGGCTGGGATACCCGCCGTAATTGAATATAAAAATCCTTTATATGCCATCCATAAACCACATTCGTTAAGCACCTTATCTATTGGACAAAGAGACTTGGTGCCTTATTATGATGTGATTACGCGTAAGCGCAATTTTGTACAGGGAACAAATGCAGAAATCTCCAACCCTGAGGTGCTTGCGGCGGGCAATTTTGATCTTGCTTATGTGATTATCTATCTGCTTCCCTTACTCGCCATCGCTTTATCCTACAATACCTTATCGAAAGAAAAAGAACAACAAACGGATAAATTACTTTTCTTACAAGGCATGTATTTTGGCAGGATAATCAGCTCTAAACTGGTTTTTAGGTTCATGCTGATTGGCATAATGGCCTGGTTGCTCAGTATAACCGGTTTTACCAGTTCGGCATTACTGACTTCTTTTGATCCAACAGCTGCTATTTTATGGCTTCTTAGTGTCTGCTCCTATCTTTTCTTTTGGTTTGCCATTATTTTTCTCATCGTCAGATTGAGTCAAAGTTCCTTACACAATGCCCTCTTTCTGCTGGGTTTGTGGTGTTTTTTCTTGATACTGTTGCCCGCAATATGCAATGCCATAGTGCGCTTATATTATCCAATTCCTTTAAAAACCGATGCCGTCGTTGCGTTAAGAGAAAATAGTGAAGCCATTTGGGCATTACCGCGCAAACTACTTATCGATACCTTTTACCTAAACAATCCTAAATACCGAGCTTTAAGGGCGCCTTCGGACACGAGCGAAAATAGCAACAAACGTTTTGCAGCCTATTATGATCTTTTGGGTCACCGCATGACCCAGGTTATTAAAAACTATAATCAGTATCCCGAAAAACAAAATGCGGCTGTCAATAGCCTAAACTGGATTAACCCGACAACAAAAACCCAATATATACTAAATGGAATTGCTGAAACCGGACTGAAAGATTACCTCTCTTATCAGGATCAGGTAAATGCCTTTCAAAAGACCTGGGTTGATTTTATGAGTGACTATATCATATCAGAAAAAAAAATAAGTTTAAATGAATTAAGCGATCTACCTGAATTTAAACTTAAACCGATAGCAAATAAAAATCAGAATATTTTGTTGGGTATTTTATACCTGTTCTCCGTCAGTTTCTGCATCATCTTTCTAGCTAGAAAATTCCGAATTAAAATTTAATTCAAACAATCAATCACAAACCAAAAAATGAAGAAAAAATTTTACCTCATTTTATTTTTATCGATTTCGGTACAACAGGTTTATGCCCAGCACGAAAAGCGGGGCAGATCGGTCCAGGATTCTACCGGCAACGGACGTCAGCTAAGTGAAGTCCGTATTGATGGTCAGAAGGCAATCAAACTAAAAAAAGACACTTTATCAAATAGTTTGAGGATGCAGGCGCCTTTACTACAGATACCACAGAATATCATCAGTATTTCTTCTGTCTTGATACAGCAACAGGGTGGATTACAGTTAAAAGATATGGCCAGAAACGCCAGTGGGGTATATTTCGGATATAACAGTTCTCCTTTCGATAGTTCGGCATCGATAAAAGTGAGGGGATTTAATGCCGCAACCACCATTAATGGAATGCCTAACCGATTGGTTTTGGGCGCGACGCTCGATGACGAGGCAATCATCGAAAACCTTGAATTTATTAAAGGCCCTGCAGGATTTATCAGTGCATTAGGTGAACCAGGAGGAACACTGAATATTGTAAGTAAATCGCCAAAGGAAAAACTGTTAAATGTACAGGTCACCGGCGGCAATTATAACCTTTTCCGTGCTACGGCAGATATTGGCAGCACAACACACAGCAAAGGTTTCTCTTACCGCTTTAACACAGCATTCCAGCACCAAGATTCTTACCTCAATTACATGAAAACCACCAAATATGTAATTGCGCCAGTGTTACAATACCATTTTAGTTTAAAAACTTATTTAATTGCCGAATACAATTACATCCGTGGGGAAGTTAAAAATGGTTCTGCTATCAATAAATTACGCCAGGATAGAGATGTATTGCAAGATCCGATCAGCTTGAATTTCAGTGCGGGGATCGGTTTGCCTTTAAGTGTTTCGCAAACGCATACATTCAGATTCAGCGCCATTCATAAATTTAACGAAAACTGGCAGCTTACCTCGCAATCGAACTTTGTTAAAGCGCCTGGCAATCAATGGTATATGGTATCGGCAAATAACCGGACTTCGATCAGTTTTAATGATCAGGACAAAACCAACCGCATTGCGACCAATTCAAATATATTGGGCGAAACCTATAGTACCAATCTGTTTTTATCGGGTAAATTTAAAACAGGTGCGTTAAGACACACTTTATTAGTTGGAAGCGATTATACCACTGGTAAAGACTCACTATCTACCTATTATGGCACCAGTGCTACCCCATTTGAAAGGAATAAGCCTAACTTTTATGTAAATCCAAATACAGTAAACCTTACCAAAAGATCAATCAAACAGGAAAACCACATTCATTACTCTGCAGCTTATGTTTACGACAACATTGCTTTTGATAAATTTCTGTTAACTATTGGTGCACGTTATACCAACTACCGTAACCGTAATATACTTACTACCACTAAGGGGCCACGTATACCGGATTATTACCAACAGTACGCTTTTTCGCCGCGTACTGCACTAAGCTTCATTCCTGACGCCGCATCTTCTATTTATTTCCTTTATGATCAATCATTTATACCTAAGACGGGTCAGGTAGTTACCGAAACCGTTGATGGCCCACAGGCCGGACAAAAAACTGTTACAGCATCAAAACCTGTTGAACCGGAATTAGGTAATAATTTTGAAATCGGCATAAAAAAGAACTGGTTTGATGGCCGTTTGTTAACCACTGTAAATGGTTTCCATACAGTAAAAAGAAATGTAGCGGCGAGAGATTTCAGAAGTTATGCGGCTTCTGCAGGGCCAATTGCTTATTATCTTCAATTGGGTGAAGTAGTAAGCAATGGTTTTGAGGTGGATGTGATCGGAAATATCACCGATCGTTTATCACTGATCACGAATTATACCTATGTGGATGCCAAAATAACCAAAGACAACAACCTAAACCCAACAGCTGATGATCCATCAATTGTAGGACAAAAGATGCCCGATGTACCTCAACAAGTGTTTAATACCTGGCTGCAATATAGCATTCCTGTAAACGGTTATAACAGAATTTCGATCAGTGCAGGACAAACCACTATCACCAAACTTTCCGCAATCAGTCAAAAGGATACCTATCTGCCCAACTATACCAAATTTGATGCAGGTTTGAGTTTTAGCAGCCCTAGATATATGTTCAGGTTAATTGCAGATAATTTAATCAATAAGCGCTACATGGGATCTGGTGACATTACAACAGAATTTCCATACCCTGGAAACAACTATTTCTTTATCGAAGGTGAACCTTTTACCATCAGACTTTCACTTGGCGTAAAATTTTAATCTTTTATTTATATGTTAGAAGCCATTGGATTGACCAAAAGATACCATGACCATGTTGCCTTGAATAATTTAAATTTAAAGGTAGAGGCTGGAGAAGTGTTTTGTTTGCTTGGGCAAAATGGTGCTGGCAAAACCACTACCATTAATCTTTTTCTTGGATTAACAACAGCCAGTAGTGGCGAGGCCAGGGTAAACAATATGTTGGTAAGCCCCAATAATGAGGAAACTAAACAGTTTTTAGCTTACATCCCGGAGGTGGTGATGCTTTATGGTCACCTGAGCAGTTTGGAAAACTTAGATTTTTTTAGCCGTATTGCAGGGTACACTTACAAAATAAATGAGCTTGAAGCATTTTTGCTTCAAGCCGGCCTACAACCAGATGCTTTTCATAAAAGAGTAAGCACTTATAGTAAGGGAATGCGGCAAAAAGTAGGGATAGCCATTGCGGTAGCTAAAAATGCCAAGGTCATTTTAATGGACGAACCTACAAGTGGCCTCGACCCGAAAGCGACTGATGAATTTAGTGAAATTGTAAAACAACTTTCGCTTGATGGCCGCAGCATTTTTATGGCCACCCATGATATTTTTAACGCGGTAAATGTGGGAACCAGGATCGGGATTATGCGGCAGGGATCCCTTGTACATACTTTAGCTGCCAAAGATACTTCGGAAATTGATCTTCGGAAATTGTATCTGCAGACGATCTAGTGGAGAACCCGTGTCATTGCGAATTTCGTACTGCAAAAAGATGCAAAGGAAAACATACCAAGCTTACCATTGGATACAAGACAACTCTTGAAATAAATCCGACGGAAAAAATATTCTCTTTAAACAGGAACTAGTTTATGTTTCATGACTTTAGAATTGGAGTAGAGGAACTAGGCTAGTGCGGTCAAAGCATATTTCTTTTATTGTGAAGAGCTGCCTTGCCCATAATCCTATTTACAGCTATTTTTGTGCATAAGCTAATCAATATATTATCATGCGCCTATCTGGCTTTCCCATCTTTCAAATAAAGTGTAATTTTTGCAGGAAAAAGTCTTTCAGGATCCCCAAAAAGCGCACAGCTTTGAGCCAATGTGCTTTTTCTAATAGCCGGTTTTCTATAAAACACCATCTTCCCATTATAAAATAATTTCACCTTTCTTTTTAAGTTGACAAGCCTATCTGAAAGAAAGATATCGACAACACCTTTTTTGATTGGAATTGTTTTGTTTAGATCTGCATTGCACAAACTGAACGTTAAACGGATTATATTATCTTCTATATCAAGATAGGCTAACGAACGATCAAACTCCGAAGTTTCAGAAATGTTAGGTTGCTCAGCTATTCCAATATTATAAAAACCTAATCTATACGATCCGTCTAAAGGAAAGTTCACCCAGCTAACTTTTTTCGGCTGAGAATTTCTGGTATAATTCACTAACCAAGGCGATACTTTTTTATAATCGATGCCGTGCCCCCTTCCTACTTGAAGATTTATCTGATGCCTAAAGTTGTTAGGATTCAAGTAAGCTAAACTATCGAAAACCTTCTTTGCAGCCAGTGTAAGGCGATTCCTTCCAAAACCTGAATCAAATTCTCCTGTTTCTAAGGCAAACGCAATATTTCTAAAATTTAAAACCGGGGCGTTCAGTAAAGGTTCTCCCCCAGCCATACATCCTGCTCCCGCCAGATAATCACTGAAAAATGCCCCCAGGCGCTGGCTACCATAGGCGCCCTCAGATATACCAATAAAGTAAATTTGGTTTGTATTAAAATTTTCATTCAACATGGACAATCTAAACAGTTTTTGCCAGGCATACTGTTGAGGCTTGTACCACCATCGATATCTTTCTTCACTTGGTATCTGAGGAATAAAATAACAATTTGCACCATCACGGTAGTAAGCGGCTAATTTTATGGCCATTGGCCACTCCTTTTCTTTTGGTCCTGAGCCGTGCAAAGATATAAAGAGGGGATAGCCGTTTAAAGGTCTATTGCCTTTTGTTAAGAAATAAAATGGTAAAGGTGCTTCATTAGGCAACACCCAACTTAAAATATTAGCTGTATTTGGGTTGGGGTCTGGAAGTTCTATTGTGTCAGTCAATGCTTTGTTCGCCCTTTTCCAATCTTCCCAGATTGACTTTGTAGTCGTTGCAATGTCCCTCGGATCTAATTTACAAAGTTCTTTTACTTTTGGATAATTACTTTGCCCCAGGAGGCCAATGTAGGATCTAAAGATTGAGTAATAGGAACCGTTCTCCATATTTTGGGCATATGTGGTTGCACAGTCAATATTCCAGATAAACAAAACAAAGTATATTAATAAAGCTTTTTTATATTTCATAAAAATTTATTTTCAAATAGCAGACGGCAAGTTCGGTCTAACGATATAAATAATTGATTATCAACTTTTTATACTGAGCGACAATCACACAGTGCAGACGAACTGCCACCTTGAGAATTGCCAAATAAGATAAAATTGATAAGTGAAATTAGAAAGGAATTTGCGTTAGACCTATTAACCTAGCATAACAACTTCAATCTAAGAACTCATTACATCCTTTCTAATAGACTCTTGTTACAAATCTTTAAGTCATGCTAAATTCATCGAAGTTAGCCTCCAGCTTTCATTGTTATGCGAATTTACAGGCTTATAAACCTTCAATAGATTCTATCATGGCACTCACTTCCTTAACCATTTTTGATTGTTCTCCACCACCGCCTCCGGTTGAACGGTACCTGATTTGCCCAGTTTTATCTATAATAAATTTCGTTGGAATTGCTTTGACATCATAGGCAGAAGAGATCGTATTCTTTAAATTTCTTGCCTTATCCTCTGTATCCAGAATTACGTTAAAACTATAATTGTTTGCTTTTAGGAATGTACTGATCCGTTGGATACGATCATCACCGGTTTCCATAGTATTTACAAATAAAAATACGACATCAGGTCTGCCTGAATATTTTTTAACAAGTTCCTGCATAGCAGGGAAGCTTGCTTTACAAGGCCCACACCACATTGCCCAAAAGTCAAGAACTACAATTTTTCCTTTTAAATCGGAAAGCCTAACACTTTCACCCTTTAAATTTAATACTTCGAAATTTGGTGCGAGTATATTTTGCTTCGATTGCGCAATGTGAGCTTTAACCTCAGAATTTATGTCCTTCTCTAAATTCGACAGGTAATCATTAAAATCATCTCCTCTACCGGCTTTACCATAAATTGACCTGAGCGTATCCCGTAAAGCAATTGTCAATTTTCCTTTTTTTATAAGTGGCTCAGCATTTTGCAGTGCCTTTTCATACTGTCCGTCAGCAGCCATCATCATTATATAGCGGTTGCGTGTTTCATTAGACATCTGTTCGCTAGCAGATGACAAGCGCATAGATTCTTCCTGTAATTTAAGGGCATCGCTAAATCTTTTATTCCTGAATAACGCCCAGGCTTCCTCTTTTTTATATACTGAAATAAGGTTATTTATTGCGTTATCCCAAGTTTTTTGATCTGCTGTAGGCCTGGTTTCTTTTTTGTACCGTTCTAACGATAGAATTGCTTCTTTTGCAAGATCAGCCGCTAAATGAGGGTATGTGTCATCCGTATTCATATGGCTAACCAAAGAATTTGCTATGAATGATTTATAATATAAATTGTTTATTTTGTTTACGTAAAATATAAATTTTAAGGAATCATTATTCTGATAAAAAGCCAAGGCCAAATTCCCATATTGGTAATCGAGTGCTGGAACCATATCAATATCTTTTTGGTTTTTGAACTTCTCTCTAAATTCAATAGTCAGCTCTTCTCGTTTGTTGGCATCGGTCTGTCTTGCCAGATTTTCCATGTATTTTCTGTATACTAATTTTCCGGCAGGATATTTCTCCAAGATAATTTTTTCAGTAAGATTGGCTTCCACGCTGTCTTTTAACAGATTATAAAGTTGTTTTTGTAAAATGTAATCTTTTTCACTCTTTCCCTGATCAATTTTTATATCATTTATTTTTTTTTCTATTACCCTTCTTCCTGAAATTTTATCCATCGCATACATCAGTCTGTAATAACTGGGAGTATAACTTTCGGCCAAGAACGGATCTGATTGAATTGCTTTTTGATACAGTTTTAACGCTTCGGTCTTATTTAGCGCTATTCCTAACATAGAGCCTAAAGATTCTAGAACAGCAGCATGAGATACATAAGATTTGGGTTGAATTAACCCATTTTTTCTTGGGTATATGATTAAATGCTCAGTATTTAATATTTTGTTGGCCTGTTTATCGCCCTTTACTGTTACAATGATTAAATCACTTTGAGATTGGGATTTAAATTTACCGTGAATTATGCCATTGCTTTCATAAACATCTACAGGTCCTTCTGACAAAGTATTGTCACCCGTGATGCCGGTTTGCTTGTATTCAATTTTATCTGAACCAACAATTTTACTATTTTGCTTAACTAATTCAAACCTGACCGTGTCTCCAGAATTAACGGGATTTAAAAGTTTAATATTTTGTGCAGGGCACAGCGTAGATATTGTTAAAATATAGACTATGATACTAAAACAACTTAGATTTAATATTGATTTCGATGGATTCATGTGTTTATATTAAAGATGATGAAAATAGGGTACGAAACGGACACCAGCGAGTTTTCTCATTCGGCTTGAAGTTGGAAGTGGCGCAATACCAGATTTTAATTTTATTTAAACAGCTCGGCTATTTTTTGTATAAGCCCCTCACCGCCCAGATCATGTGCGACAATTACGCCATTGGAATTTATTAAAAAATTTCTGGGGAGAGTCTCGACATTATACAGCTTTGACAATGGGTCTTGAAAGCCCTTCAAATTAGCTACATTGTACCAAGGCATACCATCCTTAGCAATAGCTTCAACCCAGTTGACTTTTTTAGCGTCTAACGAAACGCTCAGTATATTCAACCCTTTATTATGAAACTGATTATAAGCCTTGATCAAAGTTGGGTTTTCTTTCCTGCATGGTTGGCACCAGCTGGCCCAAAAATCGAGTAAGGTATATTTACTCTGTTTAACAATTTCAGTCAGATTTATTTGTTGTCCATCTGGTGTAGATGATGTAAAATCTCTAAACTTAGTACCTAAAAATTTCATGGAAGACAACCTATCCAGAACCGCCTTTCCAAATGAAGTGTTCTTTACTCTTGTGGTAAATTTATCATAGATCGGCATCAGTTCTTCGTATCTTTCAAATGGTATCACAAAAGAATCGAACAGGTATAATGCCATGTAGGAATCCGGGTTTTTAGCTGCGAATGATTTCACCGTATCATTTCTAAGTTTGGCCCAGTCTACTAAATCCTGATTGGAACGTACAGGCTTATTGGGATCTGCTTTCACACCATTAACGACGGAGGTAAATCTGTCAAGTGATTGGTAGACATCCTTCATCGCATGCTTAAATCTTATATAATCGTTCATCATGGTATTTCCAGGAAAAGTTGAGTGCTTTAACGAATCAGTGGCAGCGAAAACTACGGTATCGCCTGGGATAATAAAAATTTCGGTTTGATCTTTAGAGTTTTCAAACTTCAACTTTGCAAAAAGTGGTTTCATAACATTTCCAGAAATTATGAGCTTTCCGTTGATAACGGTTGAAGACCCCAACAAAGAGTCAGGTTGCATAAACCCTGGAGCGGGACGGTGCAAGGTAATCTGTTTACCATTATGTTTAATGTTGAGATTACCCGTAAGCGTAAACCTGGCACTCTGGGAAAAGGCACAGATTGGAAAAAGCAAGATCAGTAAAACTGTGTTCAGGTTAGTTTTCATAAAATATTTTATTTTTTAATGTTAGACTATTATAAATTACTTTGTCGATTTTGTGGGAGATTAACTTCTTCTAAGTTTATTCCCTAAAACTTAAATCAACAATTTTTCCAAAGTCTTTAAACGTCTTGGACATCGATAATGAACCGTTAAGAGCAGGAACTGTGTATAGGGTCATAATCCCAGAGAATGCCGGACTAGCTTCCTCATAAGAGCACACAATCAAACTTTGTTCTAGTGCCCTATATTTATCTATGTTTGCTACTGGGGTGTTGTTATTTAAAAATGATTGATATTTTAACAAGCTAATTTTCCTAGCACCCAAATCTATTACCAATGAACTACTTTTGTCCGTTGGATTATAGCGATAAACTTTGGAATCTGTTGCGTACATCAAATAACCATTTGTGGGGTCAATGGCAAAATAAATCGCATTTGCTATTTCTGGAACATTGGTTATTTCTTGATAAAGTTGTGGCTGAAAAGTTGATGAATTGGAAATAATAGTTGTTAAAAAGAATTTGTTCGCGTTGTTTTTAAATACGGCATAGGTTTGGCCAGATAGGTATTTTGTATAATCCATATATACCAAATCCATATCTACACTTCCAGGATTGAAAAACCTTGTTGTACCTACATAAATTGGTACAGTTGGTAGTGTGCTACTACTTCCGCTATGTTGCATGAATCTTTTTTTGTCGATATCATACATCAGAACATACGAGTTTGAAGCAGAGAAGTATGGCGAAATTCTGAAGGCTGCTCCCGAAAGGTCAATATTGATGGCATCGCCAAAAAAAGTCTGTTCAGCAGGATACTCCATCGTCATATCTCCTTTGTTATCCAGTACATACAGACGATTAGGGATCGGGTTTCTAATCTTTTCTGCATAATAGGGCAAGGTTTTGGTTAATACGCCAGATGATGCAAAATTTGTGAAATTCGTAAAGGTATTTTGATCGTTTCTAAGTATGTAGGTAGCTTCATCTGTACCTACAAACACTGCCTTACCACTAGCTCGTGTAAAAACATCTATGCGGTTGCAAAAATAAACTAATTTTGGTTTTCCAGTCAGTTTTACCGAATTTTGAGAAGCTAAAACGTCTTTAAAGGTCTGAGGTTCATCAATGCTGTTAAAATTGATATAATCGAGTCTTGATTCGCCGTTAATGTCGTTTAGTATCAGCCAACCGTTATTAACATTGGTCATTACATTAAGTTCAAAAGTTTTCGAGTATTTTATTCCTGTACTTTTTTCAGTGACCTCATAAAATCCCGTGTATCGAGCAGATGCCAGAGTTGCCAACCAATTTAGGTTTTTTGTCGTACTCATCAAAAACGTGGTTTCAGAAGCCCCAAACCCGCCAGCTTTAATTACGGCGAACCATTTATAAGTATACAAGCTTGTATCGCCAGATTTATCCAACGAAAATGTCAATTCAGGATTTATCTTAAGCACTGTACCTTGAAGTGGAGAATAAGACGGAAGCAAATTCGCTATGTTTACTTCGTTTAGGGTTTCATAATCATAATTTCCAAGATCCTTTCTACAGCCAGAAGAAAAAAAGATTAATGTCAAAATAGCTGATGCTGCAAAAACTAAATATTTTCTTTTCATATTGCTGATTTTTTAAATCCCTAATCCCACTGTCATAAGCGTAACTCCGTCTTTCTCGTAAATAGGTGTGCCGGACAGACGCATTCTAGAAAGATAATTTTTTAAGCTTAGGGCCCATGCGCCTAAACGGGTTACGTTCCCGGGTTGACTTAACCATTCAGGCTCTAATATTTCCTCTACATCCAGATTAAGCAGGCTTATTAAAAGCTTAAATTTTTTCTCACTAAAAGTGCCGAGGTAATTTATAGTAGTAGCAGCTCTGGAGTCCTCTCCGATCGTCCAGAAAGATGGCGAGTTCGGTATGTCATCCAATGTAATTTTAAGGCGTGTGTAGTACTTGGTAAATGGTTTATTAAAACTAACTGTGTCTAAGCTATATAGCTTGTTGCTAAAGTTCTCATTAGGCATTAATTCAAGGTTTAAGAACATACTATCGGTTTTTAGTTTCACTGTTCGGTGAAATTTGATCTGTAGTGTGTCTGCAACTTTTCCTGCTTTGATGGAGAGCGGTTGATTGAGTATTTCATAATCGACCCCCTCAACCATCGTGGTACCAGCAGCAATGCTGAGTAAATAGTTCTCATTTAGGCTTTTAGGGCTACCGATTTTTCTCACTAAAATTTTAATAATAGAGTCTTTAATCGACTCTTTTTTGTAACCGAATGAAAATCGTAAGGAATTGGCTTTTAAAGCTGTTGGAAAATAAATACTGTTTCCAGCACTTTCATTGTCATAAGTAATTAGTGTTTTTTTTTCGCATGCGAAAATCAATATAGCGACTGAAATAACGCATAATAACTGTATTTTTTTCATCAATGTAACATTATCGTTGTGAAATTTCTGCAAAAGGAACAGGCAAAGTATAGCTCATGTCCGACATCGCAGTGGTTGTATTTGTTCCTCCGTTTACTATCAAAGCAGTTTGATTTCTTTTGTAGTAGAAAAATAGTTGACCTTCTCCGTAAAATTCTCTATAATATTCTTTAAGTATATTAGTTGATATATCAGTTAAAGAAGTAGCATTTCCCAACGCCGGAAGGTTTCGTTTAGTACGTAGTCTATTCAGGTAGCTAAGTTTTGCATCAACAGTGCTTTCACATTCTGCGGCAATCAAATACATTTCACCCATTTTTAATAGCGGGACCGTTCTGTAGTTATTATAGGATGTCGTTGCCCCAACTTCGTATTTTGTAAATAGTGGGCTGTTTACAGAAGTCGTCCATTGATAGGTTCTACGATAATCATTTGACACTCCTTCAAAAACCGTATTGTTAAGAAAATTTGCGTTGGGAGCTAATAAGATACCTGTCTGTAACCCTGAAATGAAATTACTGGCATATAAATCAAAAAGAGAGGGATTTTCAACTCCCATAATCATTTCAGTTCCAAAAATTCTATTTGAGGCGGATCTTGATGGATCAGATATTTGCAAATCACTTAGTTCGGTCCATGGAAACTTGGCCTGATTACTTATCAACAATTTTGCGGCATTAAGAGCAGATGCCCTATCCCCCCGCCATAAATTTACCCGGGCCTGTAAGGCCTTAACTGCATAATAGTTCATACGATAATTTCTGGAATCTCTATTAGTAGCGCCGGTTTTCTTGCTCACCTGGGCTTGGGTTAAGGCAATATCAGAGGTGAGCAGCAATGCTTCAGCTTCCTGCAAATCAGCAATGATTTTATTCATTATTTCTTTAGATGGCAGAAAGTCCTGTTTAACAAAAGTCGATTTGTCGTAATACGGTAGGATTGCGCTAAGTGAGTCTTTAGTAAAATTTGGCGTAAAAAGGCGAAGTAGATCAAAGTAATAAAATGCCCTCAGTCCTTTAGCTTCGCCTTTGTACAGATTTAATGTTTTTGCTTCCAAAACAACACCGTAAGTGTCCAAATTTTCTAAAAATTTGTTAACATTTAAGATGCTTTTATAGTAATTTGCCCAGTAAGCCTCAATTTTTCTTTGAGCACTCGCATCAGAATAATTATTGGTATAAAGTGTACGGTATTGGTTGGCACTATTGTTTGCAGCGTATAATTTGGCGAGTATGTCAACACCGGTAATAGTGAGTTCACCGCCATACATTGCAGTGCTGCCATGGTTGAGATAAATACCATTTAAAGCATCGGCGAAACCTTGTGGCAAGCTGTAAATTTGCTTTTCGGTAAACTTATCTTCCGGCCTTACATCAAGCCATTTTTCGCAACCTGTGAGCCAAAAAAGCATTAATATAAGAAAACAGCATATGTAATTATGTCTATTCATTTTGTTTTATTTTAAAGTTGCTCTTAGACTTATTGAGAAGGATCTTGCAAAAGGGTAATCAATACCTCGTTCCAGCCTAATATTAGAGGCATAAAAAACGTTATTTAAATATCCATTTAATACTAGGGCTGATAGTGCCGCCTTGTCGAGCCATTTTCTCTTGGAAAAAGTATAGCCAACATTTATTGACTCCCCATTAAATACAGTTTCTTTTTGCACAAAACGAGATGAAATACGAGTTAAGCTACTTGAAGCTATGTTTTTAAAAGGACTAATATCACCTGGATTTTGCCATCTATCATAAAGTGCCCTTCTATCCTGATTAAATTGCAGGTCTGACAGTTCTATGTTTTCTACTTTTTCAAATAAGTCTGTATTTAACTTACTTCGGCCGATAATGTAACGGATATAAACACCGAATGTTAATTGTTTATATGCAAGGGTTGTTTTTAAAACGCCCTCAACGATTGGATTTGAACTAGCCACCACAACTTCGTCATTAGGATCGTAATTAAACGTTTGTTGGCCATTCTTTTTCAGGAAAACTTCTTTACCCGTTGCCGGATCTATCCCAAATGAAGGAACTGTCCACAAATCGTAGGAACTATAACCATCCTGATAACGTTTAAGATTATTGCTCAATCCATTTGACGATGTACTTGCCTTTAAACTGTTATTTAATGATGAAAGTGCAGCTCTAAAATTGCCATACTTTTGTTTAAAAGCAGAGGCGGTTGCACCCAGTGTCCAAGTGAATTTTCCAGGTTGATATATAGGCGAAAAATTAATGATGGCTTCAGCACCTTTTACTGTAGATATACCCAGATTGAATGGGAATTGCGTAATTCCTGTCGATAGCGGTACGGAAATGCCGATAGCAAGCGGATTGGTAATTTTTTGATAGGCATTAAACTGAAAATCAAGCTTATTATTAAATAAATTAGCATCAATACCGACACTTGCTTGTATCGTATTCTGAGGCTTAAGATCGGGCGCCCCCAGAATAGAGAGTACTGCCCCCTGTCCAAATCCATTTATTGCACTAAGATAGCTATAGGTAGATTCACTTATGTTTCCAAAATTTTCATTACCTGTTACACCTATATTTCCTCTTATTCTCAAAATACTAATCCAATTCAATTTCGATAAAAACTTTTCATTGTTCAGGTTCCAACTGATCCCACCAGAATAAAAAGAATTAAACCGTTCATTAGATCCAAATACTGTTGAACCATTGAGTGTGTAATTTAAGTCGAGATTATACCGACCAGCATAAGAATAGTTGATTGAAGTACCCAAAGAACTTCTTCTAACCAAAGTTGTTGGTGCTGATGGCTTCGATCCGGTTTCAAAACCATAAGCAAATGAAGGATTACCATTACTAGCATTCGGAAAACCAACTGCATTATATGCTATAGCTGTATTTTTTCGCTGCACTAATTCTCCCCTTAAAAACGCTGTTACAGAGTGTTTTTTATTGAAAATCCTATTATATGTTAAATTTATATTAGCATTGTAATCCAAAGAATTTGTTCTACTATTTGTATATCTACCTTTTAAAGTTTGGTCAGTTAGGTTATCGTACATTACGTTCAAGGGAGATACAAAACTGACATCTTCCGAGGAATTTTTGTTGATTTGTCCATTGAATTGAACCCTCAAATAGGTTGTTAAACTGACATCAACTTGAAAATTATTCATGAGATTAAAGTTATTACCTTTGCTGTAGCTATTTAACGAAGCGTTGTATAAGGGATTTACGGTACGTGCTATAATGTTATTTTCCAGGTACTTTTGAGAGGTTGTTGGCAAAGTATAATATGGATTAACCCTTGCCCACACTGTAAAGCTACCATAGGGAGAATTTTCATTGTTGCTCCCATTTACATAAATCCTATTGCTGACGTTTATTTTGCCAGTGCGATAAGTCAAATTAAAATTGGCACCCCAATCATTTCTTTTAGACCCAATCATCGTTGCATTATTCGTTTTCGTGTTTGCACCAATATCGTAGCGTATATTATTATCTCCCCCACCAGCAGTAACCGAGTGTCTAATCGAAAAACCTGTTCGCAAAGGCTGTTGTAACCAATATGTATTTACACCACGTTTGACATCTCTTAGCTTACTATTATAAAGGCTGTCATATGTTAATTGTGATACTGCTACAGGCGCAACATATCTTCTAGAGAGTCTCTCAAATTCTAATTTTTCTGCGGCATTCATTAAATTGTATGAGGTTAGATCAGGAATTTCAACATTTAGATCTGATGTATAGCTAAATCTGAGTTTACCCGGCATGGGTTTTTTTGTTTCAACGACAATAACGCCATTTGACGCCCGGGAACCATACATTGATGTTGATGCGGCATCTTTGAGGATAGTTATTGAGGCGATGGTATTCATATCCAAATCAATGATTATTCTGAGCGAAGTCTCAAATCCGTCCAAAATAAACAATGGTAAATTTGGATTACTTGAAAACGCATCTCTGAGTGCTGTAGTTTCAATACTCGTTTGTCCTCTTAATTCAAAATTGGGTAGAACATTAGGATCAGAGCCACTCAAGGTATTTTCAATCTGCAATATGGATGGATCTAACGTTTTTAGACTTTGCAAAATATTCTGGTTACCCAATTGCTTTAGTTGCTCACCACTAAAAGTAGCAGTAGCACCTGTAAAAGACTCCTTTTTTCGTGTAGTCATTCCCGTGACAATTACATCTTGACCGAGGGTTGTAACACTCTCTTTTAATAATACATTAACAGATAGAATAACGTCTTTTTTTACTTCTCCAAATATTGTCTTCGTCTCGAACCCTATCGATTTGATAATAAATTTATACTTCCCAGGATTTAATTTAGGAAAAGTAAAAACTCCATTTTTATCGGTATAGGTTAATGCTGATGCAGTGTTAGCATCATTTTGAGCAGAGATCGTAGCGTTAGGAAGAGCTCCTTTATCGTCCTTGACAATCCCTTTTACCGATGGATTTTGCGCAAATGAAACATGACCAAGAATTAAAAATAGAGGTATTAAACATTGGATTTTTTTTTGAATCTGCGTAAATGGTTTAATCACAAATATTTTATTAGGTTGTAAATAATAAGTTCAGTTAATAAGCAGCATGTTTCAAAAAAAATTCATTGCTGATTCGGCATTTTTATCGTTGAGACATGAGCACAATGATATATCTATCACAGTCTTTTATTTTTAAGCAAGCCAGAATTTCAATAGCCATTTATTTCATTGGCTAGTCATTTGACAAACCTCACTTCTATTTTTTTGTTGAATTAAATTGTTCGGCAATTTCAATTCAATATATCGGACTATGATCTTGTTTCGTCAAGCTCCACCTCAAACCATTGAAGAACAACAATCACTTGATCTCCAGCATATATCTCAACATTTTTTTTCTTCTATTCTACCCAGGCAACCTTTACATAAAATGATATCCTCATATCATGAGCGGATGCAAAATATCAGATCTAAAATTCGGCTAGCATCAAGTGATGCATGTGCAATTTTGGAGCGTCGGCAATTTTCCATATTGTGCCAACCTTTCCTACTACACTTTAACATATATTGGAGAGTTCTGTCATAAAATGAAGAACCTTCATTATTCATTACTTTTCCGAACTGATATTGAGATCAGTAGCAATTTATGTTACAAAAGAAGTACAATTAAAAATTACTTTTATAAATAAAAATGGCAGATAATTAAATGATCTCGGTATATAGTTAAATTAAAAGTTCACTCCTTCCTCCAAAAATCTATATCTGGAAAATCAGATGGCTATGCACGTCGATCCCCACGCCTGACGGTGACTGAAGTCAGAGAATATAAATATGATGAAGTTAAAAATTTCATTAAAAACAGCCTTGGCTATCTACTATTGATTTCAAAATGGATATATTAAAACTGACAAAGGATATATCCAGATCTTGCTAAAAAGTTGCAATGGATTTCTTTCTTAAGAAGGACGAAATAATAGATGAAAACGATCAGGAGATTTCCTTCGACCTGCTACCTGCCCAAGAGGGTCATGCACAGTAGCCATAGTTTTCTTCGAGATATCGATCACCCAGGTGGGACTACGTGCGGCCGATATTGAAAAATGGCGAAAATAGTAGCAATTTTGGGCAAAAGTGCCACCCGTTCCCTGTTCATGCTTAGTCTAGGAAAATATCATCAGTGTAGCCACAAAAGGAGACATAGGCTATAATAATTCCTCTATAAAACGAAGTAAATAATTGTTCAAGATAACAAATCAATATTTACAGGTTGACTTATGGCAAAACAACGGTTGAAATTCTGATTGATTTCAAGTACATAAAAAATCTAAGGGATCAGTTTTTCTACCGATTCTGAATGCTTTTGTTACTTTGCTATATCTAATTAGAAATTGCAATCAAAAAAACAGATGTGAGTTTTTGGAGTCAAAACTAAAGGGAAATATGCTAAAATATGATTTACCAATAATAATAGCCATAGGTTCGGCTCCCTTTGATCCAACACATCATTAGGCTATCTTTAATTCTGCCGCAGGGATAGCAATGGATACCAGCCAGTGGTCAAGGCCTGCGAGCCTATAATTATGCAAATCATCCTGATTCATTCCTTTATGAACATTGTAATAGGGGGATGACTTTAGCATACGCCCTTAAGGAACATGATACCGTTCATTTCATTAGCCAATTGCATCAGAATTTCACTCACAGTTTGGAATCCGAAGATTCACCAACTACTTGTTTAGGGAATGCAAGATCAAAGAAATGGAAACTGCTGTGCCCACAAAAATAAAGGGAGAGAAAGAACTACCTATGAAAATACATCCACTCAACGTTTAGCATTTGCTAACTATCGGGACTTAATCCTACTTCTGCTACATAATCTTTGTTTGCTTGTTGAATATCTGTTTTGGAAATCTGGACCAGTAATTCTATATTCACAGCGCTAGGACACACAATCGTTGTGCGGATTATAAGGTTTTTACTCCACCCCTAAACCTTCGGTCAATGCACGTACTGCATATTTGTACACCGCAGAACTATAGAAAACTTTGTGAACCGCCACGGGTTAAGTGTTCATAATTTGACCAAACTTCTGTTCTTTCAGAAATGGAAACACCGCCAAAATGCCGTTCAGCACACCTTTCATGTTGACATCGATCATCATATTCAGTCTTCGGCCTTAATTCTGTCCATTGGCGGCAGAGGCATGATGTCCGCACTGTTCAATAGCACACATACTCGTCCGAGTTGTTGAACAGCGGTGTCTACCAAATTCTTCACCTATTTCAAATTGATTACGACTACTGGTACCGCTAGTGCCTTTCCTCCGGTTTCATTCATTTCATTGGCTAAATTTCCATTTTTTCGTCTCTTCTTGCGCCGGGAACTACGAGTGCTCCAAGTGAAAATCAATGCTTTACCGCTACTTCGCCCGTTCCACTGCTTGCTCTGGTAATAATTACTACTTTATCCTTAATATTTTCAATGATTGATTTATCAATTTTATTGCCGTTTAATATTTCAATCCCCGATTTTCACAGTGCATCACAACGGTTATTGACCAGACCCATTTTTTCAGTTTTCATTTCAATCTCCATAAATTTCCGGAGGTGAATGTAAAATCAGCAGCCCCGAAATCTTCTAGGAGGTGTGAAAGTTTGGTGTTGCCGCGTAATGTACCAACGTCAATTGTTATAAAATATCTTGTTGAAAAAAGCTTGCATTTGAGCAGCAGAGGGTACACCATAGCTGGCAAATGTCGCTCTTGTAGCTTCATCTGGTTTCCAATCGAAAAAGGCATGTCCTGCACCTTCCACTTGAATATAAGTAACGGACTGACCCGCAGCCTTTAGCGCATCAACATACCGCTGCACCATCGCACGATTTACGATCGGATCTTTTGTGCCACGGAGTATGAAATGCGGAAGAACCCTTTCACCAGCCTTTGGAACATGCGTTGTCGGAGAAATGGCATCTAAATAACCTTCGTCTGTTTGCTCCAGCAACGCTTTAAAGTCTGCCGCCTCGGATGCACCATAACTTGGTGCCGCGGCTTTAACTGCATCGATGATTTTATTTTTTGCCTGGACCAGTGGTCTGTTTTTTGGAAGGTAGCTTGGCATATACTGGTAAATCCCATTGGCAATACCAAAACCACCATCTCCAATAAGCGGACTTAAAGTGGCCGCCGCTTCCGCTAAATGTCCCCCGGCACTGTCACCGGTAATGCCTATTCTGGTCGCGTCACCGCCGTACTTAGCGGCATGCTCCTGAATATGCGCTATTGCTCCAAACACATCTTCAATCAATTGGTGCATGTATGTTGGTTCTGTTTCTCCGTCCAATTTGTTGATCCATCGGTAGTCAATACTGAATACTACATAGCGGCCACCTCTCACCAGTTCGCGAGCTAGGCCTCTCATGATGTCCTCATTGTTGGAGGACCAACCGCCCCCATGAATGATGATGATACAGGGAAGATTTTTAGCGCCTTTAGGTGAATACACATCATATTTCAAGGGCTTGAGTCCTGGCTTCGCGTAAATAACGTCTTGAATTACCCGCACACTATCTACCAAAGAGCTGGAGATAAATGTTGCCCCGACCTTCATATCTCTGAAGACGGGTATTTTCATTACAGGTGAGAAACTTTCATAACTCGTTGTGCCCCAAACACCGCCTTTTACTGTGTAATAAATCGCATCCAAACTGTAGCCCGATGCGGGTATAGCTTTTACCGACAATACAGTGCCTACCGGTATCTTCCCGTCATTAGGGATTTTTGGACTAATAGTATAAGATCCATTCTGGGCAGGAACTGCTGTTATCGTAAAAGTTTCTCCAGTTCCCAATTTGGAAGAAGGCGATGGCATCTGGGCATTTAATTTGGTGCCCGCTAAAATGGAAACGGAAACAACCACTAATAATAATGGATAGGACATTTTCTTATTCATCATACTATTTTTTATTATACACTTCCTCTGTTACTGCTTCTTCCCAATTGACTATTCCTTTTTCAGTGTTGGGAACAATGTATAGTTGCATTAAACCGACATCGGCACTTGCACCATGCCAATGGCGAACATTCGGTGGACATTTTACGACACATCCTTTTTTGATAATTTCGAGAGGTTTTCCTTCAATTTGATGATAACCTACGCCGTCAGTTATAATTAAAATCTGACCAGCAGGATGACTGTGCCAATTACTTCTTGCACCGGGCTCGAAATATACGTTTCCAACTACAGTAGTTAAGCTACTGTCTGCATCTACTAAGCCCGTATGATAAGCATTTCCTGTAAATGTTTCGCTCGGGCCTTTTTCTCCCTTCGGGAAAATTTCGGTTAATCCAGTTTTATCCTTGTCCATTTTTTTCTGACATTTATTTTTGTTGCAAGCTGTTGCCAATACACAAAGTATAACTAGCAACGTCATTTTCAAAAGATTTCCCATTAAGATTTTGATTAATTATTTTCAAATTTAACTACAACATTTCCAGTGCCCAAAGCCGCTTCAAGGCCGGTTGGATTAGCAACATAACCTAATCTTGTATACCTGTAAGATGTGTTGAAGATTTTATAAAAAAGGACCAGCGTATTGTCTCCGTACAGGTTCAAGGCACCTGCTTTAATTGCGCCTCCAACCGATGCGTTTGTCGGAGACCTGTTTGGTAAATCAACATACTTTTCGTTTCCGTTGAGTTCTGTCATATTTAACGTAAGCGGTAACCCTGCTTTAAATGCATTTGCACTTGGGTTGTCATATAAAGTTGCTGTAAAAACAGCTGTGCCTATGGTAATTTTCATTTTTGCTCTCGATGGGTCTGTGCTTCTACTATCTGAGGCTAGCGTTGCTTCTTCACCTTTACCGCAAGTTGCGTTACAAAAAGCAAAAATGATGGCAGTAATTATTATTAAAGATTTCATAAGGCTCGATTTTGAAAAATTAAAATGTAGATGTATCTCATGAATTTACTTTAAATGGGTTTTGAAAAACGTTTCCAACCTGTCAAATGGTACCAGGTCGGTCTTGTCGTAAAGATCTACGTGTCCGGCACCTTTAACATAGACCAACTCTTTGGGCATTGCTGCCCTCTTGTAGGCATCTTCACTAAACTCTCGTGAATGCGCCTGGTCTCCCGTAATGAAGAGCATCGGACGTGGCAATATCGTTTCGATGTCATTGAACGGGTAAAAGTTCATGAACTTAGCATTACTGCTCAAGGTTGGTTTTGTGGTCGTTTCCCTGGACGCGCCCTTTGGCGTGAACTCACCACGCGGAGTCCGATAAAAATCAAAGAACTCACGCTGTATCGGATGTGTGTTTTCATCCAGCTTAAGCACTGTTCCACCAGTATATTTTACTTCGCCACCTGCAAATTCTGTATAACGTTGATCTGCTGCTGTGGCGATGATTTGCTTACGATGCTCCAGGGTTTGGGAATGGTTCAGGGCATCACGGGTGGCCGAACCCATATCGTACATGCTTACCGTGGCAACTGCTTTCATTCGAGGGTCGATTTTGGCTGCACTGATCACAAAGCTTCCACTTCCGCAAACACCGATTACCCCAATGTTGTTCCTATCCACGAAATCACGCGTCCCCAGAAAGTCAACAGCTGCGCTAAAGTCTTCGGCATAAACATCGGGCAGAACCGCATTACGGGGCTCGCCCTCGCTTTCTCCCCAGAACGATAGGTCAATGGCCAAGGTAATAAAGCCGCGAGCTGCCATGTTGGAAGCATATACATCGGCACTCTGTTCTTTTACCGCGCCCATCGGATGGCCGATAATGATTGCCGGATGTTTGGTTCTGCGATCCAGGTTCTTAGGAATGAACACATGTCCTACAACCTCCATTTTATAAAGGTTTTTGAAAGAAACCCTGTACATTTCAATACTGTCAGCCACTTTAAAAATGGTATAATCTTTCGGCGAAATTTTTTTCATTATCTCTGGCTTATTTGATTGTTGCATGGTCTTTTTTTCTGCGCAAGCCTGTGCAAAAATCATCAGGGATACTACCATTATCACTTTTATTGCTTTCGTCATGATGTCTTAGATTTCTGTAATTGATTTTATCAATTTTGCGGGGATTCCGCCTACGATGGTATTGTCGGGTACATCTCTTGAAACCACGGACCCTGCTGCCACGACTGCATTTTCGCCAATGGTTATCCCAGGTAAGATGGTAGCATTTGCACCGATCCACGCATTTTTTTTGATATGGATAGGTTTTGCGATCAAGGAATGCCTGTCTGATATAGAGGTTGGATGTCCTTCCGATAGCAAGCTTACTTTTGGCGCAATCTGCACATTATCCCCAATGGTTATGCCGCCCAGATCCAGAAATACACAATCAAAGCTGATAAAAACGTTTTTACCGATCTTGATGTGTTTACCGTAATTGATGTGCAAAGGTGTAAATACATTAACGGTTGCGTCAATTTCTGAACCTACGATCTGGCTTAAAAAGCTTCTGATTTCTTTTGGTTCAGTTGCATTATTCATTTGTACAAGAAGCTTTTTTGTTTCAAACGAAGCTCCAGCACTAATCTAGAAAAACATATTAAATCTAAAGGCTAAGATACTGTATCAAACTAGCCTATAATTTTGAATTTAATCATTTTCGTATCTTTAAATTAAGAATTTGCATTCAAAAAAATAAAGGTGAGTTTTTGGTGCCTTAAAGCAAACAGTCAATCGCAAAACACTGATTTACATACAAATATACCGATGAGTTCGACTCCCTTCGGCTCCACTGGAATCAGTAACAGAAATCACCAAAAAACACTAAAAGCCTGAAAATCAACAATTTGCAGGCTTTTATTTTTTGGTATTTAGTGGCTTTTTTGACCAAATAACGCATATGCGAGGTGAGTTAAGCGGTGAGTCGAACTACGAAAGTTTCGGACTCACCGCTTTAGGACTTAACTAACTGTTAAACAGCTAGTTTACCAAGTACACATCTTGACTTTTTTTGATTGCAATCTTCCCTCGGAAAAGGGATCAAACGATCGTTCTGTTACAGTGAGGTATTTAAAACGATATCTAAAAAGCTTGAAAGGACAAAAATTTTAGACCATATCTGCTACAAAACGCTTTAGGGTTTTTAGATTACCATACGCATTCCCCATGGTATTATTAAAATAAACAAAAACTTCTTTTTTTTCAGATAGCCATTCAGCGATATAACTGGCATATTCTGCAAGCACATCTTCAGGATAACTTCCCCGATAATTCCCGCCTGGCCCATGAAACCTCAGGTAGCGAAAATTGAGATCTGTATTGTCCATGGGGCTCGCTCCAGCCCCCTTATCATGAGTAACCACGCCAAACCCAACTTCCTCCATTAGCTCCATAACCTCTTCAACATAGAGCGAAGCATGCCTGAACTCCAATGCAATCTTCCACTTGTTTTCCGGATCATGTCCGCGCAGGATGCCCGTTAAACGGGAGAGCTGGGGAAAATCGGCTATCCTGATACTTGGCGGAAACTGGACCAAAATACATCCCTTTTTATTTCTGGCATTATCAATTACGTCCATAAACTTAGCAATATCTGCAGGATCAAATCCCAATTTTGGAGAATGGGTGATGCCCTTAAAAAGCTTAAAGGTAAAACGGAAACTGTCCGGAACCTCTTCGCTCCATTTTCTCACTGTTGATGCTAACGGAATTTTATAAAACGAGCTATTGATTTCAATGCTGTTCATCAGCGAGCCGTAATAACACAGCCTGGAGCGTTCTTTAAACTCCTCGGGATAATGCAGTTTATTGGGTACGGGCAATATCAGCCCACTCGTACCTGAATGATAACCATCGATTTCTTTTTCCATTGTTATGAAGAAAAACATCATGATAGGCCAAATTGTTGTATTTAATACATTTTGACAGGCTATTTCGGTAGCATATAGGATGCATATCTACAGGTATTAATCACCAAAGAGATACTGGCAGGTAAAAATACGTAGTATGCGAAATCTACCTGTTTCGCTCCATATTGATAGGAACCGGACATTCCGGTGGTATGGCTTTTGTAATTTATGACTACACGCTAAAACAAAAACCTATGACACAGAAAGAATTCAGCGACACCATCAGTTTTCACTCGCATTCGCTTAGATCACACGCGCTCAATTTTACCAGAGATCAGGAAGATGCCAATGATCTGTTACAGGAAACCTTGCTCAAGGCCACACGTTTTGTTTCCAAGTTTGAAGACGGCACCAACATTAAAGGGTGGCTTTTCGTGATCATGAAGAATACCTTTATCAACAATTACAAAAAAAACCAAAAAACACGAGACCGCACCGTTCAGGAGGAAGAGATTACTTCTGCCAATCTTCATTATAGCGCGACTACAAATGGTTCGGTAGGTAGTTTTGCCATGCAGGACATCAATCTTGCGCTGTCCATGCTGCCCGAAAAATATGCTGCTCCATTTATCCGCTACTTTGAAGGCTATAAATACCATGAAATCGCCGATGAGATGCAGCTGCCACTAGGAACCGTTAAAACCTATATACATGAGGCCCGGATACTTCTGAAAAAATACCTCAAGCAGTACCAACCATAAACAAAAAGAGGAAAGCAGTCCAAGTAACTGTTTTCCTCTTTTTTATACACCGTGTCAAAAAAAATGAAACAACAATCCCCCTCAAGTGGTAGTGGTAAATACGCATTTTACAGTGACTAATACCCTTATTTCTATCTTTTGTAAGGTCAATAAAGCATAGCCCTGTACTTCTTAACTAATTGGATCTAATTTTTCTTCAGTGCAGTTCTACAATATCCTTAAATTGTCAATTCATTCTACATCAACTAAGGATTCCATTGGTGTATGCAAACCGCATCAGGACTGCGGTATTTTTAGCACCTGTTTTATCTATGAGGCTTTGACGGTGGCCTTCCACAGTCCTACGGGAAATGAAAAGTTTATCTGCAATTTCAGCGTTGGTCAACCCCTGACCGATAAGTTCAAGAATTTCAATTTCCCTTGAAGAAAATTCAGATCCATGAATGCCGATAGACGCTGGAAGTGATTTTTCAATCATCTTATCAATAAGCTTAATCGAAAGGCACGAACAGACATAGCGTTCGCCCGAAAAAACTTTTGAAAGTGCGAAAAACAGTTCATTTGAATTTACAGATTTGGTAAGGAAACCCATTGCTCCCCCGCTCATGGCCTGATATAAATGTGATTCATCTTCAAGCATAGAAACAAACAATACAGGAACGTTAAAACCTTTTTCTTTAATTATCCTTACCATTGTTATTCCATCAACAATGGGCATTCCAATATCAGAAACGATCAGATCTGCCTGGCAGCCCTGATCCAGCGCATCGAGTACCTCCTGTCCGTTCCCTGCGGTAAAAACAATTTGGTATTCGCCTGTAGATTCCAGAAGCATTTTAAGTCCGTCCCTGATGACTTTGTGATCTTCTGCTAAAATAATTTTTTTCATTATGAATTGACGCAATCGGGACAAAGCTGTTTTGTGTTGTCGGAATAGTCATATTCTAAATAACACACTATATTCCATAAAGTTTTAGATCGCGCTGTTCAATTTGCCGAAATTAGAGGCCGTATGCATAAAGGCCAAACGTTATGATAACGTTTGGCCTAATAGAGATCCGTTCCGGGAATATTAATCTTTATTGTATTCGCTCCATTGGGCAATACCTTCAGGTTCTGAAGATTTGACTTCGGCACTTTTTTCTTTACTCATTTTAATATTCATCACCGCTGTTGCCTCAAGTTCTTCTGCCTTACGTTCGGAAAGATCGGTAAGTCCTTCGGTCTCTTTCACAAATGCGACTGGATCTGCTATCAATTCCCATTCTTTACCCATTCCCGGCATTTCACCCTTATTCCAGGTACCTGTAAATGAATTTTCTGGGGAAAGGTTAAAATATTGTTGAGTGAACCGTGGGTCGGCCTGCAGTACACCTGGGGGAAAGTTCGGTTGAATGGTATCCAATGCTGCCTCGAACATCTTAAAATGGGCAACTTCCCTGGTCATCAGAAAGGAAAGGGTTTCCTTCACATATGGGTCATCGGTAAATTTCATCAAGTGTTCATAAACCAGTTTGGCCCGCGACTCAGATGCCAGATTTGATCTCAGGTCAACAGTTAGATCGCCATTTGAATGGATATAAGATGCACACCATGGGATACCCTGGCTGTTTGCCAGTCTGGGCCCACCGCTGCTGAGCATTACAAAATGCGGGTTGGCAGTAAGCGCTGAATGGATGATGTTTTCCTTTGCTGCCTTGCCATCAAGTACCTGCATGATCTCCGAGGAATCCGCAGCATCCTTAAGCTCCCCATTTACGCCCTTTAGTAACATCTGGATGGTTGCACCGACAATTTCCAAATGGGAGAACTCTTCGGTAGCGATATCCATCAGCATATCATATTTATCGGGATGGGGCTGCTTGGCACCAAACGCCTGCGTAAAATATTGCATGGCCGCTGCCAGCTCGCCGTTCTCGCCGCCGAACTGTTCTAATAAAATATTGGCAAAAACCGGGTCAGGCCTGGAAACCCTTGCATTAAACTGTAGGTCTTTTGAATGATGAAACATAAGCTTGCTGTTTTGTTAACTGTTTAAGAAGCCGTTATAATTTCAGCTTCCGCATTAAACACATCAAAAAAAGCAATCTGGTTTGCACTTTTAATAAAACGGGTAGTCTGGCACAGAGCAGGTATAACTACCGTAAATACCCGTTTGTGCAATCTAAACCGCTCCTACTCAAGAAAGCAAAACAATACAATAGAAAAATAGGTTTTGTAGGTCAAACAAAACAATTAGGCAATGAAAGGATTATCTCCCTGGGCAATCTCCACGATGGCAGAATTCGAAAACGCTATCCAGATAGGTAAAACAATTATAGGATCAACAATATTCAAGGTATTGCAGACCACCGGTTCGGTATGGATCTCGGTCAGTCGTGGATCTAATGATCCAATATATTTCAGCCCTTGCCCGATAGAAACCGGTGGGATTACAGGCATCAGATCCAAAATACAGGATAGCGCCTTCCATATCAATTTAGTAACAATGATCGGCATTATCGAAATTGATATTAATACCGGAGAAGATGCTTTCCCATTTTTGACTTTTAAAGCTGTACTTACACCAAAAACAGATCTTTATTTTCCTTTCTGCGCACGTGACATCTTAACTGCACAATCTGCATCCGATAGCAGGAAATCATGGGGAGAACTCCACCTAAGCCAAATCGGCACGCGTTCCGGGATAGCCTATTTTAGCAAAGAAAAGAGTATGTTTAGGGTACTTTATCTTCAGAACCTTACTGCGCTATCCCCTTACGCGGAGCAGACTGGAACAACACTCTCAGGGGTTGTTTCCGGGCAATTGCCAGAAATCGGGCTTTCACTTCCCGCGACTACCGAAAAACCATTAAAAAAAGGCCAAAAGGTTGTCATTTCGGATGCCTATATCTGTTTAAAACCGATGGAAGCAAGACAAAGCGACCTCAGCCTTGATTATCTTGATCTACTGGCAGCGGCATATCTCTTAATGCCCCGGCCGGATACCCATTACTTAGAGTGGCCGGAGATCCTGAAAAAAGGGCTGAAAGACCTGATTGAAAATCCAGGCTGCTGGTCGATGGTAGGCGGCAAAAGTTACTTCAATGCCTATGTAAGCGACTATGAAACCCCACCTGAGATTATGGTACAGCTTGCCGTTCTTTTGCCACTTATTGATTATGTGGAATGGAGCGGCGAGGACCTTGGAATAATTAAAAGGATCAAAAATGGCCTGCCTGCTTTTTATAGCAAAAAACTTAAAACAATTGTGCGCTGGCATCCCGCAGCAGAGGATAAACTCAAAGGAGATGAAGAGCAGAAGATGCCAATGGTTATGGATTCCTGGTACCTGCACCATCCCCTGCTCAACCTCTCCAGATTAGCACTAAAGGGTGATCACACTGCAGAAGGGCTCTTCCTTGATTCCATTGGCTACGCAATTAAGGTTGCCCATAAATTCAAATACGAATGGCCGGTTTTTTATAAAATGGATACACTGGAAATTATCAAAGCAGAAACTGCCGATGGTGAAGGCGGGGAACAGGACGTTCCGGGACTTTACGCCCATGTGATGCTACAGGCTTATGAACTCACTGATGACAAAAAATACCTCAGAGAGGCAGAAAAATCTGCGAAAAAGCTTGAAGCTATTGGTATGAAGATTATGTACCAGGCTAATAATACTGCTTTTGCTGCAGGTGCACTCTTAAGATTATATAAGATTACCGGAAATCAACGCTACCTAACCTCAAGTTACAGGTGCCTGGCTTCAATTTTTCAGAATGTGCAGCTCTGGGATTGCAATTATGGTTTTGGAAAACATGTACCCACATTTTTTGCATTATTTCCACTTGCCGACGCACCATATACTGCCGCTTATGAAGAACAGGAAGTTTTCTGCGCCATGCACGATTACTTAAAACATGCGGAAGGCATTGAGATCATGCCAAGTATCAGGCTCCTCTGCACTGAATTTATCCGCTATCTGGTAGAACGTGCACCATATTATTACCCACCGATGCTGCCAAAGGAAATGATATCAGAAAAGGTAAAGACCGGCGAGATTGATCACAAACTCTGGATTGCCCTTGAAGATATCCAGGATGGGAACATGCAGAGCGGCACCGTAGGCCAGGAAGTGTACGGGGCGGGAAATGCGTTTGGCATATTGCCACGTCACTTTATCCGCTTGGACAAAGAGGACTTTCTCATCTTTGCCGACTACCCGATAACAGCATTGAGGCACGGGAAGCAGTCGGTCAGTTTCAGACTGCAGGGTGATGGGCGCATCAGTTGTAGGACGAGGATCGTTCCGGTAAACGGGACAAAGAATTTAAGCGGCATGGATTTTACTTTAGTGGCAGACGGCAAGGAACTCAAAGCCATTAGAGGCAAAAAGGGAGAACTGGAAAGCTTTGTTCGCGGAAACGTAAAGGTGGATATTTCCTGGATAAAATAAACTCACAAAAAATGGAGAGGTTATAAATACCTATATGCAAGTGCCAACTACCTGTTTACGCAATTTCTCAAACCATTTCTCTGCTCATCAGGTTCATACTATACAAAATAACTAAACATAAGATATATGGCAACTCCAACAAAAGCGGCAGCCGCTCAGAAAAACGGCAAAACTGCAACAAAAAAAACCACTGGCAATACCACAGGTAAAATTGAACCTGGTGAATTCCACGAATTCTTCATTGACGAATTAAAGGATATATATTGGGCGGAGAAACACCTGGTAAAAGCGCTTCCAAAAATGAAAAAAGCTGCGACAAGTCCAGAATTGGCCACAGCGTTTGAAAAACATACCCAGGAAACCCAAACTCACATTGATACATTGGAACAGGTATTCGAATTGCTTGATGAGAAACCTGCAGCAAAAAAATGTGATGCGATGGCAGGGTTACTTGAAGAAGCAAACGGCATCATCGAAGATACTGACGCAGGAACGATGATCCGTGATGCTGGTCTGATCCTCGCAGCACAAAAGGTAGAGCATTATGAAATTGCCACTTACGGAACCTTAAAAGTGTTCGCTGAAAACATGGACCGTTCGGACGTAGCTGATTTATTGGGACAAACCTTAGAGAACGAAAAAGCAACAGACGTAGCACTTACCGAAATTGCAGTAAGCGCAATAAATGCTGAGGCGGCAGCTGAATAAAAAAACATTGCTGTCACAGAATTTTATTAATACTCTGATATCAGAGCTTTATAATACTTTAACATTATTACATTTGAAGCCGCGAAACTGAAAGTCGCGGCTTTCTATTTGGCTTTTATTTTTTGGTATTAGTGTTTTTTTGACCAAATAACGCATATGCGAGGCTGTCCGCAACAGCCAATTTACGGAAATTCAAAAAAGTATACCGGCACTGACGCCAAAAGTATTAGCAAAAGAACTTAAACAGCATCAATTAATCAAGAGGGTAATAATTGAAGATTACTCCTATAGAAATTGCTTACTATATTGAGCCTTATGCAAATACATTGACACCCATTATTTATGTGATGAAAGATTGGGGTATTAACCATCGTGAGAAAATTTTTAAAAAATAAAATTACTGGTGGGCGGGTATTCCCAAGTAGCGGCTCTTTCCCACTTTGGTTGTGAAGGGTAATCTTAACTAAAAACTTTAAGGTGAATACTTCCTAAAACACTTCTAATGACCATTCTATTTACTGAATTTTGCTTTTGAATACGATCGATGCGGAGAGTAAAGGAAATTACCTGAACCTTTCGGCAGTTTTCTATTGACAATAACAAAATTATACTGATGCAACGGTCTTTCAGTGATTTTTAAATTATTTTATTTTTTTTCATTTCTTATACCCCCTAAGTCATCTTTCAGGGATTATTATCAAAAAAGGCACTGTCTCCAGGTGCCGGTAATTATAATCTAAAAAAATAAAACCATGAAAAAAAAAATTAAATTGGCGTTGCTCTTCATCTTCACATCGGTAGCAATAGCTGGCTGCAAAAAACAAGATCAAGATTCAATGATAGAAAGGCCCGTAAATGAAGTTATTTCAGCAGCCTAAAGATTATACACACCGGACTTTTGATGAATTAGATATGGAAAGCTTAATAAAGAGTTTCAGGATTTTGATATTTACTATATCAGTCATCTTCTCAGGATGTATATCCAAGAAAAATATTGAGTGTGGTGGATATCCTTATACTTCACTCGAAAAAGTACCCAGAGGAAAAATGGGTATACTTACAGGAAAGGCATATTGGAATCTTCCTCATCATATTGCCGGGCCAACAGCCGATTCATTTTACGTTTATGGTCATTTTGACAGTATCCTTTTCAAAGGTCCAGCTTCGTCAAGCATGTACAGAAAAACCGATATCCGTGCAGCGTCCTGGAAAGCTAAACCCAGCTATGGCAAACTGAATTTTGTTGGCAATTTTAAAGCAGCGCATCTTCCCGGGTTGTATGTAAGTTATTATTTTTCAAAAGATAGACGCAATATACTTCAGGCGCTCTACACTAATCCAGGAACATTGGTTGACGCGGCATTATTTCATAAAGACAGTGTGAACGTTTTGAAAAAACAAGGCATTGTCGTTGAACCTTCACAATAGCCTGATTTCTGGTTAGAAAGGAAAAGTTTATTATTTATTAGCGAACGCTGTGTTGGCTCAAATCGACTTTGGTACATGTGGGCATACCGTTTCGGTAGGGACGCATAGGAAACGGACAAAAAGCCCGGTTTTCTATGCGTTTTCTCGTTTCAGTATCCCTGTAGCGCGCTAAAAATGTGCCGAACTAAGCAATATTCTCCAAATATTTCACAACCTCTTCTTTTTTTCGGCTCGAAACCAATATCCGCTCGTTATTTTGCATCAGTAAATAACCTTCCCGGTAAAACTTTTTAACGTATTTGAAATTTACCATATAAGATTGATGGCATCTCAAAAATCCGAATGGTGTTAATAAATTTTCATATTCCTTTAGGCCTTTAGAAACCAGAATCTCTCTTCCATCTAGTAAATGGAAGGTGGTATATCCTTTATCACTCTTGCAAACCACTATATCATCTATCGCAATGATTTCAATGTATTCGAAGGTTTTTAGCGCAATACGCCTGGTAGCACTCAATCCTTGCGCAAGGTAATGGGCTTTGGCAATGGCCAACTGCTGTTGACTAAACTGCTCCTGTTCCTGATGATGATAACATTTATTAATAATTGCGCTCAAAGAAATTTCATCTATGGGCTTCAGCAAGTAACCAAAAGCGCCTAAATTTAACGCCTGAATAGCATACTGATCATAAGCAGTTAGAAAAATAACCTGAAAATCTTTCATTCCAATTTCATCGAAAAGCTGAAAGCTATCGCCATCTTTCAACCGGATATCCGCAAGAATAATATCGGGCACCATACTGGGTATTTCGACCAAAGCTGTTGATACCCTATCGGTGAAACCTACTATTTCAAGATAACTGATTTTCTTTACAATCTGCAAAATATGCTGCATAATTCGCACTTCATCTTCAAGGATATATAACTTCATTTTGTTTTATTCTATTCTTCAATTAAAGGTATGGTGATTTCAGCAATTACGCCTTGCTCCTCTTTTTTATCATTAACGGTAAATGCTGCATGCTGCTCTTCTGACGAAAAAAGTAATGCCAATCGCTCTTTAAGTATAATCTGCGCCAAAGACTGCTTATTTTGGTTTTCTTTATTATGATTAACAATTCCGCTGCCGTTGTCATCCACCTTAATCAACAACATCTTATCTACCTTACTAAATGAGATCTTCAACATACCTTTATGACTGATAAGCCTTAAACCGTGTTCTATGGCATTTTCGACAAAAGGTTGTATCAGCATTGGGGGGATAAGTGTACGTTGAGGGCTTAAATCTTCATCTACAATTATCTGGTAATCGAATTCCCCCTCATAACGCATTTGCTGAAGCCTGATATAGTTGGTCAAGGTATTTAATTCTTCACTTAGCTCAATAAAATCCTTTCGGTTTTGCTCTAAAACGCCACGAAGTAAACTCGAAAATGAATTGAGATAACAAACCGGTTCATCCACATGGCCTGAGGTGATTAAACTCTGAAGGTTAGCAATTGCATTGAATATAAAATGTGGGTTTAATTGGGTTTGCAATAGCTTTTGTTCGATGTTTAACCTTTGATTCTCAGACTGCAGCAATCTGTTTTTCTCTTTTAAACGTTGTTGACGGTAAATAAAGTAAAAGAATAAAAAAATAGCCAGAAAAACCAAGGTAAGTAAAATAAGTGTCCAGCGCTGCTGCTTTATAGCGGCCTCATTTGACTTATTAAGCTCATTCAGTTTCTGAATGCTTTGATCCTTTTTCTCTGTTTCGTATTTCTCCTGGAGATCAGCAATCTTAACTGCTTCAATCGCTTGATAATTCCTGAGTTCTATGGTATAAGCAGAATCTGCGGCCTCCATAGCATGTACAAAATCTCCCTTGTACTGATAAGCCTCCTTAAGCCCCTGGTAATACAGTCCGTTTTGTTTCTTAAACTGATTCTTCTTTTCGCGCGCAATCCCTTCCCGATAATATTTGATAGCCGAATCGGCCTGTTTATTCCGCATAAAAGCCGTTGCCAAATTGTTGTAAGCGATATCGTTCAGGTTATCATGTTTTTTGAGATAATTGAAATATAACCTACTAAACTCCACCGCTTTTTCATTCTGATGCTGTCTGGCATAAATCTGAGATTCGTTATTGTAAGAACGGGCTATAGCAAGGCTATCGCCAACTTTAACAGCCAGTTCGTGAGCCTTACCATTATAAAATTTCATTTTTTGATCATCATTTAGTCTGGCTGCCAGCAGAAAAGAAATATCATAATAGCGTTGTTTAACAACTGCATGAGTTTTGTATGGATGATTTTCATAATAGAGCACCGAGTATCTGAGCGATTCCTTCTCATTGTTGTTTTGAAAATATGCCTTAGCCAACAAATCGTAAAAACGGTAAGTGATAGGGCTATGAACTCGCTCCGCAATCTTCATGGCAGAAATTATTTTCTCCATTACGCTTGATTCGACGAGTAACCCGTCCCCAAAACTCTGACTTAGAATGCTGTAAGTTTTCAAAAGTTCTACCGCATCATTAGGCGTTTTGCCTTTCATCTGCTTAAATTCAAGCAGAGCACTGTCTGGTTTCCTTTCCAGCAGATATTTTCTTGCCTTAAAATAGTGAAGATAGGAACTAACAGGACCTTGGTCAGCTTTAATAAGATTGTTTTCCTGATTAACTGCGCTTTTGAAGGCCTCATTAGATAAGGTATCCAAGGCTAAAATCGCCCCCAAAGAATCCTTCGCTACACTTGCCCTCTGGCTGTTCTTATGCTGTAATTTAGCCCTTCCCTCTTTATTTTTGCATGCACTGCATACCAGGATTCCACAAAACAGAAGATGAACATATATGGTTAATCTACTACTCATTAATCAAATTATTTTATTTAATATCCTCTAATTCTAATCAACCTGATACCTTAAAAGTTTTCTGAACTGATAAAACACCCTTTCAATTAACCTTAAATCATGTGTTACAATTTCCGCTTTGCCTTTTAACTCCTTGTCAAAAATCAAACTTTCATGATGAGAAGTTTTCAACCCATTAGGGAGCATAACATCTACATAATAATTTCCTTCGGCATCAGGGGTCAAAGATATGTTTTGCACCCTTCCTTCTACAATACCATATTCCTGAAAAGGATAATTTTCTAATTTGATCAGCACTTTGGCGCCTGGATGAATCTTCCCTGAATTGGTGGCTGAAACCAACATCTTCCCGATCAGCTTTTTGTTATTATTGGGCAAAATAGATAAAATCGCATCCCCCTTTTTCACAAATTGATTTTCTCCCCAAAACTGCTGAAAACTTGCCATCCCATCTGTTGAAGAAATAAGGAGATAATCCTGTTCCCATTGTTTTAATGACTTTCTTAATTGTTCGAACAGTTGCAGCGTTTGAGAAGCATAACCGATTTTGTCTTTTTCGGTGTTTATTATAGCACTACTTTTTGTTTTATTAAAATTTGAGATGCCTTCTTCTGCCTGAGATATTGAAATATTGATATTTTCTAAACCTTGTTGTGCCTGTAAAAATTTAATTCTTTCGCCTTCGAATTCCATGGCTGAAATAACTTTCAGGCCAAAGAGTTTTTGTGCGCGCTGATAATTTTTTGTCGTGAGCTCGAACCTTGCCCGTTCCAAATCCTTTTGTTGCTTTAACGATACAATTCTTCCTTTATATTCGACTATATTTTGGTCCGCAGCGATATGCTCGGGGGTGTATGGGCGCAGTTTTGTAAACAATTTTTCATCCTGAAATGCTTTTGCAAAGGCATTGTAGTCGCCCTGTAGTTCTCCTAAATTAAAACCTGAGGTCTTTTGAAGGGGAAATGAAAATAGTCGGGATGATGATGTAGCATCCACAATTTTCTTTAATTCAAGCATGTTTTTATAATCGGCTGTAGATTGTAAAACCATTAATACCTCATTTTTGCGCACCTTCTGGTGATCTCTGATGAAAATTTTTTCAACTTTGGAATCCGTTCTTGCCTGAAGCCGCTCTGGTGGATGGTGTGAGGTTACAATAATGGTAGCGGGTACAAATTCAGGATATCTGATCACATAACTCATCATTAAGATCATCAAAATTGCGCAAAATACGATCACATTTCCCCAACGAACCATCCAGTGAGGAGGTTCAGCCAATACGTCCTGAACACTTTCTGAGCGCAGTTCTATATCGTCTAGCAGGTCTTTTTTAGTTTCCAAGTTCCAGTTGATTTTTGATTAATCGGTAATACTCCCCCTTTTTAGAGACCAGTTCGGTATGATTGCCTTCTTCCACGACCATTCCTTTATCCAATACGATAATTTTATCGGCATGTTTTACGGTAGATAATCTGTGCGCAATGACAATCGCAGTCTTTCCTTTGAAAAACTGCTCCAGGTTTTCTATAATAATCTTTTCGTTATTGGCATCTAATGCACTTGTAGCTTCATCAAAAAAGATATAATCAGGTGATTTATACACTGCTCTTGCAATAAAAAGCCGTTGTTTTTGACCACCGCTTACGCCTAAGCCTTCGTTTCCAATTTTGGTATTATAACTCAAGGGCAAGCTTTCTATAAAGTCTTTAATATTGGCAATATTGATTGCCGTGCGTAACTTTTCTTTATCTATAACATCCTCACCTATGCCAATGTTATTGGCAATTGTATCATCAAACACATAACTTTCCTGCATTACAACACCACAATGGTGGCGCCAAAACCTGGGCGAAATGTTTTTCATATTGGTATTTCCTATTTTAATTTCACCAGAACTTGGCTCATAAAACTTGGTCAATAACTTTAGCAGCGTTGTTTTTCCACTCCCACTTGCCCCAACAATAGCCGTTGTTTTTTGGAATGGGATGGTGAGGTTTAAATCTTGAAATACGAAGGAATTTGAACCTGTATACCTGAAAGAGAGGTTATTTAGCTCAATATTTTGTTGCGGTATTTCTGTAGCATATTGCTCACTTGCATGCTCTTCATCTTCCTTATCATGAATCTCTCCCAAACGTTCTAACGATATTCTGGCATCTTGGGCCTGCCTGATAAAATCAATCAATTGCAATAATGGCGCATTGAGCTGGCCAATAATATATTGCACAGAGAGCATCATACCCAAGGTCAGGTTTCCACTTAGCACCAGTTTTGCAGCCAGAAAGCTGACCAGAATATCTTTGATCTGGTTGATAAAACCACCCCCAACAGATTGCCATTGTTCCAGCGAAAGAGACTTTATCTGTACTTTAAACAGTTTGACCTGTAGAAATTCCCAATCCCATCGTTTTTGCTTCTCCGCATTGTGCAGTTTTATTTCCTGCATGCCATTAATGAGTTCAATTACCTTACTTTGTTCACGCGCAGTTTGAGAAAACTTTTTATAATCTAATTCCTTTCTCTTTTTAAGGAAAAAGCTGATCCAGCCGATGTATAAAATTGCTCCGATTAGGTAAACGATAAACAACCGGTAATCGTAAATCAACAAAATAACACTAAAAATGATGAGGTTAACCATCGAGAACAGGGTATTGAGCGAGGAATTGGTCAGCAACTGCTCAATTCTGTGGTGATCGTTAATTCTTTGCATGATATCACCTGTCATACGGGTATCGAAAAAGCTGATAGGCAGCCTCATGAGCTTAATGAAAAAATCTGAGATGATCGATATATTGATCCGTGCAGACAGATGTAACATGATCCAGCTCCTAATAATTTCTATGCCCATTTTACCCAGAAAGAGCATAAGCTGAGCGAGCAAGACCAGGTATATAAAATTGATATCCTGGTTCTGAATACCTACATCGACAATACTTTGAGTCAAAAAAGGAAAAATCAGGGACAATATACTTCCTGCCAAAAGACCAATAATCAGTTGGATAATAAGTGATTTATATTTGAACAGATATTTGGATAAAAAAGAAAAGCTTGCCTTCTTTTCTTCGTCGTCAAATTCACTTTTATAAAATGCTGGTGTAGTTTCCAGAATTAACGCAATACCTTCCTCGGTGTGTTCGTCGGCATTTTCACCAATCCAGCTTTTTATAAATTCGGCCCTGGTATATTTAATTAAGCCGTAACTGGGGTCTGATATATAGACGTTTTTTGCTTTATCAATTTTGTAAACTACAACATAGTGATTTTTATTCCAGTGCACAATGCATGGCAAAGGAGCCTCTGCAAGCAGCGTATTAAAATCTATTTTAACACCCAGTGTCCTAAACCCTAAATTTTCTGCTGCATTGCTGAGGCCAAACAAACCACTTCCTTCTCTGGTAGTCTCCGAAAGGGTTCTGATTTGCTGTAAGGGAATGCTTCTCTTGTAGTATTTAGCTATAATCCGCAAGCAGGTAGGACCGCAATCTTTACTGTCGGGCTGTTTATAAAATGGGAAGGACTTCATATTAGATAGACCAGGCTTTTTCAAATTCCTCAGTTAATTTCTCTTGATCAATCGCAATTCCGGATGCAGAAATGGCCACTCCAACATCGCTTAAAGTTCGGTAGCCTGTTTCATCATCCCACTTAGACAGATATGGATTATACCGACATTCGATGTCATGATACCATTTTTCATCACCCTTAAGGGGAACACGACTATCTACACACATATACCTAAACTCACAGTCCGTGCAAACCATCGTATCGTTTTTTTTGATGCTACCTAGTTCCTGAAATGCATCTGAAGAGATGATGGTTAAAAATTGTGCTTTGGTAAGGGAGGGCATGTGGCCATAACTCGTTGCATTCTTTAATCCATTTTTAATATGGCCGGTAGCATCGATGTAGATCTTTCCAAAATAATAGGAATGGTAATTATATGCCTCAAAAAAATGCTCACTATTAATATCGAGTTTATCATAAGTTAGTTTGCTGCTGTAATCCTCAAAGCTTTCTTCAAAAAAATTATAGTAAATATTGTGAATCAATTTTGTTTTCTCAGTTACATCCGTACTGAAAAAATTAACTGAAAAAACCAGCTGATTGTAGCTGAATGCCTCGCAATATTCTTCAAAAAGCTCAGCGTTAAAATTTTCGATGTATAGGTAAATGCCGTCGATTTCTAGTGTAGCTATTTTTTTAACCAACTTTAACAGATCTGCGTTCAATTCATGTGCGATAATGGAAATATTCATTAAATATTTATCGGCCATAAAATCCAGGAGATTTTCATCGATATTGGCATGAACCACCAGGTTGCTGAACTGATTTGGTGTATGTAGATTTCTGTCAAGGGGGATAAACCGTTTCCGCTGGCGGGGATCAGAAAGTTCAAATATGATTTCTTCCTGCATTAAAAAACTAATCAGCTCCTGTCTTTCCCCGGCATCCTTAATTTTAGAAAACTGAATAAAGTCGTTAGTATCCAAAATGGCATGATACTCGTTTGGGATAAAAAAATAATCTTTTCTGAGTAGGTCATAAATAATTGCCCTATTGTAGCCCTTAACGGGAATACACAATTGGTTTCTCAAAAATAGTTTGTTCATAAGGGCGATTTGTAGAAAAGATCCAATTGTAAGTGAGTGGTGTTGAATAAATTTGAGCACCTGGTTTTAATCAGATATTTAGGTTTCTCCTTTTTCAGTAAAGATTTCAGATGCACAGGTGCGGTGCCGTTTTGAATTTCAAGTTTTATTTTCTCCATGTTATAACAATGATGCAATCTCCTTTTCCAGCTGGTAGTTGCAAGGATTTGAAACCATTCCAAATTGACCTATGGGGTTCAGATCCAAAAAATAGTATTGCTGATCTTCCATAGCACAAACCACATCAAATGAAGCACAGTTCAGTCCGATCGCGTCTAATAATTTTTGTATTTTACGTTCATAAGATCTCGGAAACTGATAGGGAGTCAAGCGGTTGGGCTTCGTGTAATCATAGTTCCTAAAATCTACATTGGTATTTTTATTGTTCTGAGAAAAAATAGCCATTGCGTAAAAATGGCCATTGAGATAGAAGGCCCTAATCTCATAAGCCTTAGTGATGTTTTTCTGGAAAAATGTAGGGACAAATTGGTCTGGCAAATCATTGATATCCGCTAAAGTGACTTCTGCGGTATAGGACAAATGAGCAAAATCATCCTCATCAACGATACTGAATGGAGCACTTAAGGGTTTAGAAATCAGTTGTTTTTCCTGATGAAAGAAATTTAATAAAGTATTTTTACAACTGGTAACCAGAAAATTAGGTGCCGGAATAGCATATTTTTTGCAGAGGTTCATCAAATGAAGTTTGTTGATGTCTCGGGTCCTGAAATTGTTTATAGCCGGTATTTTATCCAGCACATAATAAAAGTACTGCACCAAACTGGCAATTTCACTCGACAAGTAGTCTTTGATCAGCGCACTACTGAAGTCTTTCATCAAATATAGTCCACCTCTGCGATACCATATTTTCGTGATTTGTGTACTGCTCACCCTATCACCATCAATTCTTAGTATAAAATCATCTTCCGTAAGTGAAATAATTTCTACATCAGCATTTTCATTTAGCCGAATGAATGCTTTTTTCATATGTATTAACCAATTGATTACCCTACTGGTTGAATAATCATCGTTGACCGAGAAAATTAATATCATAATTGGGTTAGATTATTAGCGGCTGTTTGCATTTTGATTATACCAAATGGAGGACATTGGTCCCCCATTCTGGTTGATAGAGATTTACCAGGTACTTGTGGTTTGGCTCAGCACTTTACCCTCATCGTTGGTCATAGTTGTGACACTGTCACTACAACAATTGCTTGAAGTGTAAGTAGAACATGAGCTAAAAGTTCTGGCCAATTTGCCACCATTGATTTGAGCGTCTTTTAAATCAATTCTTTTTGCGAATAGTGCTTTGTTGTTTTTCATAAGTCTTTTCTTAATTTATAGCTAAGTTTATACGGTTTATTTACAAACGTAATCTGTGCAGGCGCTGATTGGTTCTCCACAGTCGTTTTTAGTCACATACTGGGTGTCGGTACAGCCACCACCGCTAGTCGCTGTTGAGGTTACTGTGCTGGATTCAGCAAGTCTTCCGCCATTAATCTGGCAGTTTTTTAGCTCAATCCGTTTTTCGAATAATCGGTTACTTTTCATAATTGTTTTAAATAAATTTTGATAGATAATTCGCCAACTTACCCTGGCGTATGGGTTGTTGCTAGCAAATTCGGCATACCTAGTGACTAGCGCAAGAAACAATTTATATCTGAGCGCTTTAAAGCGATATCCGTAGGCAACCAATAAATATTCGTTTTATAAAAACTGACCAGGTACTATCGATTGATAACTGTTATGAGAAAAGAAGCTATCAACGGAATAGCTGAAGCTGAATAGTTACTCGACTGCCTTAGATGCTTGGTACTTATCAAAAATTACTGAAATAAATAGAGGCGTAGGAAAAAATCACGCACCAATAGGAAAACAGTAAGATGAACCTTACAACTTCTACGACTATCTTTATAAGAAACCGTCATAATGCAGTAAATTGCAAACAAATTAATTAGCGTCGTTATTCTTTATTAATGCTTTCAACTTTATTATAAAAATTAACTAAAGCATTAAAAGAAAATCATGAACAGTTTGAAGTTCAAAATAAGCCTATTTTTTTTAAGTATGATGACTTTGTTGTCATTAATAGCCCAAGCTCAAACCTATACAGGCTGTGTAATATATGAAGCTTCAGGAGATCCACGTGTTAGTGACGGCATCTATACAACATCATTGGGAACCACTTCCAGTTGCAACGGCTATACTGTTCAAAATTATTCTTCAACACCAGCAACTTCAGCACTATCCAGCTATTGTTATACCCCAGCTTTAGATAATGCTTCTCCTGCATTATTCAGGAATTGCGTAACAGCTGGCAGATGCGGAATTATTAAGACAATTACGATAGTTAACTGCCCAGTAGATGATTATATCATATACCTAACACTTGCATTATCTGCATTGGCCATAAATATGTTGAGAAAGCAGTATTAGGCGATTTCTTTTCTAAAAAGATTACAGACACAGCACAAGATCTGCATCTATAAGTACACCCTATAATTTTTCTAATATCTTGATCATCTTCCAGTACAAAAACCTTAACCACAGCAATAATAAGCCGTAAAGATGATCATGATAGAGAAAACCTGTGCCTACTTTACCTAAAAAATAAGGATTGCTATGGTTAATTCAGGAAAAGAAATTTCATTTACTTTTTTCTTTCTAAAGAAAAGGAAAACAGACCAGGGAGGTAATTCCTCTATCTACATGACGATTACAATAGAAAAGAAAGCGTCGATTCTTGCAACTGGCAAACAGCGTGCAGAACCGACTGGTTTAATGGCAAGATAGTGCGAAGTTCTACCGGGACCATACCGCAAGCTCGTAGCCATCCGGATCAAGGAAATCTACTAACATTATAGAATTCTGTGAACTGCATACCTTGTTTAGCTATGCGATCAAGGTTTGGCGTATTGATTTCCCCACCATAGCAACCCAAATCAGAATAACCAAGATCATCAGCCATTACCAGCACAAAGTTTGGTTTTTTATTTGCTTTCTTTTGAGCAAATACATCTTTTGGGGATGATAGCGTAAAGCTGGCCAAAAGCCCAAAAACAAATATTGAATTTTTATTAACGCTTATTTTCATCTCTTAATAATAGGATGGCAAATTACTTTTTTATCCTGTTCTCTTTGTTAACTTTTTAAATACATCAGTCTCTTTCTGATCTATTTAATAAATTGCCGTAGCAGGTAAATCGTTAGGCCAAATAGCCAAGGCTGCTTGGCATACCATTGGTTTACTTTTTCTTTAGACCATTAATCGCTTACAAGTTTAGCGTAATCAACTTTGCGGGGGACCAATCTGCCTGCGCAAATAAACAAGGCAAAAAGCCCGCATAGCATTTCTCAGATCGTTTGATTAATTTTTGAGTTTAGGCAGAGATTCCCACCAGGCAAGCAGTTCGGTTTTTAATTGATTGGTTATTTTAACCTGCTTGGCGCTTAACTCGGTAGTTTCATTTTTATCTTTTACAATGTTATAAAGCTGTACGTCAGAGCCATCACTATTCATAAGTAACTTCCACTCACCAGCGCGCACAGCCAGATTTGGGCTTCTATTGGGCTTGGCAGGATATTTAAAAGCTATATCATTTCTGCCGTACTCCCAAAACATATTTTTTTTCCTCAATGATGATTTTCCAGCGAAAACCTTACTCCTGTCTAACCCGTCTCCCTGATAACCTTCAGGTAATTTTACCCCGGCCATATTGGCTAACGATGGCAATAAGTCTATTGCACTTACTTCCGAGTCCACATCTGTTTTTCCCTGAGGAATATGCCCTGGCCAACTAATTAAAAACGGCATTCTGGTCCCCCCCTCATATAAAGATAATTTGCTGCCTCTTAATCCACCAGTCCTGCTCCCTTTAAAGCTAGGCAAAGGGCCGTTATCGCTGGTGAAGATGATGATGGTATTTTTGTCTTCGCCCATTTTTTGCAAACCGTCCATTAATCTTCCAACCTGTTCATCAAGTTCTTTCAGCACCAGTTTAAATGCCTGCTCAGATTCTTGTCCTAAAGGAAACTTACCTGTATATTCATCTCCAACATTGGGTACCCATGGCGTATGAACATCATCTGGCCAAAGATTTACAAAACGTGGCTTATCTTTATTTTCTTTAAAAAATTCAAGTGTTTTATCCACAAAATATTTTGTCCTGTCCCAGCGTTTTATGCTGTCTCTATCCGACCAGATCCAATTTGTAGCAGTTAACAGCGGGTCTGGCTCAGGACTTTCATAGGTACTGGCATGGGCATCGTAACCATATTTTTCAAAACCTGGTGCATCCTTTACATCTCGCCCACCGCCCATGTGCCATTTACCAAAATGACCGGTTGCATATCCGGCAGATTGAAAAATACGGGCAATAGATGGCGCTTTGGGATTTAAGTAATCTGCTTGTTGCGCATTTTTATTATGTTTTTTATTATCCAGATAAGTACTAAAATTCCACCTTCCCGGATACATACCGGTAAGCAGGCTGGTTCTGGATGGCGAACAGATTGGTGCGCCACTGTAATATTGGTTCAGCATTAAACCATTTTTAGCCAAACGATCAATATTAGGTGTGGGCACAAAATTTCCACCAAAGGTGCTTACATCGCTAAACCCCATATCATCAACAAGAATGATAATGATATTTGGGTTTTTGTTTTGGGCGAAACCCGAACAGCTTAATACAAGCAAAAAAAAAGCAACTAACAACTTAAAATATTTCATATTAATCTTTTGATTTATAAATTTTTCAGCATCAGATAGCCTTTGGTTAAGTGAGCAGCCTAATACTTACGCTCACGTTATGGCTCAAAACTGCTGTTGGGGTTCTGGCTGATACCCAGCTTATCAGCGATCTCTTTTGTAGCCCCTCGGTTATTAAATAAATCTATAGTCATTGTCCTAAAAGATCATCAAACACTCGTTTGCTCATCTATTCAAATTTAAAAGTTTCTGCTCAAATCTGACAACTAAATCCCTCTAGTTAAATACAGCAACTCCAGGCCTCTTGATGCAGCGCGCAACAAAACCTCGATCTTTCAACATATGTATCAGAAAAAAAGCCATATGTAGTACCCGCTAACACTTGATTTATTTAAAATTGATTAATTAAATCACTAACCAAATCTACTTATGAGAAACAAAATTTCATGCGTGCTCACTGCAGCACTATTATTTGCTGGTTGTTCAAAAAATGAAATCAACAAAGCAGAACTGTTAATTCCGCAAAAAAAGGTCACAGCGCTGAGATCGGACTCCGTTAAGGGAACCCTGGCAGCTCTCGCCGTACAGGGTACCGCCGAAATTAACGCCTCGACCGTGCAACAGTCTATAAAAGGGTTCGGTGGAGCCAATATTTTAGCATGGACAGGGGACTTAACAAGTGCTCAAAGAAGTACAGCATTTTCACCGACAAACGGCATCGGTTTAAGCATAGTTCGCGTACGTGTCCCTAATTCCTCCACAGAATTTCCTGCTGAAAAAGCAACTATCGACGCATGCAAATCATATGGAGGTTCAGCCATCGCCTCAGCATGGTCAGCACCCGCATCAATGAAAACCAATGGAAGTATAATAGGTGGCAAAATCAAAACAACTTCTTATTCTGCCTATGCCGCACATTTAAGTGCGTTCAATAGTGCAGTTGGCGGCCTTGCCGCCATTAGTCCCACGAATGAGCCTGATTATCAGGTCAACTATGAATCTATGGAACTTACAGCTTCGGAAGTAGCCGACTTTGTTGCTGCACAGGGCAGCAGTTGCGGCGCACCAATTATGGCACCAGAACCATTCCAAATGAACCAGACTTATATTAATACCTATCTCAGCAATGCAACTGCAAAATCAAAAACCAGTTTTGTATGCGGCCACATTTACGGTAAAACACCTTATAACCTGGGGAATATTGGCAAACCGGTATGGATGACCGAACATTATACCAATTCCAGCATAAGTGGGGAAGATTGGCCAAATGCGATGACAGCAGCCAAAGAGATCCACGACTGCATGAACGCAGGATGGAGTGCATATGTATGGTGGTACATCAGAAGAAGTTACGGGCCAATCAGCGAAAGCGGCAATATTCAAAAATTAGGTTATATCATGGCCCATTATGCCAGATATGTGCGCCCGGGATATACCAAAATCAGCTGTACTTCAAATCCAAGTACCGGTGTTTATGTTACCGCATACAAAAGCGGAACAAAATTAGTGCTCGTTATCATAAACCAAAATACATCCGTTACTTATCAGCCCTTTAGCTATACCGGAATTTCAGTCAATGGATTCGACCGCTATTTTACAACAAGCACAACAAATCTTAGCTCAAATAGCTTCACGGTTTCGGGCGGAAGCTTTGGCATCAACCTTTCTGCATCAAGCATTACAACACTTGTATCTTATTAAAATTGCATTTCCCTGGCCAAATAGTCAGGGAAATTCCCAGTCATTTATTAAATCAGTTCAAGATATTTAACAAGGAACTGTAAGAAATTACGGTTTCACTAACACATGTCCCAATATAATATATTAAAAAAACAAAAGAACCTATACTGGAGTGCTCATTCCCATGCAGGTTTCCAAGGAACGATCGACTTCAAGTCCCAGATACGGGTGTAAGCCCTTTCAAGAACAGGTTCAAAAAGGCTAAAATAGACAGCCCATGAAGGGCTACATTTTAATATTCTTAAAACTATTATCGCCCAGGGTTGTTAATTTAGATCGGGTATTAATGTGAATGTACCTTCTTTAATTAAATAATTGCCGCCCAGTATGGACTTAACTTCCCAAAATCAACTGTTTACCTTTAAGTCGATTTTTGAAAGCTTGGAAGACGCAGTAATCTGCCATGACATTGATTTTAACATTACAGATATAAACCCAGCGGCAGAGCAACTGTTTGGTTTTACCAGGGAGCAGATCGGAAAGCCAGTTTCCGGAACAATGGAAAATGCCGTTTTTGAAGAGTATGAGCGCTTAGTAAATACTGTGCGGAGCGGTGCTAAGATCAATGATATCCGTACCGTACGCCGATCGGTAACCGGGGAAGACCTGCATGTTTCTATCACCATCTCACCAATTACTGATGCTGGGCAAAAATTGATCGGCTTTTCCCAAATGATCCGTGACCTTTCAGATGAGTATGCCGCTGAAGAGCAGCAAGCTACACTGGCAGCCATTATTGAAGGATCCGAAGATGCAATCGTCTCTAAAACGCTGGATGGTTTTATCACCAGCTGGAACAAGGGAGCACAAGGAATTTTTGGTTATTCTGCATCAGAGGTAATGGGGAAGCATATTACTATCCTCATCCCTCAGGACCGGATACATGAAGAAGATTACATTATCAATAAGGTAAGGGCAGGCCAAAGAATAGAACATTACAAGACAGTACGTTTGGCTAAAGACGGAACTGAAATACCGATATCGCTTACCGTATCGCCCATAAGGAATAGGCAGGGCCGCATTATTGGGGTAAGTAAGATTGCACGTAACATTACAGCCCAAAAACTCGCCGATGAGAAGCAGGCCGCATTGGCTGCTATAGTGGAGAGTTCTGATGACGCCATCGTAAGCAAAACACTCTCAGGCATAATCACCACATGGAATAAAGGAGCTGAAAATATTTTCGGCTATAGCGAAAACGAAGCCGTTGGCCAACACATCTCTATATTGATCCCACCAGACCGTCTTGATGAGGAAGAACGCATTATCAGCAGTATCAAAAGAGGTATAAAGATAGATCACTTTCAAACCATCAGGATAAGCAAGGAAAACAGGGAAATCCAGGTCTCCTTAACAGTTTCTCCGATAAAGAACAGTGATGGAATAATCATTGGCGCCTCAAAAGTAGCCAGGGATATCACTGCCCAGAGAGAAGCAGAAAACGCCTTAAAGAGCAACTCCCAAAAGCTCATGATCCTGAATTCGATAGGCAAGAGCATCAGTGAGCAACTGGATGTTGATGTGATTTTACAGAAAGTGACCGATGCGACAACAGAACTTACCGGGGCTGCATTTGGCGCTTTCTTTTACAATAAAATTAATGAGGAAGGTGAATCCTACATGCTCTATACGCTCTCAGGTGCTCCCCGTGAGGCGTTTGAAAAATTTGGTATGCCCCGTAATACAGCTGTATTCCATACCACCTTCAGCGGTGAGGGCGTTGTACGTGTAGACAACATCAGAAAAGATGAACGTTATGGCAAAATGGCTCCCCATTTTGGAATGCCCGACGGGCACCTGCCTGTGGTCAGTTATCTGGCTGTGCCCGTTATTTCCTCAACGGGGACGGTAATCGGCGGGCTTTTCTTTGGTCACCCAGAACCCGGCATATTTGTTCAGGACCATGAAGATCTGGTGGTTGGGGTTGCTTCTCAGGCAGCCATAGCACTCGATAACTCAAAACTTTTTGAAGAGGTTAAAACCCTCAGCCTTAAAAAAGATGAATTTATAGCTTTGGCTTCCCATGAACTCAAAACACCACTTACCTCGATGAGCGGCTTTCTTCAGGTGCTTCAAAAAACAGCTTCAGATGGACTGAACAAAGTTTTTTTAGATAAGGCGATCAAACAGGTGGACAAACTCAATATCCTTATCAACGACTTGTTTGACATTTCCAAGGTTCAGGCTGGCAAATTACAGTTCAATTTTGAACAGTTGGATCTTGGTACACTGATCGGTGATATCTGCGAAACATTTGAGCAGACCGTTCCCGGACACAATTATATTTATGTACGCGAGGGAGACCTTGTTTTGCTGGGGGATAAAATGAGGATGGAGCAGGTAATTACAAACCTGATTGGCAATGCAGTAAAGTACGCGCCCCACTCCCGGGATATTAATATAACGGCTGTAAACCACGACCATGAAATAATTATTTCCGTAATAGATTATGGCACTGGTATTCCTGCCGCCGAACAGGCCCATATATTCAGCCAGTTTTACAGGGTAAGAGAAAAAGACCGGAATATATCCGGACTTGGACTGGGCCTTTATATTACCAAGGAGATTATTGAACGCCATGGAGGGCGGATATGGGTGGAAAGCGAACCCGGTAAAGGTGCTACATTTAAATTTGCGGTTCCCCACCTGCAACACACACATTAAAATCTAATATAACAAAGACAAACACAAATGAGCAAAAAATTAGTTTATGTCCTGGAAGACGATGCGGATATCAGTGAAGTGGTCAGTTATATCCTGTCTGAAGAAGGTTATGAGGTAAATGGCTTCCCTACTGTTGCAGCTTTCAACCAAATGATCTTACAGAAATTGCCTGATATAGTGATACTCGATATCATGTTACCCGACGGTAACGGACTCGATATCTGCAGACAATTGCGCATGGATGAGCGTACCTCAGTTGTTAATATCATTATGATGTCTGCCAACACAACCAAGACCGAAATTATGGGTTCTGGCTGTGGCGCAGAATTTATAGCAAAGCCTTTTAATATTGACCATTTCGTTGCCCGGGTAAACCGGTATGCTTAAATTGGTTTAACTCCATACTTATAACCATCAGGCCAGCGAACTGAAAATTTTTCAGTCCAAAGCTGAAAAAAGTTCAGAATTTATGAAAATTTTTCAGCCAGGGTTTCTAAAAAAGTATTTGAATATGCTTAAAAGCATCATTGGCACAGCACTTGACGTTGACTTTCAAAACCACTTAGAAGGTTTTAGCGAAAATTAATTAATTAATAGTCCATTTTTTTAAACCATTAAAAAGGAGAACATACTATGACATTGGTTAAATTCAATCCAGAAAAGAAAAACAGTACATTATTGCCAGGCTTTAATGACATTTTCGAATCCGTACTGGGCGACACATTTTTTTCAGACCGCAGAATCAACAGCCTTCCTGCTGTAAATATCTCAGAGTCTAGTGAAGAATATCATATCGAGCTTGCGGCTCCCGGTCTGAAAAAAGAAGATTTTAAAGTTTCGATAGAGCGAGATATGCTTACTATTTCTACCGCACAGTCTGGTGAAAACAACACATCGGAAAAAACCTACAACAGACGTGAATTCAGCTACTCGGCTTTCACCAGGGCATTCACACTTCCTGAAAGCGCCGACGTGGAGCGTATCCAGGCAAGTTATAGCGACGGGATCCTTAAACTCACACTTCCAAAAAAAGAAGAAGCAAAGGCAGTTTCAAGACAGATCGAGATTCGCTAATAAATTTGAAAATGCCGCGCCAAGCGGCATTTTTTTTAATTCCGAAGTATACAGATTATAGAACCTAAACGAAATGGAATCTACATTAGCAATAATGGTGGTGCTTCATTTAAAGGGCACTAAAATTACCTATGGAAAATTTACGCTTGGAACAGACCAGGACACTGCATTTGAAACCTTTAACCTGCTCAAAGGAGAAAAGGAATCTTTAGGTGCCTGTATGATCCAGATGGAACTTATCCAGGAAATAGCAGGGCTTCCGGTGCCTTTAGGAACAATATCTTGCAACCTGGAGCAACTAAAGGAAAATGCAGGGATTATTTCGAAAGAAATCTTCCGGATCGCGCAACTCGATGACCTGGAAATCAAGCCATTGCAATAGGTAAAAAAAGAGGAACATATTTGCGGGTATGCGCACATATCCGGACGGTGATTGAAGGATTTTCAAAAATATAAGATGTAACAACGAGCAGATTATGGAAACAAAAAAAATATTTATTGTAGAGGACGACCTGATGTTACTGGAAACATTGCAAGAAATTCTTAAGTTGTACGGTTATCAATGCCAAGGCTGTCACGATCCGGAGAAAGCGGTTAAACAGATTGAGCATTACCGCCCAGATCTGTTGATTTTGGACTACATGCTGCCCGAATGGAACGGAGGAGCGCTTTGCAGCGCCATCCGCGCTATCGATGGATTTGAGTACGTCCCCATCATCATTATTTCTGCCTATACTAAAATACTGTTTTCACTGTCTGATTATGGTTGCGATGCGATATTGGAAAAACCATTTTCGATCCAGGAAATCACTGGTCTCATCAGCACCCTACTTTCAGAAAAACGCAGCGACAGCGGTCTTCTTCCAAAGATCAAAACCGTAATAAAAAATATGCTGCAAGAGGTAAAGGCCAAAAGCATTTAGTGGCTTTATTGATTTGCAGAAGCAGGATAAATTAACAAATTGTTAAAAAGCAATGCAGCAAAACAGTGCCGTTTAAATGTGTTCTGTTGGAAAAGATCAAACAACTTACTGCCAAATACTTTAAAGGCAAAGATAAAAACATCAGGCCGGTAGCTGCCCTGCTAATAGGAGGCATATATTACATTACCTAAATTGCTCATACGAATAACGGTCTGATCTGTTGAGTTGATATCAGGAAAGCACAGGCCGAAATAAAGAAGACCATTAAACAAATCATTGAATGGGCATACCGTTGAATCTTCTATTGTCCGATACAGTAATTCAGTAATTGGAGACTATCAAAGTTTTATATCTCTTCAAGCAAAAAATGTAGTATAAAGCAGTATAAATTTATTCCAAAAATAATTGCAGGTTCGATGCTGGGATTTACATACTATTTATCAATCTTCTTTAGTTACCTTAACATCAGTAAAGTGGCCTAACGTTCCAGGACCTATCCATAACCCGATACTTCCCCGAATATCTTTACCCTGCTTTAAGTCATTTACAATTAAAGTAGGCTGAGCAGCACCGTTAACATACAGCCTGGCAGTTTCATCCTTTACTACAATTTTTATTTTGATCCATTCTGCAGGCAATATATCCACATACGCTTCATACTGTCCTGGTGTTTCCTTTCTTAATTTTTCCCAGGGATATCCCGGAATAGAAATATACTGGGTGGAATGGTTTCTGCGCAATTGATCATTTGCCCGGCCATTGGTAGGGCGTAAATAAAAAACCTCCATTTTTGATGCGTCTAAAGCCGACCTGAACGCAATACCTACAAAGCCACGGGCAGATTCTCCGGCATTTGCAAGTGGTTGTCCACAAATTGTAGCTTCAATTACGCCGTTATGAAATTCGATATCCTTCAAAATTGCAAGCGTATTGTCTCCATTAGCTTCACCTTTTATCTGCATGGCTAAGGCATTTTTACCTTTATAGATAGATTTTTCGACGGTTACCTGAAACGGAATTACATCAGATGGAATTATTGATTTGTGCTGCGCTTTAGATTTCGAACTAAATACTAAGCTTAACACCAAAATAAATAAAAGCTTTCTAGTCATATGGAAAATAATTTTCAGTATTCTAATCAATCTAAAATAAGAAAAATAATGTTTTTCAAATCCATAAAGGCCGATATATCCGCTGCGATGGCCGGTTAATGATATGACTGTAGCTGAAGGAACCTGGCTGGCACAGTTATATTTTTTTGAATAGGTTGCCATAATTTTTGTTTTTAGTGAGCAAATGTTTGTTCAAAAAAGGATTGCTGTTTATACCGCTATGTTTAAATCCATGCTCCAAACCTAGCGGCTTTATGGCATTGCCACCCCATTTTGAGCTAAAATGAGCTAAATTGGACCAATTTACACGGATAATGAACTAAAATGGACCATTAAGGTTGGCCCGCGCTGCCACAGCCAGACCACTTGTGGCAGCCAGCTTAAGGGCAACATGACCATAAGCGGTGTGCCGGATCGGCCAAAACAGGCATTTGCTTTACCTTTTTGGTAACCAAAAGGTAAAGAATAGGTAAGCCTGGGGTAACCCTGGGGTTAACTTGGTAGCAAGAAAGGGTAAACAACAGGTAAAGAAGGGGTAATCAGAAACAGTCCTTTTCGCTGACTTTCCAGCTAGGCAGTCAGCAAATCTTTCAGATAAAAACGATCGCTACCAGATGGTTTTACGGGCTTAAAAAAGAAAGCCATTAAAAAAAAATTAAATATTACGTAACGTCCTCTACCGGATTAAAAATTACCTGAACTACAGTCTGTAAGAGCGCACATTCAAAAAGAAACAGACCGTAAAAGTCTCTGATGAATATTTCTCCACTTTGCTTCACTTCATAAAAAAACTAATATACTTTCTTGAAATTAAAGGTTTTGACGGTGAACTGCCTAAGCAGATTTCGGCACGATCTAAATCAAAAATAAACGTAAAAAAGACGCTTATAAAAAGCTGCTTTTTCTTATTTAGCTTAACACCTTGTAATAAAACAGGAAAACGAAGAATTTACCCCCTAATTTAGATTAGATTACCCCTCACTACAAGCACATTTTTTATGGTTAATTTGTTTTAACCAAGTATAAAAATCTGGTGAACTACCAGAAGTATCTTTTACAATTCTTTTAATCGTTACCGCTGTTTAGGCAGCAGCAGTAAGGAACGGGCATGTGATTACAGGATAAACCAAAAGCGTTATAAACCAGCCATTTTAAAAAGCTGAACCTTTTAAAACAAGGTGATTACTATAGTTTATTGATCATAAAAAGAGGGACTCACCTCAAACGAGTAGCATATGTCCTCTTTAAAATAACCAAACGAACATGTTCATATGCCTGTTCATTCATTCTTACCTAATTTTATGAAAACAAAATCATTTACTTTACCCTCAGCCAGCATATTGATGCTCGGATTTGTTTTATTTTTTGGCAGTTGCAGAAAAAACGATCTTCCTGATCCAGACAGCACGGATAAGCTTTCGGTGAAAGCAAAACTGGGTGCAATACCGCCAAATGAAACCCCATTGTCTGTAACCAACGGCACCTTTTATATCGTGAACCGAAAAAGTGGAAAAGTACTCGATGTTGGTGGTTTTCAGACTGCTGACGGCTCGAATGTTTCTCAATATGGCGGTACAGGCGGAACAAATCAAAAATGGAACTTAACCTTGCTTACCGGTGGTTACTATTCGATTATTGGGGTGCATAGTTCTAAAGGGCTTCAGGTAGACCAGGCAGGAACAGCTGATGGGGATAACGTGAATATATCTACCTATTCGGGCGCTACAAACCAGCAATGGCTATTTACTTCATTAGGCAACGGATATTACCGTATCATTAACCGAAACAGTGGTAAGGACCTTGAGGTTACCAGCCAGTCAATCGCTGATGGTGCCAATGTTGCACAATGGACTTACAACGGCGGAGAAAACCAGCAATGGTCTTTGTTGACGGTCAATGCAAGCGGTCAACTGAATTGGGTGCTTAATAGTACAGGGGTACCGGCTGATGTACTCGCGCGGATTACCAGTGCGATGAATGATGCCTGTGCAAGATATAACGCGGGTGCCAATTGGCCCGCCCGCACACTTACTGTACAATATAACACTGGTGTGCCCACAGCCGATGGCAGTACAAACGGGAATATACGTTTTGGTGCAAATGCCAGTTACCAGAATGTGCGTACGGCAATGCACGAAATTGCCCACACCTATGGCGTTGGCATAAGCACCGGATGGACGTCAAATACCAGTACTGGCGATTTCCTTGGCACAAACACAGTTGCACTTGTCAAAATTTTTGATGGCACTAGTGGTGCAATACACACAGGAGGTGGGCATTTTTGGCCTTACGGTTTAAATTATGACAATGAATGGAGTGAAACAAATGCCTTTAGACATGTAAAATTAGTTTTTGCAATGCGATCAGACGGGATGTAGAGCAGCAGATCTGTAGCTAATATTGAATTGAAGAGGGTGTATCATAAATGAAATTTCACCTCAGATGCTGTCATGTTGAGCCTGTTGAAACACCTTAAAGCGTATTTAAACAGGTCCTTCGACAGGCTCTCTGTAGGAGTCCTTTGGACAGGATGACAAATCTATATTTATGATACAACCTCTTTTTAAAAAGATATTGACCATAAAGAACGTTGATATTTTTCATTTCCCTATGAGTTGGTTAATAACACTCGCTCACTTCAATTCGGGTATTTGTTCTGTTTTTAATTTAAAGGCCTTTATCTTATAGGCCTTCCTTTTTCTGCCCTATATTCAGAGGGCGATACCTTATATTTTGCTTTACACGACTTAGCAAAATAATTACAGGCACATTGACAGACTCCAATAGAGTGGTCGTCTTTCCCGCGCAGGCGGGAACCTTAAAGCGCACGCTAGTAGCGATAGAGATTGCTTCCCCGAAAAGTAGGGACAGGCTGTCGGCTGGAAAAAGCCTTCCTAGTAATGAAGATTCCTAAGAAAGGTCGTCATCTCCACTACAGGAGATGACGATACTTAGAGATCATTTAACGTGGTTTTATTTGGTTTCTACAGCTCAAATACGGTAAAAGAATAAGGTTTTAGTTCGAAAGATTTAAGATTCGAAAAATCCATAGCTGTTTTTACAGGTTGGATTTTGTAATCACCCGGAAGACCGGATATTTCTTTTTTAATTACTTGTTTGTTCACAGCACTGAACTTGGACAGATCAATATTAGTCTTAACTGCGACTGGAAGCATATTTACAATTTTGATGAATAATTTTCCTGATTTTTGGTCACGCGTAATGGAATATGCCACACGCTTAATTACATCTTCTCTCTTCACTGAAAAATCAACCCGTGCAGGAATGAATTCATCTCCTACGTTTTGACCGTAAAGCTGTTGCACATAATATCCAATGGTGGGCTTAACTTCTGTATTATTAAAATAGATCAGATCAGGATTCCACTGCGTATGTTTTTCCTTTGCCAACAGTGGTGCATAAGAGGCCATAGATACCACATCTCCATTGCGCTCCAGGGAGGTGAGATACAAGGCTTCAGCTAAAGCAGTTTCCAGGTTTGTCCTGTTCCCCCCTGGGAGGCTTGCCGCATACTCGCCCAGATAAACTTTCGATTTACTTCGGTCATATTTGTCATAAAAATCCTGATTGTTTATAAACCAGCCTGGTGGACGATAATAATGTTCATCTATCATGTCAACCTTCATTTCGTTGGCCAGGGCCCAGCCTTCCTCATAATCTGTTCCTTCAAAAAATGGTCCTGAAGTTCCAATAATGGTTATTTCAGGGTGTGCTTTTTTAAGTGCTTTATAGATCATGGAAAAATGCTCACGAAAAACGTCTGTTATCTGGTCTTCATTGCCAATACCGATATACTTTAAATTAAATGGTTTCGGATGTCCTGCGGCAGCACGTTCTTTCCCCCACTTTGTACTGGTGGCTCCGTTGCAATATTCAACCAAATCGATGATATCCTGAATATATGCAGGCATATCTGCCATCGGGATTCCGCCCTGCTGCCCGCCCCCATTGGCTCCTGAGTTTTGACAAGGCACTCCAGCGGCAATAACAGGTACTGGCGTTGCGCCGATATCTTCGCAAAACTGAAGGTACTCAAAGTAGCCCAGCCCCATACTCTGGTGATAGCCCCACAAATTGCGGTCAGGAACCCGGGCCTGTAAGGGCCCGATGGTATTTTTCCATCTGTAAATATTATGGATCCCATCTCCATGGGCCACACATCCACCTGGAAAACGTACAAATCGCGGTTTTATCGCTGCAATTGTATCTGCAAGATCTTCTCTAAGGCCATTTCGTCGATTTTTGAAGGTGTTTTCGGGAAATAGTGAAATCATGTCGAGATCAATACGGCCATTTTGCAATGGCCACAATTGCAAGCTCACATCAGAGGCTGAAACCGATGATTTGAGCGTTGTTTTTATTTCCTTCCAGGACTTTGAACTGCAACTGATCAATCCTTTCGAAAGCAAACCATATTTTTCACTAACAAGCCTTACTTCAAACGATTTCTTTCCTTCTGCAACCCGGATAAAACTGGAGAACAGGTAATTTTCCCCTTTCTTGACCGCAATTCCGTCATAACCAGCATTCGATAATGAACTACCTTCGACTGTTAAATTTAGTGCCGCATAATGTGGGTTATTCGGGTGTAGTGGCTGCGCTGTTCGAATTGCAAAATCCCCTTCTTTGCCTTTAAATGTCCAGGAATGATTGCTGTTCCATTTTGCATCATGGTTTTCTTTATCTGATGGCTGATATTCGAAGTCACGATTTTGAATCAGTTCACCATAAAGCCCGCCATCCGCTGCATAGTTGATATCTTCGAAAAATATCCCTGTTAACAGCTTACTTATGGCTTTAGCTTTTTCAGGCGCTGCCGAAATATACAGCTCGGGCTTTGTTAAGTTTGCAAAACGTACCGGATCTTCTTTGGTTGTCTCCGCATCTTGCTGTGCTTTGAAATTCCTCAGCTCCGCAGCTTTATTCAACGCTTCAACCACTGCCCATTTAACTCGGTGCAACTGTCCGCTTACCGTATTGTTTTGAATCGTAGTGGTGATGGTATTGCTTTTATAGGCAGAGAGGGGTACCTCCTTTGCTGGACTATAGGTTTTGAAGTCTTTTGTTTCTGTCTGAAAATAGGCGCCCTCGTTATCCGTGTATACAATCTGATAAATGTCGAGATCTTTATGGTAACTAATTACAGGACGAAGGATATTCTTACCTTTTTCAAAAAAGGGGTAACCTTGCGGTCCCCAATCAATCAGATTTCTTGTTTGAGCATGAGCAAATTGCTTTACCCGATCATTTAAGCTCCATACACATTGCCAAACTCCCCCGCGCCCCTGAATCACATATGGAGTAAACATTTTTTTATCTGATCCCCAGCGGCCAAAGTCCGAGCGAAGATAAACCTGTCCTGTTCCAACAGGTGTCCAGTTATTTCGGTCATCGCTCCATGCAAACCGTAATCCATCATTCCCGTATGAAAAAAGGTAAACAGAATCAGCCGCAGCATGTTGCTTTGGTTCTGATGCAAATAAGTTTCTGCTAAATAGCAAAAGCACCAGCACCATAGATAGCTTACTTAATTTCATACAAAACGCAGCTATGTGGTTTAAGATTTACGGTTATCTGTTTTCCATCATTCTGAACAATTTTTCCTGTCCAGCTATCAGTAACTTTGGCTGCTTTAGCTATCCCTAAATCCGAAAGTTTTACCGAAATTTCCTTTAGATCTGGTTCATCAGAAAGATTGAACAGGGCGAGATAATGCTGGCCGGTTTTAGCATTCGTTGATGTTACCGCAACTTTCTTACGATCGTTAAAGAGAAATTTTACATCGGTACTTTCTCTATGCATCTTAAGTACAGCTTTATTGGTAAGTAGCGAAGTGGTAAAGGGATCTAAACTCGGCATATCACCACCAAACATCAAGGGCGAGCGGAATATGGTGAAGAAGGTCATCAGCACTTGCTGCTCATCCTTGGTCAATCTGCTTGCACGGTCGCCACCTCTTTCTCCGCGAATGGAAATTCTACCCAATGGAATCATATCGCAATCAGGCCAGGTTCCGGGCTTAATATAAGGCGCCCATGGTTGAGCAACATTAATCAGGTGCGTAATATGCGGCCAGGTATCCCATACATCATCCACCATTCTCCACATATTTGCATGTTGCTGAACGTGTTCTGCTTTTTCTATCGGCGTTTCACCTGGTGAAGTGCTCAGCACAATCGGGCGACCGGTTTTATCGATTGCTTTTCTGATGAGTTCTATTTCTCCCTGATGATAAGGACGGGAGAGATCATCTACTTTAATAAAGTCGACACCCCAGCTGGCGTAAAGTTCCATTATTGAATCATAATATTCCTGTGCACCGGGTTTTGTAGCATCTATCGTGTAATTGTCAGTAAGCCATTTACATTGCAAAGCAGTACTATAGATCTGATCGGCAGTATATTTTGTACCTTTAATGGGCATCTTTTCTTTAACGGCAAGCGTGGGGATGCCGCGCATAATATGAATACCAAATTTTAATCCCTTGGCATTTATATATTTTGCCAGGTTTTTAAAGCCCTGTCCATCTGCTGCCGACGGGAACCGGTTCAGGGCAGGCAGATAACGGCCAAATTTGTCAATTACATATTTTGGATCCGTTTGGTTATATCCCCCTGCTTTATCATTTTCCACAAACCAGCGGATATCTACAACGATATATTCCCACCCAAAAGATTTCAAATTGGAAGCCATATAGTCTGTATTGGCTTTTACTTCGGCTTCTGTAACAGAAGAGCCGTAACAGTCCCAGCTATTCCAGCCCATTGGAGGAGTTTTCGCCCAATTCTTAAAATTCTGTTGTGCGTAAGTTTGCTCAATTGTGAACATTGAACAAAGTAAAATCAATACTAATGTTATTCTTTTCATGCTTTGATATTTGGTCTTTAACAAATATAAATAATAAACGTTAAATCAACGATTATTATTTAGTCATTTAGTGTTTATCAAAATAATATTACTCAAGTCACAACACCAATGTCGTTAAGTTAAGGGCTTTTAACCTGAGCTCGATACTTAAAAGTCGTCTCCTGACCCATAGCGCAGCGGAAGCTACGCAGTAAATTTATTTTATTAGCAGTTTTTATATTATTAAAGGCCTAACAGCTACTTGTAAAACAAGTTCAGCATGACGATGAGAATAGGAATAAACCTTGTCTTATTTTAGCTCGAATCCCTTTTATTGCGCTGTATTCTAAAGGAAGTACCTGGTATTTTCCCTGAATGCCTTTGCAAAATAGTTAGGGGTGCTAAAACAGACCATATAACAGATTTCAGAAATGGTTTTGCTGCTTTTCTCCAATAAAACCGCCGCTTTCTCGAGCTTAACAGAATGACGATACTTCTAATCGACTCAACTCTTTAAAATTCTCCTGTCATTTATATTGATTTTTATACCCTATATTATTCCTCAGGATGACAAATCTATATTTATAATACAACCTCTTTTTTACATAACCTCGAGTCAATAGGTTTTAAAAAGAACGATACAATGTGCGAGAATGGAAGGTAAATCTGCCTGCTTTCGCACTAAAAGCGCTTAGCAGGATTAATTAACGGTAAACTGAAATAAAAAACCGAGCCCTTTGCTAACTTGCTTTCCGCCCATATCTTTCCGCCATGTCTCTGGATAATCTCAGCAGATAGATAAAGACCTATTCCAAAACCGGCAACAGTACTCATCCGATTGTTTTCTACCCTGTAAAACCGTTCGAATAGTTTTGGGATATCGTTTTCATCTATCCCCATCCCTTTATCCATTATGCGGAATACCGCCATACCGTCCTCAAGATAACTGTCAATAATTATTTCACTATCGGTCGGCGAATATTTCACTGCATTGCTGATCAGATTATTGACCACATGTCCAAGTTTGTCCCTGTCTGCGTTCACAAAAAAACCTGGCTGGAATGCAAATTTGATGTTATGGTTGTTTACTGTTGCAATATATTCCTCTACCACTTCCTTAAGCAAGGCAGACATTTCTACGGGCTGGAAATCCATCAGCATTTTTCCCGATTCCAAACGAGAGAGGTTCAGAAAACCATTGATCATGCCGGTCATTTTATTGATCTGACGCTCAGCGCCCTGGAGGGCCTTATCTGCAAAGCCGTTCGGCGTACCCTTGGCTTTCAGCTGCATCACCTGAATATAACCTTTCATGGAAGTAAGCGGTGTCTTGAGTTCGTGACTGACCATCGCAATAAAATCGTTCTTGCGCTGTTCATCCCTTTTCTGATCTGTCACATCCATCAGAACAGCATAAAAGCTATCAAAATCGCCATAGCTGCCCTTTTTTAACTTACCTACTATCCTCATCCAACGGTGCTCACCAGAAATAAGATGCCCGATCGGATAGGTATAATCCAGGGGCTTTCCAAGATTAATGCATTCGTGGAGAACCCCTTGAAGCGCTGATAGGTATTCAGGACTAACACAGCTCAGCACCATTGTCCAGCTTACCTCCCCCTCCAAGGGCAAACCGCAAAGTTTCCTGAACCGCTCTGATACTTCAACCCGTCCTGTTTTGATATCCAGGTTACAACTGCCCAGCTCTGCTGCGTCGAAGGCCGACTGTAGGTTATCTTCGCTCTCCCTCAACGCATCGAGTGCATCTTTAAGCTGAGCATTTACTTCTTTCTGAAGATCGTTGACTGCTGCGAGTTTTTCATTGATGGTCTCAAGCTCCTGTGTTCTTAACCTGACTGTATTTTCAAGATTTTCATTGAGTTCATCTGCATTTTTTCTTGCCACTTCAAGTTCCCTGTTCCTGGTTTCCAAAAGCAACTGGTTTTTCTTCAGCTCACTCAGATCGGTAATAATGACACTTAGTGAAGTGCCTTCATCAAGGCTAAGGGCCTTTAGAGAGAGCTGAACCGCCGAGTAAGTTCCCGAACTGTTGATGATATCTACTTCTGCCCTAGTATCTACTTCCCAGGCTCCATCAATTGTCTCTTTAACAAAGGCCTGATCTTCTGTTGAAAAAAATGTCAAAAAGTTTAGACCGATAACTTTTTCTAAAGGTAAGCCTAAAAGCCTTGCAAATTGTGAGTTGCAATACAGTACCCTATATGATTCATCGAGGGTAAGTGCACTTTCGGTCATCTGTTCGATAAAGATTCTGTAGGTATGATCAGCACTCTTAAGTGTAAAAAGCTGATGACCATCCTGACCGTTTACAATCAGGGCATCAACTTCTCCCGAGCGGATTGCATGGATAATATCGTTGGCCTCCTCGAGCTGGATACGAAGTTCTTCATAGGCCCGCTCGAGCCTGATATGTTCACTTGACTTCTGCATAACTTAATAACTGATACCCAAACCTTTCAATACTTTTTCCTTGTCAGAGCAGTCTCCGATCAGCTTTTTGATAGGAACCGGCGATTTTTTAATCAACATCGGGATGGCCGTCACATCTTCCTGCTGCACTAACAAGGGCTGCTGATGTGCATCAATGATATCCAGCTCGTACCTGCCGGCAATAAATTCCTCGCATATTGCGCGGATGTTGACAACTGCCCTTGCGGAAACTGGTGATGCACCTGCAATAAAAAGCCTAAGCGAAAAAAAATCTGCGCTTTGGGTACTATCTGGATGATCCGGGTTTCCTGTCTGCATAACTAATTTTTAATCTTTGCACGTATATCCAGTCCCACCAGAACCTTTTCCTCATTTGAAAGGTCACCTATAATTTTGCGGACCGGTTCAGGCACTTTTTTTACCAGTGTCGGAATGGCAAATATCTGATCACCTTCAGCCAGCTGTGGCTTTTCCAAAAGATCGATCACTTCAATACTATATTTTCCTTTCAGATGCTCCTCGCAGAGCTTTTTCAGGTTTTCCAGTGCGACTACCGATTTATTGGTTTTACCGGCCACATATAGCCGGAGTTCGTATGCTTTACCCACTATTTATTTGTTTTTGTGTATATTTTTTTCTTCCCGCCATCATCCCCCCTGCGCAGATTGGCCATTTTGCTTATCGTTTCGCCCATAATCTGTTTTTTTAACGCCTCTTCAACATAAACTTTATTCAGCTCCTCTTCCGCTGATTCATATTCGGATCGTAGGCTTTCTATTTTTGATTCTAAAATTTTCCGTTTGCGCTCAAGTTCACGGTCTTTACGGCTGACAGCCTGGGCGTGGATAACCTCGCCGGTCTGCTCCATAAGCATTCTTGCTTCCCTCGCCGAGCCGGTAAGTACGCCTTCTTCGGTAAGATATACATCCACCAGGTCCAATCCCTTATCTGTAATCACAAATTCGCGTATCTGGTTTGAATGTTTCATTCCTCTAGACTTCATGATATACAATCCGCGGTTCCGCTCACCGTTACTCTCAATATCACGGATTAAAAGCCAGGCATCAACAAGCGAAGAAACCCCTTCATCGGTTTGTTCATTGACGATATTATTAAGGGTGAGGGCTGTAAACATTACCGTAATCTGTTCAGCCTGCAGAAAATCGATCAGGCGCACAAGCATTGTTTTCACATCGCTAACCGATCCTATCGTGATCAGGTTGGTGATCGGATCAAGTACAACAACAGATGGCTTAGACTTTTTAATTGCCTTATGGATCGCTACCAGATGCATCTCCAATCCGTACAGAGTAGGGCGTGAGGCGTAAAATTCAAGCGTTCCTTCCTTAAGGTGTTTTTGAAGATCTATGCCTATAGAACGCATATTTCTGATAATCTGTTTTGGGGATTCTTCGAAAGCAAAAAAAAGGCATTTCTCTCCCCTCAGGCAGGCCGCATTGGCAAATGTTGCTGCAATACTGGTCTTACCCGTGCCGGCCGTGCCTGAAACCAGGATACTGCTCCCTTTATAAAAGCCAGAATTTCCCAGCATTTTGTCCAGCGCGGCAATACCTGAGGGCAAGCTTTTTGTGGAAACCTCATGATTCAGCTCCAGGGAGGTAACGGGAAGCACCGAGATACCCTCATCATCGATCAGAAAGGGATATTCATTGGTTCCATGAACCGATCCCCGGTATTTTACAACCCTGAGCCTCCTGGTAGAGATCTGGTTGATAATCCTGTGGTCGAGTAAAATAACACAGTCTGACACGTACTCTTCTAGGCCCTGACGGGTAAGGCCATTGCCTCCACGCTCACCTGTTATGACCGCCGTAACGCCTTTCGATTTTAAAAACTGAAAAAGTCTCCTGATCTCTGCCCGCAGTACTGCTGTATTATTTAGGCCTGCGAAAAGGTTTTCGATGGTATCAAGTGCCACCCTTTTAGCGCCTATACTGTCAATTGCGTATCCCAGCCGGATAAAAAGCCCCTCCAGGTCATACTCTCCGGTCTCCTCAATCTCTGAGCGGTCAATATGCACATAATCCAACCTTATCTTCTTATCCTTTTCTAACTGTTCTAGATCAAATCCAAGTGATGCTACGTTCGCTTTAAGTTCCTCGGCCTTTTCTTCAAAAGCCATAAATACTCCTGGTTCACCATATTCCATGGCCCCTTTTACAATGAACTCTATGGAAAAAAGTGTTTTCCCAGAACCAGCCTCACCACAAACGAGTGTAGGTCGTCCCGAGGGCAGCCCGCCTAATGTAATCTCATCAAGTCCAGAAATACCAGTGAGTGTTTTAGGAATTGTACCAGTTGAGTGCGTTCCCAGTTGATTTTTTGATTTAGCCATTTATTTTTTAACGCTTAAATCTATTAGATAATAGTAATATTGATTAGTTCTTTTCAAAAACAAACAGGGAATATTAAAAAATGTTTGTAATAAGCGAATATATCGACGCAGGGAAATATTTTGCTTAAATGGATAATAGCTATACATCCGTTACAGGCCAATAATCAAAGCAGTGGAAATATTATACCAGTCTGTTCATCCGACATTACAGGTTATTCCGCAGCTACCCGGCAGGACATATTAAAAGCGGGCATCCATACCGGATGTCCGCTTTTAAGGTGCTAGGCATTTCCGCCCGCATTCCCGGCAAGATCTCCTCCAACATCATCTTCATCATCAATTTCACCGGTAAGCCCCCGTTGAACCTCGTTATCATCAGCTTCTTTTTCTTCGTTGGGACTTATTCGCGACTGTTCATTGCCGTTTTCATCTTCGTTGTCTTCTTCCTTTGGATCGATGTAATTTTTCATAGTATCTGTTTTATTGTAAAACAGATACTTTATAACTATAGTTTCAAAAAATTAGCAAATTGGCACCAGTGCGTTGGCCTGCCCAAAAGCTGGTCGGGATAGGAAGATTCGAACTTCCGACCTCCAGCACCCCATGCTGGCGCGATACCTGGCTACGCTATATCCCGTTTGGTGAATTCCCTTTAGGAAACACGAAAATTGATACAAAGATATATCACATTGCGCTTTTGACAGAAAAATTTTTAAAAAAAGCTGAGGCATTCTTCAATTTTCAACAAAAAATGAGCAGTGCTTTACCTTAAACTTTTTAACAATGCGAATGTTATATAAAAATGGAAAACATAGAACAACTCATTATACCTGCCGCAAGAAAAGGCGATACGGAGGTTTTAAAAGAACTATTGCGCAACGGAGTGAACATAAATTTTCAGGACGATAAAGGTTATACTGCTCTGATTATTGCCTGCTACAACAACCAGCCGGAAGCCGCAGCATACCTGATTGCTTCGGGAGCAGACTTGAATCTTGGAGATCAGGGAGGCAACACCGCTTTAATGGGTGCGGCATTTAAAGGTTATACCGATATTGCAAAATTATTGATTGAAAGCGGAGCAGACCTTAATCTTCAGCATGGAAACGGTGGCACTGCACTGATGTTTGCCGCAATGTTTGGCCGCAATGAAGTATTAAAACTACTTTTAGCGCATGGTGCAAAAACGGGGCTCCAGGATATCAGGGGGCAGCATGCATTAGATCTGGCCATTTTGCAGGGGAACGAAGCCGGAGCAGAACTGCTTGAATTGTACAGCAAAAATGCTAATCTTGCAAAAGCGCCTTAACCAGGCCTTTCCACTGCGGATATGAAAAGCCCAGCTTGGCCGCCATACCCACCATAAAATTCCTTCCCTTATCATAAAGGGTGCCATTATCTGTATTTGGCACTTCATTTCTGCCATGTTCTTCCGCAGTTACATATTGTCCGGTTTGTGTAATGATAAAACTTGATGTGGCTTCACTTTTTAAAAAGTGGGCAGTTTCCTTTTTTTGTGACAAAGGATGTGCGCAGGGTCTTACCCTCATGCACAAGGTTTGCTTCTTACCGTCGCTTTCTGTTGTGATTTCCTCGATTTGAACCCAGTCATAGCCCATTCCGGCCTGCGTTCCGGGACCGGGAATATCGATCCTGATATAATCATTTAACTGCGCCTGCCTTTCTGCACGGATGCCTTGCGGATCGATTAATTGGAAAGCGGAGATGCCTGCATAACGGCCCCACTCGTTTACGGACAATAATTTAGTGCAGGCCCGTTCAAAAACCTCTAACGCTTCTGCAAGGGTGCTGCAGTTCTTGCGTTCTATTACATCCATCTCGCTACCTGTATATTGAGCAGGCACGGTTTCTAAGTTATTTTTATTTTCCATAGCCAATAAATTTGGTGAAGGCTGTTCGCCTTCACCCGGTTTGTTTCTGAAATTATGCAGGTATTTTTCTTTGAACTTCACGCTCCCAAAAGCGGTGCAAGGCAATCATTTCTGCAAAAGTCTTGGTAAGGACATCAATATTCTCAGTAATCAAAATCCCTTCGCGTAATGCATTATCGCTGGTATATTCTGCTGGTAGCTTTTTAGCGAAATAAGTAGATTCCAAAACCTGGAGTGCCTGTTTGTCGGCAGCAATTGCCTTACAATGTTTAAACGCCTCATTTAAGAAATGAATGGCATTGGCCTCTCCACTAAGTGCATGAACTGAATTAGTGCCCCCAGGCACATATACTGCATCGTAAAGGACAGATGCTGCTGTTAGAAGACTTTCATCCACTGCAATATTTTTACCACCTGCCGAAATAATTTCGCCCAATCTTGGTGCTATAATGTGCACCACCGCTCCCTGTGCAACAAGGAAATCTTTAACTTTACTCAGTGTTTGCTCATTTACTCCATCTGCGGCAAGAATTGCAATTTTTCTTGACTTGATGGTATCTTTGATCGTTGTGGCCATACTTAGCGCTGTGGACCTTGCAAGGCTTCCTTTAGGATTTACAGAAGCATAATCCTTCCTTTTGCCATCAGCTGGCAGGCTATTGTTAAGGTCTGCCAAAGGGATTTTTGGAATCTGCAGGCCAAGTGCCTGCGCAACGGCCCCAGCCAGGTCCTTATCTATCTGGATTAATACAGCCAGCATACGTTCCCGGACAGGAATTGCCTTTACTTTACCGAGTTCAAAGCTAAAGGCATCAATAATGTGGTTCTTTTCGGCATTGCTCTGTGAATTGAGGAATAAGCGGGCCTGCGAAAAATGATCAAAAAAACTCCTGCTCCTTGCGCGGATCTTTCTGGCATCAATTGCCTCATTATGACTTACAAAGCCACCTTGGGCAGCAGGTACCTGCCTTGGGTCGTTTGCGGCGAGTCCGTTCGGACCATAACTGGTTTTACCCCTGTTTATCGTTTGGCGCATATGGCCATCGCGTTGATTATTATGCACAGGAATTACAGGTCTGTTAATCGGGATTTCATGAAAATTTGGTCCTCCCAATCGGATTAGCTGGGTATCGGTATAAGAAAACAATCTGCCCTGCAATAGCGGGTCATTGGTAAAATCGATACCTGGTACAACATGACCAACGTGGAAAGCGACTTGTTCAGTTTCCGCGAAAAAGTTATCGGGGTTTCTGTTCAGTGTCATCTTACCAATGCGCTGCACAGGAACAAGTTCTTCAGGGATCAGTTTAGTGGGATCCAAAAGATCAAATTCAAACTTAAACTCATCTGCTTCAGGCACGATCTGCACACCAAGTTCCCATTCTGGAAAGGCACCGGCCTCAATCGCATCCCAAAGATCCCTTCTATGAAAATCAGGGTCTTTGCCCGAAATATTCTGTGCCTCATCCCAGGCCACCGAATGAACACCCAGAAGTGGCTTCCAGTGGAATTTCACAAAACTGGCTTCCCCATTGGCATTTACAAATCTAAAAGTATGTACGCCAAAGCCCTCCATCATGCGGTAACTCCTTGGTATGGCCCGATCACTCATCAGCCACATAATCATATGCGACGACTCTGGCATCTGGGAAATAAAATCCCAAAAAGTATCGTGAGCTGAGGCGGCCTGTGGCATTTCATTATCAGGCTCTGGTTTTACCGCGTGGACAAGGTCTGGAAATTTAACCGCATCCTGAATAAAAAATACCGGCATGTTATTGCCTACAAGATCAAAATTCCCCTCCTGGGTATAAAATTTTACGGCAAAACCCCTTACATCACGCGCAAGATCTGTCGATCCCCTGGAGCCTGCTACGGTTGAAAACCTAACAAACACCGGAGTTTCTGCTCCCGGATCGCATAAAAATGCAGCTCTTGTTAACTTAGATAGGTCTTCGTATACCTTAAAAACCCCATGTGCAGCAGAACCCCTGGCATGCACTACGCGTTCGGGTATGCGTTCATGATCGAAGTGTGTAATTTTCTCCCGGAGGATAAAATCCTCCAGAAGTGTTGCGCCTCTTTCCCCGGCTTTGAGCGAATTCTGATCATCATTAATCCTGACTCCATGATTAGTTGTTAAAAATTCGCCTGTCGAATCCGCTACAAAAGATTCCAGTTTGGCCGTCTTACCATTTTCTGGCTGAGCAGGTTTATTTTTTCTTTTTGGTGTTTTCTTGTCCATATTTTTTTTAGCTTACGCCTCTTTTTGGGCTGTTAACAATTATTTTTTCTGCGATTTATTCATTATTGGTTGAGGGAAAAACTATCGGCCAATGTGCCGTTGGCACGGACAAAGTTTATCTTTGCCAATGTATTTTCATCAACAATCTCTGTAATATGGTTCCGCAGTTCCGATGCAAGGGGTTCTAAGGGCTGCTCGTCATCAATCAGAATATCAACTTCCGCTGGTCCCTTTATCGTTAGATCCATAATTCTGTTTCCTAAAAATGCTTTAAGCTGTTCAATGAGTTTTTCCATGTTGTTTAAGGAAAGATGCGTAGCTGGATGAAAAATTTAAGTTTCTAAATAGCAATTAAGGTTTTAAAACAACCTTTACACAATCCTCCTCCTTTTCGTCGAAGATCTTATAGCCGTGTGCTGCCTGATCAAGGGGAAGGGTATGCGTAATAATGTCATCAAGCACTACCTTTCCATCATTTACCAAACCAACAAGTTTATCTATATAGTTAAGTACGGGTGCCTGGCCCTGTTTGATGGTAATACCCTTGTCGAAAATTCTAAAGAGCGGAAAGTTATCGTAAGGCGAACCATAAACACCCATAATAGATACGGTTCCCATTCTACGAACAGCTTCAAAGCACATTTCGAGCACTTTTATAGAGCCTTTTTCAAAATTGAAGGTTGCCTTAACCTTATCCATAAAGCTACGTTCGGGCTCAAATCCTACCGCATCTACACATACATCAGCTCCCCGTCCGCCTGTCATTTCCCTTATTGCTTCCACTACATCCACTTTATGTGGGTTCAGCGTATCAACTTTATTTACCGCCTTTGCCTTTTCGAGCCTATAATCTAAGGGATCAATTGCAATTACCCGGCTGGCACCATTTATCCAAGCTGCTTTTTGTGCCATTAACCCAACCGGTCCTGATCCAAAGATGGCGACCACTTCTCCTCCTTTTAACTGCGCCCAATCAATGGCCGACCAACCGGTTGGAAAAATATCGGTAAGGAACAGTGCCTGTTCATCGCTTAAATGATCGGGAACAATACGCGGACTGATATCGGCATATGGTACCCTCACATATTGCGCCTGGCCACCAGAGTAGCCACCATAAAGATCGGTATAACCAAAGAGTGCACCACCCTTCTGGCTCATCATATCACCATTTGGTCCATAGTTTTTAAAGTTCGAATTCTCGCAGGCAGGTGAAGCTTCATGAGTACAGAAAAAACACTTACCACATGCAATGGGAAAAGGAACTACTACCCTGTCGCCTCTTTTCAGGTTCGTAATGGAGGCGCCAACCTCCTCAACTATCCCCATAAATTCATGCCCCATAACCAAAGGTTCTTTTTGCGGAACTGCACCGCTTAAGATATGCAGATCGGAGCCACAGATTGCGGTTGAGGTTACTTTAAGGATTACATCCCTGGGATCAAGAATTTCCGGATCGGGTATATTGTCTACCCGGATATCGCCAGGTTTGTGGAATACTGCTGCTTTCATAATTTAAATTTTATGTAGATAATGAATAAAGCCTTCATAAACAGCCTATGGTACAATAAACAACAATGAAAAATATGTTAAAGTTTAGCTAATTTGAATTAAAGAATAACAAAAAACATTTTTCGGGCAGAATGGGTTGTACAATAATGATGAAGGAAAAAAGAACGGTTGTAATTACAGGCGCTTCAAGTGGCGCTGGCAGAGCAATGGCTACGGTATTTGCTCAGAATGGAGATAAATTGGTAATCTCTTCCCGCAATATAGATGAACTTACAGCACTGGCTAAAGAATGTGAATTATTCGGTGCAGAAGTGTTAACAGTTGAAGCAGATGTATCCGATTATAAACAGGTAATTAATCTGGCAGCGGCTGCCGACAATTTTGGACCTGGAATAGATATCTGGATAAATAATGCCGGCGTACTTGCTATCGGCGAATTTGATGTTACACCAATGGAAGTTTCGGAGCAGGTGTTACGCACCAATCTGCTTGGCTATATGAACGGAGCTCATGCCGTACTCCCATATTTTAAAAAACAGGGATCAGGTATCATCATCAACAATATCTCCATCGGTGGCTTTCTTCCTGTACCTTACGGCGTGGCCTATTCTGCAAGCAAATTTGGTTTGAAAGGTTTTAGTGCAGCCCTTCAAACAGAATTATCCAGGTACCCCAATATTTATATCTGTGACGCCTTTCCAGCATTTTTAGATACACCAGGGATCCAGCACGCGGCAAATTATACCGGAAAAAGTTTAAAACCTGCACCACCGGTATACGATCCGATGCGTATAGCACTAAGCATACTTAAACTTTCTAAGCAACCGAAACCGCAAACGATGATTGGAAGCACTTCGATACTGCTTCGCTTATCTTATGCCGTTTTTCCGGCAATTACAAGGGGCATAGCCGGAGCGGTGATCCGTAATTACTTAAAAAATGCCCCTGATATCGAAAAAACAAACGGCAATATTTTCTCTCCACTTCCTTTTGGCAATGCCATACACGGTGGTTGGGGAATACCTGGAAGACCTAAGGCGCACCGTAAATACCTTACTGGCGGGCTACTTCTCTTTGTAGGCGCAGTGCTTTTAACGGCCAAAAGTTTATCACAACTGCCCAAGGGATAACCAGGGATTTTACACGTTTAGCGTCCATAAAGTTCGGTTTCTGATTTCAACCAGTTTACGGTTTTTTCGGTAATAAATCCTTCATCCACCCTCCATGCCCAGTTACCGGATGCTTTACCCGGTGTATTCATCTTAGCGTCATCACCTAACTGCATAATATCCTGCATGGGGATTATTGCTATTTCCGCAATCGAAGAATAGCAAAGCCTGATCATGGCCTTGATAATATTCGTTTCATTAATACTGGCACCCACATAGTTCGATAACCGTTTTCTAAGCGCCTCGTCTGTTTCATTTTTAAACCATCCCAAAGTTGTATTGTTATCGTGGGTTCCGGTATAGACAATAAAATTCACCGAATCAAAATTATGCGGAATATGGGGAGAAGCTGCCAGGTCTTCGCCAAAGGCAAACTGTATAACTTTCATGCCCCGCAGGCCGAACTGCATTCTTAAATTGACCACATCTTCAGTAATTTCGCCAAGATCTTCGGCAATGAAAGGAAGTTCGCCAAATTTTCCTTTCATTGATTTAAAAAATTGAGCACCCGGCCCAGGTTTCCATGTACCATTTACCGCATCATCAAAATGAGCTGCAACCTGCCAATAACTCGCAAAAGCCCTGAAATGATCCAGGCGCACAAGATCGTATATCTTTCTACTTTTCTTGAGCCGGTTCTTCCACCATTTAAATCCATCATGTTCCATCCTCTCCCAATTATATATCGGCATTCCCCACAACTGCCCTTTTTCATTAAAATAATCTGGTGGTACAGCCGCAACAACAGTTCTGTTTCCATTTTTATCAAGCAGGAAATTTTGAGGTTCTGCCCATACTTCAACCGCATCGTAATCCAAATAAAATGGAAGATCGCCGATCAATTTTATTCCCTTTTTATTTGCATAGGCTTTTAATTTGTACCATTGACGGTAAAAAATAAACTGGTTCCATTTTATTTCTTCAAGCTCGGCCAGGTAGTTTTTTTCATATTCAGCAATAGCCTTTTTATTTTTAGACTTAAACTTTTCTGGCCAGTTAAACCATTCACTGTTTTTATAAAACTGTTTTAAATGGGTATAAACAGAAAAATCATTGAGCCAGTGCGCTTCAGCCTTACAAAACGAGTTGTAACTTGCAACCAGTTTCTTGTTACCCGTACTTTTAAAGCATTGATAGGCCTTATCTAAAATGCGCTGTTTCATTTCTGCTGTTTTTTCAAAATCAACTTGTGCTGTTGCGGGTAATAGGAAGGCATCAAGATCGGTTTTACTCAAAAGCCCATCTTCGAATAGTACTTCCGGACTAATTAGCATGGTATTTCCAGCCATAGCAGAACTGCTGGAATAGGGAGAATACCCATTCTCCTTTTTTACCGGATTGAGGGGCAGAATCTGCCAATAACTTTGTCGCGAAGCATAAAGAAAATCTACAAATTTATATGCCCAGGGACCAAGATCGCCGATACCAAAATTGGATGGTAAGGAACTGATGTGCATCAACACCCCCGCAGAACGTTCATTTTTTTTGGGGATTAACCTAAGCACCGCCAATTGAACCTCGTTGAACAACTGGCTGATGAGTATCCCCCTCTGTAATGGATCTTTAGCCCCTTTTTTCCCGGTAAGCAGATTTTCCCATGTTAAGGGGGCCTCATGCGGTAAAATAACTGCAGTATCTTCCCAATCGAAATCGCTAATTGCTACATTCTGGATTTTACAGCACTTGGCAAAACCAAGGGGAACAACGGTTATTATCCAGCGCTGTTTATACCTCCTTGCAAAAGCACAGATATGGTTACTATATTTACCTTCAACCGTTAAAGGAATATAGGTACCCAGTTCAAAAACATCAGTTTCAGATTTTCTGATTAATAGCAAAGTTTTGGTTAACCACATTTTCAACTTTCCAGAAAACCTGTCTTCCCAAAGTTTTTTATAGTCAGCAGGTGTATCCAGCTCTTTCATCATTTTGGATCTGCAGCTATAATCAACAGCTCTTCTGTTATCAGGGTCAACAAGGCTTAAATCCCATAATTCGGTTCCCTGATAAATATCCGGAAGACCAGGGCAGGTAAATTTTAAAGTAAGCTGCGCTAAACTATTGATTATTGCAAAGTCCGAAATGCGCTTCAAAAAGTCTTTGATCAATTTTCCGCTTTCCAGCCTTTCGTTTAAAATAACCCTCGAAAACTTATTCAGTTGATGCTCGTAAACCTCATTCGGACTTGCCCAGTCTGACCGTTTCTTGGATTCCCGCAATGCTTTTACAATAAACTGTGCTAAACGGTTATCAATATCCTGTTCATCGTCTTTTAGAAAAGGAAAGGCTCCAATAATGGTCTGCAGGAGGAGATAAACATCATTAATGTGTAACTGTTTGAAGGATGGCACCTTATGCTGTAAACGGATAAAATTGCACTTAAGCTGTTCAACCAGCAGGCTCCACTCCTCAGGAAGATCGCTGAGCACATTCAATCTCGCCCTTACATCCTCCCCTTTTTTAGTATCATGGGTAGAACTCGCATTTATACTTAGTGGCCAGTACTGCTGTCGATTCAGCATTTCATTATGAAAGCCATCGAGCGATATCCCGAATGCATCCGGCGCATCTCCAACTTCGCTGTGGCCTACAAAACGGTTGTAGGTAAACATCAGCGTATCTTCGACTCCTTTGGCCATTAACGGACCGGTAAACTGCATACAGCGCTGAAAAAACTGACCGACTTTTCGTCTATATGCATGATCTGCATTTCGGGGTTTTTCTAAAAATATGGCAGCTAATAATTCTCCTGCTTTACCCAGTTTTTTATCACCAATAAGGGGCATCAGCAGGCTGCTGATTCTCTTTTCATCGATTTCTGCAAGTGGGAAACTATAATTGTAATACCGATATACAGGCATGCGGATGAGGAGCCAGCCAAGCGCCTTTTTCAGTTCTGCATTTTCTACAAAAGAAAAACCAGGCGGTTTAAGTGGCAAAAGCATTTCAAACAGGTTATCCAATTCACCCTGCATATGTTTAAACAATATATTATGCTTTTTTTCATAGATCAGCTGAGATGGATTGAGTTTTTTTCCTGTTACCCGTTTATAAAGTCTGGTAAAAGGTTTCTCGGCCTGCTTATTGGTAAAAAGATTGTTTACCATTGCCATAAAATCATAACCAGTGTTCCCCTGTACTTTCCAGTCCAATGGCATCTGTTCTCCCTGTTCCAGAATTTTTTCCACTACAATGTAAATTTCCTTTCCAACTGACCTCCGGAGGCTTTGTAAATAACCTTTGGGATCGTAAAGCCCATCTACATGGTCGATTCGTAGTCCCTGAAAAACACCTTTATCGATCAGTTCGAAAATATAGCGGTGATAAAGATTGAATGTTTCCTGATGCTGCATGTTGAGGCAGATCAGACTATTGACTGTAAAAAACCTTCGGTAATTGATTTTATGATCGGTTTCGTGCCAATTACACAAGCGGTAATGCTGATCGTTAACTATCTGTTTTAAAACAGCTGTATTGCTGTTAATTTTCCTAAAATCGAGCAATGCCAGCATTTTATGCGTATCAGCATTAACGGGCCAATCGGTTTCACCATAACTCAGGTAATATTCGCCTTTAACTTTCTTGAGTTGTAATTTCTCCAGTTTTATGGCCTCATCGAGCTCCTCACCTAAAAAAGGAACCATTAAGCGTCCATCGCCCTTTTCCAGGTCGATATCAAAAAAAAGGGCAAAATCTGAAGCACTGCCTTTTTGAAGCACATCCATTAACCAGGCATTACCAGGATGAAAGGCCATGTGGTTGGGAACAATGTCCTGAAGCCATCCAATCCCTGCCGCTTTTAATTTTTTAGACACATTTAACAACTCTGCTTCGGTACCGATCTCAGGATTTATCTTTAATGGATTTACAACGTCATAACCGTGCATACTGCCCGGAATGGCTTCAAAAATGGGTGAAGCATACAATGTGCTTATCCCCAGTTCGATGAGGTATGGGATAATACGGTCAAGAGATTTCAGGTTAAAATCTTTGTGAAACTGGATACGGTAAGTGGCGCTTGGTTTATACATCTTTTTTAGAAAGAATAAGAATTGATTCTGGAAATAAGGTAATTTGTTCACCGGGAGCTAAGCGCTTTATTTCTTCGTTTGGTCCATTCCAAACGAGTGAAGAAGAGTTAAGCAATATGGTCCAATCTTGAATTGTTTCGCCAGTTAAAAGGTTTTGCTTTTGATCTGAAAAGTTAAACAGCACCATTATTTTTTGTGCACCCTTCCCCCGTTTTAGCATTAAACATTTTTTTTCTGGGTAGGCCCTTGCCTTAACGTTTTTTCGATCTAAGTCTGCAAGCACCTCGTTTTGCTTTCGGAGTGCAATCAATGTTTTGTAATAAGACAACATTTTAAGATTTAACGGCACTTCAAGTTTTTGCCAATCCAGTTTTGAATGTTGAAAAGTTGATTCGTGCTGTGGGTCGGGCACGGCTTCACCTTCGTGGAAAGCAGAAAACTCCGCTTTTCTGCCTTTTCTAACGGCTTCTACCAGATGGTGATCACTGTGACTTATAAAAAACTGGAAAGGATTGGTTTCTGCCCATTCCTCGCCCATAAATATCAAGGGTAAAAAGGGGCTGCAAAAAACAGCAGCAGCCATCACTTTCAACATTTCAAAACTCACCAATGTAGCAGTCCGTTCACCCAGCATGCGATTACCGATCTGATCATGATTCTGTGAGAAAACAACAAATTTATAACCCGGAACATCTCCTATGGGTTCACCAAACTTTTTCTGTCTATGGGGCGAATATTGTCCATCGTACACGTAAGCGCCGTTAAAAGATTTAGCCAGATCATCCACGCCATTAAAATCTGAATAATAACCTTTTTGTTCCTGACCTGCGCAAACCCGCAGCGCATGGTGAAATTCATCTATCCACTGGGCATCCATACCATAGCCATGCTCCTTTTTCGGCCTGATAAAGCGACCGTCGTTCAAGTCAAGTTCAACAATCAGTTCATAAGTTCTACCGGTTACCCGAGCAAGTTTTTCGGTATGCGATTTAATCTCTGCCAGAATATGAACAGGGCTAAAATCTTTAATTGCGTGTACCGCATCTAGCCTAAGCGCATCGATGTGAAAATCCCTGAACCACATCAGCGCATTTTCGATAAAGAAATCCCTTACCGCATCGCATCCTGCATCATCAAAGTTAATGGCCTGCCCCCAGGGCGTATGGTATTTATCAGTAAAGTATGGACCAAAATCTGCAAAATAATTTCCTTCTGGCCCCACGTGATTAAAAACAACATCCAAGATTACGGCCAGCCCCTTCTCGTGGCAGGTATTAACCAATTGTTGTAATGCTAAAGGACCACCATAGGTATTTTGTACGGCGAAGGGAAATACGCCATCATAACCCCAATTCCTGCCGCCCGAAAATTGTGCAACAGGCATAATTTCGATAGCGGTAATGCCGAGTTTAACAAGATAGTCGAGTTTTGTTTCGATAGCGGCAAAATCTCCTTCAGGTGTGAAAGTTCCGGTATGAAGTTCGTAAATGATGAAATCTTTCAATGCGAGCCCATGCCAATGTTTATCTGTCCAAGGGAAACTTCGCAGATCAAAAGCTGTTGATAGCCCCTGTGGTCCTTCGGCCTGGAGCAATGAGGCTGGATCAGAACGCATAAGTTCTTTTCCATCTTTAGGGGCGCTGATTTTAAAGCTATAACTTTCCAGTGGCTTTATCTGATCGGTTTGCAAAAACCAATACCCATACCCCTCATTAAACATATCAATAACGGCAGCACTTTCTGTTATTAAAACAGCAACCTGTTCTGCAAACGGTGCCCAAATCCTTATTTCTACCTCCCCGTTTTCGTTAAAATTTAAACCAATACTTCTTTTTTGTACGTTTACTCCCATTAAAGCCCCTTTTTTATGAGAACAAAAAAAAACAGGCCAAAGTTTTGACGGATATCGATGAAGAATATGCTGCAATTTGCATAAACCTTAAAGCAAGCTATTATAGCGCTCCACGCGGCTTGTCATATACTAGTTCCTGCATTTTACCTATTTGTTCAGTTTGTATTTACTGTTAAAAAAATTTAATCCTGATGAGGAGTTCAGTCATCTTCTGCGCGGTCTGCATCCGAATCCGATTTCTTTGCCTGTTTTGATAATTCCCCAGCAGAAGCCTCATCCTGATAAGCACTATCTGCATCACTAGCCTCAATCTGTGAATGCGGTACAATACCAACCTTATTTTCATTGTCCTGTTGATCTGTTTTTTTGTTTTCCATTGTTTTAAGTTTAAACCTTCAAAATTATTTCCTGCAAGAAGCGCAACCTTTGTTTTAAAGCATGTACTTCATTAAATAAACAAGGCAAAACTGTGGTAGGTTTGATTTATTTAACGGTTAAAGTATTTGGTTACAACACCGGTTAACACATCAATTAAATATTTTGGTAAACGCAGTATCAACATGTTTTAATAACTTAAAAAAGGAACACCCTTGTATTTACATTCTCATTACCAGCAAGAGAAAACAAAAACTGAAAACCATCTGAAATTTTCGCCTGTTTATATAAGCAAAAACACTCCTTAGACTTAGTACCAAAGAATATGACAAACAAGCACAACTTTTTTGAGCGTATATCTGACAGGATTACGAATTGGACCGGAAGTGCAGGCGCCTTTATTACAGCTGTTGGCATTGTCGTAATTTGGGGCGTTAGTGGCCCTGTTTTCAATTATTCGGATACCTGGCAACTGGTAATTAATACCGGAACAACCATTATTACTTTTTTAATGGTATTTCTGATCCAGAAAACCCAGAATAAGGATTCGAAAGCCATACAGTTAAAACTTAATGAGCTATTGGCAGCGAGCAGGCATGCCAGTAACCGTATGGTTGATATTGAAGATCTTTCGGAGGCAGAACTGGATGTACTGCACAAATACTATGCGAAACTTTCTGATGTGGCAGAAAAAGAAGAGGATATCCACCATTCCCATTCAATTGATTCTGCAAAAAAACTTTCGGAAGAAAAATTAACAGGGAACCCCAGGATGGTTAAAAATAAAAAAATGGTTAAACATTAGTCGCTCCATTTATAATTTGATAACACATTAATTAATAAGATAAAACAAAGATGAGAGACCTACCCTTAAATAACAACCAAGAAAATCTGCATACAACAAAGAAAAAATTTAATGATGGATTAATTGAGTCATCATGGAGCGAAAACGGAGAATTGACCTATATTATCAACGATGGATTGGATTTAAACGAATATGCTAACCTGGCCAAACAGATTCTGGAAAGTGAAGGCGATATTGCCCATGATTTTACGGGCAAGGTTACCAATAAATCGGGAACTTCATCAGCAAGATTCGAATACAGGTCTGGCTGGTTTTTAGATGGCATGGCTGATGGAGAAATTGAATAACCGGTAGCGGCTATGTGCAAATAAACCGATAACGAAATATGAAATTAGGAAAAGCATTCATCGGCACATCGGGATGGAAATACCGCCATTGGGAGGGCAATTTTTATCCAGATGACCTTAAAAAGAAAGATCAGTTTAAATATTTTGCCGAACATTTCGATACTGTAGAGCTGAACAATTCATTTTATCGCCAACCAAGCATCGATAATTTTAAGCAGTGGCAATTGCAAAGCCCTAAGAATTTTATTTATGCTGTTAAAGCCAACAGATATTTTACCCACCTCAAAAAGTTGAATGTGGAACAGGCCGAAATCCTGGATTTTCTAGAGGCCAGCGAAGGACTGGAAAACAAACTGGGGCCTATCCTTTTTCAGCTCCCACCTAAATGGAAATTAAATACCGAAAGGCTGGAGCGGTTTTTAAAAATGCTTCCTAAAAAGCACCGATATACCTTCGAATTCAGAAATCCAAGTTGGTATCATGATGATGTATTTACACTGCTCGCTAAATACAACTGCGCATTTTGCATTTACGAGTTGGCCGGGCATCAATCTCCCATTTTGTGCACAGCAGATTTTGTGTACATCAGGCTACATGGTCCTGAAGGAAAATATCAGGGAAGTTACAACAACCACAACTTAACAAAGTGGAACAGCATGTTGTTTTCGTGGATAAAAGAAGAAAAAGACGTATACCTCTATTTCGATAACGACCAGGCTGCTTATGCTGCTTTTAATGCGCTCGAAATAAAAAAAATGATCGCCTCAGTGTATCAAAAATAATTTAGCAGATAAAAAGTTAAACGAAATTGCCCAAGCTTATGCGGGTTAATTCTCGTTTTGCTTAAAACTTTAATCTGATGGTTCTGTTTATTTTAACAAAGTAAACCGCATTATGGCAAATACCAAAAACGACAGAAAAGACCTTGAGAAAGGCAATGAAAGGAAAAACCAGGAACAGCTGAATCAAATTGCCTTGGGCAATACTGAAATAGAAAACACACCGTTAGCCAATAACAACGATCTTTTAAGTTTGCCCAAAACCGATGGCACAGGTTCAAACCCCGCCGCTGCCACTCCCCATTCGCTTATTGTACACGAAGATGAAAAGGAGAAAGACCGGTATGAAGAAGGCAGCAGTGTAGATCAAAAAAATATTGATACCGAATAACTTAAAAACACAATTGCCATTTAATGAACAAAATTTTAGTGTGCAAACTATTTCTTTATGAGTAAACTGATCTGTATACTTGAGGATGATGCAGGGATAAGAGATATATTACAGTTCCTGCTTTTAGAAGAAGGCTACCAAGTAGCGTGTTTTACTACCGTTAATGAGTTTTTTACCAGAAAACATATCAATCCAGACCTTTACTTGTTGGATGTAATGCTTCCAGACGGCAATGGTATGGCGGTATGTAAACTGCTTAAGGCCGACCCAAAAACTGCTGATACACCCGTAGTTATGATGAGCGCCCATGCCGATATTCAACAAATGACCAGCGGATGTAACGCCGAAGAATTTGTGGTTAAGCCTTTTGATATCTTTATATTATTAAAAAAGATTGTCGATCTATTAAATTTAAAAAGTGCTGGAAAGGATACATAAAGTAGCTAATTAAACTTAAATCAATCTGTTTGATATAATATACAGCGAACACCAGAACAATAAGAGCTGGGATGGTATAAACAGCCTTACTTATTTTGTTAAGCCTTGGATTTCATTCAAGTCTGCTTTCCAATGGGCAATTTTTGCTTCTGCCCAGGCCCTCAGATTAGGGTTGAGCAATCCTGTAGCGCCAGTAGCTTTTACATGAAAACCAATCATTTTTTGGTCTGAATCGATGAGCAGTGAATGTAACTGTTCGAATTGGACCGGATCACGTTGACGCAATAGGGTTAGTTTTTGTACATGTTCTTCTTTGAGCGAAGTTTGTGAAAATTGATCCTGTGTATTTGTATTTGCTGCTAACTGCTGAATATAGGCTTGATTTTCATCCCCTCTCCTGATGCCTAAATCCTTAATTGCTGGAGCATCCATCTTTTGCAATTCAAGGTTCAACTGCTGCTGATACCGCATTTCAGGATACACGGAGTCGGTAAATTCGCGATCGTGCATGGCAAATTCGGTCTGATCATGCTTACAGCTAAGCAAAAACAGCAAAACGATAAGAAATAAACAAAACTGAGGGTATTTCATGATTTAACTCTTTTTACATACTAACTAATTACCTGTAGATAAACCAGTACAAAATTGTTCGGCTTATTTAATCCGTTTTTTCAACATAAAACAAAGTAAAAAGAGAGATGGTTTTATAAAATTAATAAGTTGATCGAGCAGAAATGCATCAAAATACCAATGGTTGTGTGCTGAATATAGACGAAAAAGAAAAATTCATAAAACATTCACAAAAACACCATTGTTTTATTACTGGCATTTTAACAATAATTCTATTCTTATGAAAAAACTTATGATGATGATGCTAGCCTGTTCAATCTGCCTGGCATCGGTTGCACAAACACGACAAGACACCACTAAAAAAAAGACGGAAAAAACAAAGCCTGCCAAAAAAAGCAAGGAATGGCCGTCTAAAAAAGACACCACCAAACGTGACACACTCAAACGTGACACCATGCACAAAACCAATCCCGTACATTAAGCAAAGGCCCAAACGGGCCTTTTTAATGCATTCAACAATTTTTCTAGAAGTTTAAGTTATTTAGACATCAGGTGGCCTACAAGCTCAGCCTCATTAGTCAGATCTAATCGCAATGGCGTAATAGAAACATAACCATGATCAACGGCCCAGCGATCGGTGTCTTCTTCGGCTGGCTCAAGTGGCGTTACAGTAATCCAAAAATGTTTCCTCCCCATCGGATCTTCTCCCGGAACAACATTTCCATCATACAGGCGCACAGACTGCCGTGTCCACCTAATGCCCTTAGGTTCTGGCGGAAAATTAACATTATACAGGGCAAGCTCATTGTTTATAAATAATTCCTCCAGTGAACTAACTACAAAGGGTTTTAATTTTTCGAAATCAGGTTCAGTGTGGCCTACTGGCGTACTTAAAGCAATGCCTTTTACGCCCAAAAGAACACCTTGTTTTGCCGCAGCCAATGTGCCCGAATGCCACATGGAATTACCTAAATTTGGCCCCATATTAATACCCGAAAGTACCACATTGGTATCAGGATATAGGTGCAAACCAAGTGCAACACAATCGGCTGGTGTACCGTTTACACGGAAGGCGTCTATTCCCTCAAAAGCTATTGGTGATTTCTTGTAGCTCAAAGGCCGTGAATGTGTTATGGCATGGCCCATTGATGACTGTTCTACATCAGGGGCAACAATTCTTACTGTACCAAAAGTTTTGGCAATGTTGGCAAGTGCTGCTATTCCGGGGCTGTAAATGCCGTCGTCATTGGTGATCAAGATATTCATTTCTATTTTTTTTACTGTTTATATCTCTTAATAAAACTAAGTCTGGCCTATATTGTTCAAATAAAGATGAAAAAGCCAGCGCCTTTAGTTCATGTAATCCATAATCCTGGAGCAGGACAGCAAAAACATTCAGAAAAAAAACTCTCGTCTGCTATTGAGCGTCATGGCTTTTCGATAGATTACGCGTCTTCTGAAAAACGCTCGTTAAAAGAAATCCGCCCCGAAACTTCATTTATTGCCATTGCCGGCGGGGATGGGACGATAAGAAAAACAATTATCAAACTTCTTGACAAAAAACTGCGTTATAAACGACCGGTGGCCCTCCTCCCCTTCGGTACTGCAAATAATATTGCAACCTCTCTTGGTATTTCAAGCGATCTGGACCGTAATATAACTTCCTGGTCTAATTACAATCTGCGAAAATTTGATATCGGACAGGTTACCGGAACAGCAGAACCACTGTTTTTTATCGAATCTTTTGGCTTTGGTATTTTCCCTAAACTGATGCAAAAGCTCGAAAGCATGGATACAAAAGCAATCAAAACGGCTGAGGATGAATTCGAAATTGCACTGGATACGCTATTGGCAATTACCGAAACCTATGTTTCATGCACCTGTAGCATAGAGGTTGAGGATAAAAAAATAAGGAAAAAATGTATCATGGTCGAAATCATGAATATTTCGCGCCTTGGTCCTAATTTGAGGTTAAGTGAACACGCTGATCCCAGTGATGGTTTTTTCGATGTATTAATCGTAGAAGAAAACCAAAGGGAAATCCTAAAAAATTATATTGCAGAAGTTGCAAAAGGAAAAGATGTAGTATTTCCAGTGCCGCCGATAAGAACAAAACATTTAAAGATAAAATGGAACGGAAAAGATGCACATGTTGATGACCAACTGATAAATGACATAAAAAAGAGTCGTTTAAAAGTAAACCTAATGCACAGCCTGCTAGAGATAATGGTTGAAAGTAAAAAACTCAAATAAATAACTACTTGAAAATATAGCTGATTTATATAAGCGGTCGTCACCCTGACCTGTAGCGCAGCGGAAAGTTACACAGTAGACCGAGCCTTAAGCGAGCTCACCGAAGGTAATTTATTTCAGGGTATTAAATGTTAAGACACTGTTATCTCAAGTATACTTCAAGTTTATTTCCGAAAAAGAGGGCTTATTGACTACATTTTTTTATATTAAAGAAGTAATTTTTGCATGGCATAATAAAAATCAGCCTTTCAACCTAAACTCGATTGAAGCGGCATCCCCCTACCGATTTTACATCGGGCTCATTGGGGATACAGCGCAAAGCGAGACTGCATAACCCGAAGAACAACTGCACACTCATTTTCAAAAAAAATAAAAGATTTGCAGAAATTAATCAGTTTTTTATCCAAAAAGAACAATCATCCGTTTAAAGGTAAAAAATAAGTCCTATAAAATCGCGTATAATTCAAAAACCTTTGCGCTTTACATCCTGTTTTAACCTAAAAACAGCTTATGAAAAACCATACTGACCTTAAGTCCGCCAGGGACGGAGAAAATGAAAGTCTATGGCAGGTTTCGCATCCGCGCCTGGAAATCAAACCACTCAAAGAAAATACAATTTACGATGTAGTAATCATAGGTGGAGGAGTTACGGGCGTAACCACTGCCCTTGAGCTACAGCGAAAAGGTAAAAAATGTATTTTGATAGAAGCGCAAAACCTGGGCTTCGGTACAACAGGTGGTACAAGTGCACACCTGAATACCTTTTTGGATGCCACCTATCCGGAGATAGCTAGTGATTTCGGAAAAGAAGCCTCTGCCCAACTTGCCCGTGCAACAAAAGAAATAATAGAAATGATCCGTAGCAATATCAAAGCGCTCGAAATCGATGCAGACTTTGAATATAAGGATGCCTTTCTCTTCTCTCAGAACCAGGAAGAGACGAAACAGCTTAAATCCATCCTTTCCGCTTCACAACAGGCTGGTGTTAACGTAAGTGAAGTATTTGAAAACGGCATTCCGATCGATTTCCAACACGTATTGTTATTTAAAGAGCAAGCGCAATTCCATCCCATAAAATATATACTAGGCCTCGCCAGAGAATTCCTTAAATTGGGCGGAGATATCCTGGAGCATACCTTTGTTGAAAACAGTGTTTATAAAGGCGACGTTCACTATATAAATGCAGGCAAGATAACCGTTCAGGGCAGGCATTTGGTATGGGCTACACACATTCCGCCTGGAATTAATATCCTGTCGCTCAGGAATGCGCCTTACCGAAGTTATGTACTGGCGGCTAAACTTAAAAACGGAGATTACCCCAACTGCCTGGCCTATGATATGCAAGAGCCTTACCACTACTTCCGAAGTCATGAAATAGATGGAGATCAATACCTGTTAATTGGTGGCGCTGACCATAAGACGGGGCACGATGATCCGGAAAAGGCCTTTTCGGCGCTGGAGCAATATGCAATGGAAAATTTTGACATTAGCTCTATTGATTACCGGTGGTCATCACAGTATTATGTTCCCGTAGATGGCCTACCCTATATTGGGCAGTTTCCGGGTGGTGATCCGAACAGCTTTGTAGCAACGGGTTTTAACGGAAACGGGATGATCTTCGGCAGCCTTTCGGCAGTTATCTTAACCGATCTGATATTGGGTATTGAAAACGATCTTGCTAAACTGCTCAGCCCGTCGCGATTGAAACCTATTTCAGGTTTTATGGATTTTGTACAAGAAAATGCTGATGTGGCCTATCATTTCGTTGCTGACCGGTTTGGGACAGAAATTATCCAGTCAACAAAAGAGTTAAAAAACGATAAAGGTAAAATAGTAGAGTTAGAAGGCAAAAAGCTCGCTTTATATAAAGATGTAAACGGCAAGGTTATCGCCCTAAGCCCGGTGTGCACACATGCCGGTTGCATTGTTAACTGGAACGCCAGCGAAAAGAGCTGGGACTGCCCTTGTCACGGAGGAAGATTCGCTACTGATGGTAATGTTCTTACCGGGCCACCAAGGAAAGCATTAGAGAAAATAGAAATCCACAAGATTGGACAAGTTTGATAAATAAGCTCAGATGTAAATCTGAACAAGATTTCAACCTTTACCAAAAGCAGGGCTAAAAAGACCAATGTCCAAACAAATCCATCAACATTAGGGTTGTAATTTTATGGTTCCATTTAATATCCAGATCGATCATGGTGATGATAAAATTACCCTGATTATTATTCCAAAGAAAGATTATTATATAATCGTTTATTTTGGCAGTATCCTTGGCGCCATCAGAAAAATGGGGCTGGACTGGATACTGCTCCAACAGGAAGAGATTGATCCTGGAATGCCAGAATATTTCGACCATAGACTGAATTCTGAAGCGGCACAGGTATCATTAGGTATTCATGAGATTAACCTCATTGCGGGCGAAATTGAAAATCACCTTGTAAATCAGTAATAATAGAAACCTTAGCTAAATCTTCATTTTGTTTATTACAAAAGTCCCGCTCCTGCGCTCCGCCACATAAAACCATTTATCCATAAAGGTTGTTATTTAGGCCAAAAGACCTCCGCACTACCACCATCAGATTCTGCAGAGACCTGCAACTGATCTCTTAATGTTGGGGCCAATAGTCAGATTTTATAATGGATGATAAGATGAAAAATGTAGGCAAAATGCTTATAGGCAGAAACCTCACAATTGCTTTTGCTGAAAGCGCAACGGCAGGCCGGCTTTCAGCAGATTTTTCAATGATAGAAGATGCGGGTAAATTCCTTAAAGGAGGCATTATTTGTTATGATGCCTGTTTAAAGGAAGATCTTTTACAGATTGACGCTTCGTTAATCAAGACCTATACTCCTGAATCAATGGAGGTTACACAGGCCATAACCCTGGGACTGTCAAAACTGATCGATGCTGACATCCATATCGGCATCACCGGACTTACTGCTCCAGGAGGAAGTGAAACTCAGGAAAAACCGGTAGGCACCATGTTCATCTACGCTACTCACCACAATGAACTGGCTTTTTCAGAAAGGCTTAATTTTACTGGAAGCCGGGAAGAAATTGTTGCCGAAACCGTATTGACTTGCGCAACTATGTTAGCAGATTACCTCAGCTCCCTGGATAACCCATAAATAGATATGAAAGCAAAGAAAGTATTTCCAAAAAAGACCTGGCTGTACCGGAACGGACTTTCGGTAACCTTTATCAGCCTATTTGTTTTTACACTCCTGGCACAGGCAATTACCGGCTGGAAAGAACATAATAGCGAACTGAGCGACCAGGGAGCTTCGCCGATCTCTTTTAATAATTACCTTCATACCGGGCATTTTATTTCCGCCACTTTCGAAAATTTTGAAAGCGAGTTTCTGCAGATGGTTCTTTATGTGCTGCTAACCGTAAAACTGCGTCAGATCGGTTCGGCCGAATCTAAAAAACTTGATGAAGAAGAAGCGGTAGACCGCGAGCCTGTTGCCTCGAAAAATGCCCCATGGCCCGTACGCCGGGGCGGGCTGATTTTGAAACTGTATTCCAACTCGCTTTCTATTGCTTTCTGCATCCTTTTTCTGGTGAGCTGGTACCTCCATTTTTATGGTAGCTGGCTAGATCACAACACTGAGCAAATATTAAAAGGTAAAGCAACAGATACGATGACCGCCTATCTGGGGCAGGCCAACTTCTGGTTCGAAACCTTTCAAAACTGGCAGAGCGAATTCCTCTCGGTAGCTGCTATCGTGGTATTAACCATTTTCTTAAGACAGAAAGGCTCTCCGGAATCTAAACCAGTAGATGCGCCGCATATGGAAACCGGGAAATAGAAATATTAAAATTGACCATAATGGATAGATTTATGCCAAGAACTTAAAATAAAATACATAAAACCATTTGAAATTTCAACCTGTTCTATAGCTATCAAAAACCTATAAAAATTATAATTATGGCAACAACAAAAACAGCAGGCAACAAAGCCTCAAAATCTACATCAAAAACAGGAAAAATAGAAAATTCTGAATTCCATGATTTTTTTATTGATGAATTAAAGGATATTTACTGGGCAGAAAAACACCTTGCTAAAGCGCTTCCAAAAATGCAAAAAGCGGCCACTAGCCCTGAGCTTGCAGCAGCTTTTGAAAAGCACACCACAGAAACTCAACAACATGTGAGCACACTGGAAGAAGTTTTTGGGCTTTTAGGTGAAAAACCAGTAGCTAAAAAGTGTGATGCAATGGCAGGTTTGCTGGAAGAAGCCGATGGAATTATCGCTGATACCGACAAAGGCACGATGATAAGAGATGCAGGACTTATCCTGGCAGCTCAAAAAGTGGAACATTATGAAATTGCAACCTATGGTACGCTTAGAGTATTTGCCGAAAATATCGGACACAACGATGTAGCCGAACTACTTTCTCAGACCCTTGACAATGAAAAGGCAACCGATGTCGCGCTCACTGAGATTGCTGTCAATGCGGTTAATGAAGAAGCCGTTGCAGAATAAAAAAGGATGTATCATAAAGGCTGTCATGTTGAGCCTGTCGAAACACCTTAAAGGGTATTTAAGCGGTTCCTTCGACAGGCTCTCCACAGAAGTCCTTTGGACAGGATGACAAATCTATCTTTATGATATAACCTCTTTTACAAAAGAAATCTATAAGATCACATCCATCCAACAATAACGGGTATATAAGTGTTATTTATTATGCAAATGATATGATTAACACCGGAAATCCTATATTCAGCCACAAATTCACTTCTGATCCAACTGTTTTGGTATACGATCAGAAAGTATATTTATACACTGGGCATGATGAAGCACCACCAGGGGTGCATAATTATATCATGCGTAACTGGCTTTGCTTTTCTTCTACAGACCTGATCAACTGGGAAGAACATCCGATACCATTACAGGCAAAAGATTTTAGCTGGGCAAGCGGGGATGCATTTGCATCCTGTGTGGTTTTTAACAAACGACAATTTTATTGGTTTGCTGCAGTCTCCCATCGCGATATACCTGGAAAAGCAATTGCGCTTGGAATATCAGAAACACCTACAGGTCCTTTCCGTGATGCAATCGGATCAGCACTGATCACAGGAAATGATATCCCTTTCGACAAAAATCCAATGGCAAACCTTGATCCTTCTGTAATCATAGATACAGACGGGCAGGCTTATATCTTCTGGGGCAACCAACAGTGCTATTTCGCTAAACTAAGTGATGATATGCTCAGTCTACAGGGCAAAATCAATACGGTTGAACTACCTGGTTTCTCGGAAGGTGCTCATGTTTTTAAACGCGACGACTGGTACTATCTAACTTACGGTTATGGCAGCCCGGAAAAGGTAGCCTACGCCATGAGCCCGAGTATACATGGACCATGGATATTTAAAGGGATATTGAACGAACTGGCTGGAAACTGTGAAACAAACCGTCCTGCCATTGTCGAATTCAAAGGAAAGCACTACTTCTTTTATCATAACGGCGCACTAAAAGGCGGAGACAGTCACAGGCGTTCGGTCTGCGTGGATTATCTTTATTATAATTCCGATGGGACAATCAAGCGGGTGCTCATGACAAGCGAAGGATTACGGTAGCACTCCCTGACCTAAGAAAGCTAGATGCCTGCAATTGAACATCAATTTTACTGAAATATCTCCCACAAATTTCATATTAACACCCTATTTGGACTAGACCCCAGAGCAAACGAACAACAAAATACCATTCTAATACCCTTTATTACTCTAATCCAGATTGTTGCAATTTCATTTACCAGGGAAGCACAAAACAAACAGGTACTACAAAAAAAACATCCGATTGTTCAAATGTACTAGTAAAAATGACGAAATAAACTATTCTCATAGCCACAATCCAAATAATTTAGCCTGCTGATCATCAAGCCAGATTATGAGCCGAAAGCCGAATAAATTACCAGTGATTCTGCTATTCCTTTCCTTAGGAATCCTAACCTTAAGTGCATACAAAAGCGCCAGCGGGCTAAAAGATTATTATAAAAATTATTTCCCCATAGGTGTTGCCGTCAAACCAAGCGACCTGCACAATCAAGAAAAGTCGCTGATTTTAACACATTTTAATAGTATCACTGCAGAAAATGCCATGAAAATGGGTCCAATACATCCCTTTGAAAATAGATTTTTCTGGCAAATTGCAGATTCAATTGTTCAATTTGGACTAGAGAATAAGATAAAAGTAAGGGGGCACTGCTTACTCTGGCATGCACAAACACCAAGATGGCTATTTAAAGATGCTACAGGAAACATGGTAGCTAAAGAAGTCTTACTTTCCAGGATCAAAAACCACATCAACACCGTTGTGTCCCGGTACCGTGGAAAAATTTATGCCTGGGATGTTGTGAATGAGGTGATTGCAGATGATACCAGCACTTTCCGAAAATCTCAACTGTATAATATTGCCGGAGAAGAATTCATTGAACAAGCATTTAGGGATGCACATGCGGCAGATCCAAAAGCATTGTTGTTTTATAATGATTACAATACAGAAAATCCTATCAAACGGGATAAGATATATCGGATGCTTAAAAAGCTGTTAGCCAAAGGAGTTCCCATCCATGGTGTTGGATTACAGGCACATTGGTCTATCAGTAACCCTACGCGCCCGGAGCTTGAAAAATCTATTGAATTATTCTCATCTCTTGGTCTTCAGATCCAATTTACCGAGCTGGATGTTTCCGTGTATTCGGGAAGACAGGGCGGCCAGATGATTACCGGAGAAAAAGGCGCTAATGCAGCTGTTTTTACACCAGAAATGGAACAACAGCAATTGGAAAAATATAAAATGGTTTTTGAGGTGTTCAGAAAATATAAAAAAACATTACAGGTGTTACCTTTTGGAACCTCTCAGACCGCTACAGCTGGCTCGATGGCAGAGGCAGGAAAAATTTTCCATTACTATTTGATGTGGATTTAAAACCCAAAAAAGCATACTACGAGGTTACAAAGTTTTAAACAACAACTTGATGATTAAAGACAATATCTACGGCTAAATCATCAGCTATTAAGCTTAACAATACATACATCAACTATAACCAAATATGACTAAACTCCGTGCCATCTTTACATGCGCAGCTTTATTGCTGATCAGCATTCCCTCATTTTCACAAGATTCGAATTTTTATATATTTCTGTGTTTCGGACAATCGAACATGGAAGGTGCCGCCAAATTTGAAACACAAGATACTACAGCAGTTGATCAGCGGTTTCGCCTTTTGGAAGCCGTTAATTGCGATAACTTAAACCGTACAAAAGGCAACTGGTATACTGCTGTTCCCCCGCTAACACGATGTAAAACGGGACTGGGCCCGGTAGATTATTTTGGTCGGACACTTGTTGCAAACCTGCCAAAAAATATTAAAATCGGTGTAATCAATGTCGCCATAGGCGGATGTAAAATTGAACTGTTCGATAAAGAAAATTACCAATCTTACACGGCAACAGCCCCAGATTGGATGAAAGGTATGTTAGCTGAATATGAGGGAAACCCATATGCCCGTATGGTAGAGATGGCTAAAATTGCACAGCAAAGTGGCATAATCAAAGGAATATTGTTGCATCAGGGAGAATCAAATACAGGCGACAAAGCCTGGCCAGAAAAAGTAAAGGGCGTGTATGAAAACCTGCTGAAAGACCTAAAATTAGAAGCTAAAAATACTCCATTACTCGCCGGAGAAGTGGTAAACGCCGACCAGGGTGGCGTTTGTGCCAGCATGAACGCCATTATTGCAACCTTGCCACAAACCATTCCCAACGCACACGTTATTTCTTCTGCAGGCTGCCCCGATGGGCCGGACAATCTTCATTTTTCTGCTGAAGGCTACCGTATGTTAGGCAAAAGATATGGAGAAAAGATGCTGAGCTTACTCGGCAAAAAATAATCAAATGGCCTATAATTTTCCAAATTGATCAAAATACAATGAGTGCCAAAAATATATTTTCAAGCTATACCCTATTTCTATTCTTCGTACTGGGCTTTGGAGGATGTAAAACGGGTCAATCGCTTTCCAGTTATCAAACAGATACCAGGGGTTTAAAAGATTTTTACAAAAATTACTTCCCCATTGGTGTTGCCGTTGGCAAAAGAAATCTGACCGGAGAGGAAAGTGCGTTGATTAAAAAACATTTTAACAGCATTACAGCAGAAAACGACATGAAAATGGAGTCGATGCAGCCTGTAGAGGGAAAATTTAATTGGCGGGAAGCCGACTCGATTATCAGCTTTGCAGCGCAAAATAACATCAAAGTACGTGGCCATAATTTATGCTGGCACGAGCAGGCGCCCTCATGGTTTTTCACAGATAAAGGAGGAAAGGAAGTAAATAAAACAGCTTTGCTACAACGATTGAAGGCACATATTGATGCCGTAGTTGGGCGATATAAGGGAAAAATATATGCCTGGGATGTTGTAAATGAGGCCATTGACGATGATTCTACAAAATACTTACGAAATTCGAAATGGTACCAAATCTGCGGTGAAGACTTTATCATTAAAGCCTTTGAATACGCGCACGCCGCCGATCCCGATGCAAAGCTTTATTACAATGATTACAATACCGAACGACCAGAAAAAAGAGAACGCGTTTACAGGTTACTCAAAAGCCTGAAAGACAAAGGCGTACCTATAGATGGCGTTGGCCTCCAAGCGCATTGGTCTATTTATGAACCTACTGAAAAGGAACTCGTTACAGCAATTGAACGCTATTCATCTTTAGGCCTTAAAATACAATTTACCGAGTTGGATCTTTCCATTTATCCATGGGAGAAAAATAAACGTGCCAAACGTGCGAATGAAAACGATGCTTATACCGCTGAACTTGAGGCCAGTCAGGTTGCAAAGTACAAAATGGTGTTCAACGTTTTCAGAAAGTATAAAAATGTAATCACCAACGTTACATTCTGGAACATTTCTGATCGCCGTACCTGGCTGGATGGTTATCCGGTACCTGGCCGCAAAAATTATCCCTTACTTTTCGACACGCAATTAAAACCAAAAAAGGCTTATTGGGCCGTTATTAAATTTTAAATAATGAAGAAAATATTTCTGCTGGCCTTACTCCTTTTCAACATCGTCATTGTACAAGCCGCTTGGCTCGGTCCAATTACGGTAAATACTTATTTGCCCGGAAGTTTTGCTGTGGTGAGCAAAGGTAAGGTTCCGTCTATTTTGGTAAGTGCTAACGAATGGCCAGGCACTATACGTGCCGCCCAAAATCTTCAAAACGATATAAAAAAGGTAAGTGGACTTGAACCCGAATTTTTAACGGATAAAACAACCAGCATGCCTATCATCATCGGCACGATCGGCAACAGCAAAATCATCGACGAAATGATCTGGAACCATAGTCTAAATGTCTCTGAAATTGCCGGAAAATGGGAAGCCACATTAATTCAGGTGATAAAAAACCCAATTAAGGGCATAGATTCTGCTTTAGTAATTGCCGGAAGCGATAAGCGGGGAACTATATATGGAATATACGAGCTTTCTGCTCAAATCGGTGTTTCGCCATGGTATTATTGGGCTGATGTTCCGGTAAAAAAAAGCAGTTCGGTTTATGTTATTGGAGGGCGGCATATCATTTCTTCACCTGCGGTAAAATACCGTGGGATATTCTTAAATGACGAAGCGCCAGCACTTTCCGGATGGAGCAGAAAAGAATTTGGAGGGTTTAACCATAAGTTTTATGAGAAGGTGTTCGAATTGATTCTTCGCTTAAAAGGAAATTATTTATGGCCCGCCATGTGGGGAAATGCATTTAACGACGACGATAAACTCAACCCCGTTTTAGCCGACGAATACGGTGTAGTAATCGGAACTTCTCATCACGAACCCCTAACACGTGCCCATGATGAGTGGAAAAGATATAAAGGTGGCAAATGGAACTATGATCAAAACCCAGAACAGTTACGTGCATTTTGGGAAAGCGGGCTGCAACGTGTAGCCGATAAAGAACAGATCGTTACTATTGGCATGCGTGGAGATGGCGACGAACCCATGTCAACCGGCACAGCTACTGCCCTACTGGAAAAAATTGTAAAAGATCAACGTGAAATTATTGAAAAAGTAACAAAAAAACCTGCAGCGCAAACGCCACAGCTATGGGCCCTGTATAAGGAAGTTCAAGATTATTACGACAAAGGGATGCGCGTTCCCGATGATGTAACTTTACTTTTATGCGATGATAATTGGGGCAACATCAGAAAATTGCCAAGTTTAGGTGAGGCGCCCAGAAAAGGCGGTTATGGGATTTATTATCACTTCGACTATGTGGGTGGGCCCAGAAACTACAAGTGGGTTAATACTAACCCTATCCAAAAAATCTGGGAACAAATGCGATTGGCTTACGAACATGATGCTAATCAGATCTGGATCGTAAACGTAGGCGATTTAAAACCAATGGAGTTTCCCATCCAGTTCTTTTTAGATTATGCCTGGAATCCTGACGCCATCCCTGCCGATAAATTAATGGACTACACAATTAATTGGGCGGCCAACCAGTTTGATAATAAACACGCCACAGCAATTGCCAGCCATATAGACGCTTACCTAAAATATGCAGGTAGAATTAAACCAGAACTGCTTCATGCAAATACCTATAGTTTAAGCAACTATAACGAGTTCGAACAAGTTACCGCTGATTTCAAAAAACTTGCACAACAAGCTACCAGCACCAATAATCAGTTAGCTGACAATCAAAAAGATGCCTATTACCAATTGGTTCTTCACCCGATTGAGGCTGTTACTAATTTATATGAAATGTATCTCGCGGTGGCCAAAAACAAACTATATGCCAAACAGGGTAGATTTTCTACGAATAGTTTCGCCAGGAAAGTAGATTCTTTATTTAAGCGGGATGCCGAAATCAGCACTTACTACAACAAAACAATGGCTGGAGGAAAATGGGACCATATGATGGATCAAACGCATATTGGCTACACTTCCTGGCAACAGCCTGATAGCAATATTAACCCTAAAACTACGCTGATTAACAATGCGACCACCACCCTTGGTATTTCACTTGAAAACTCGGAGCTCCACTTTACTGGAAAAACAAAGATAGCGCAGGGCTTCACTTTTTCAGCGCTTGCAAATACATCACATACGCTCGAAATTTTTAGAACAGGTGCAGGTGAACTGAAATACGAGATCAAAGCGCCTGATTTTGTAATGTTAAGCAGCAAAAAGGGAACACTTCACGATGATCAGAAAATCCAGATCAGCATCGATTGGAATAAAGCGCCAAAAAACACTAAAACAAGTGAAATTCTCATTTCTGGCAGTGATAAATCGAGTATCACCATCCCCATTATAACCAAAAACTTTATACCAACCGACTTACCTGCCAATTTATTCCTCCCTGATAAGGGATACATCTCGATGGAAGCGACAAGTTATAGCAGCGCGGTAAACAGCAGACCTATTTTTTGGAAAACCATTCCCAATTACGGAAAAACCAGGGACGGAATAATCGCAACACCTGTAACTTCACCAATTCAGCAACCTGGTAATAGCTCACCACATTTGGCTTACGACATTTTTGTAACTGAAACGGGCAATTTTACCTTAAATACCTTTATCTCGCCCACTATAGATTTTACGGGGAAGGATGGACTAAAGTTCGCTGTTTCATTGGATGAGCAACCTCCTATAGTCGTTAATATCAGCAAAGATTACGCTACTGATTATACATGGGGACAATCGGTTGCCAACAACATCAAAATTTTTAAAACTCCCCTTGTCTTTAACAAAACAGGAAAACACACCATCAACTATTGGATGATTAATCCAGGCGTGGTGCTGCAAAAATTAGTACTAGATCTGGGAGAATTAAAACCAAGTTATTTAGGACCACCAGAAAGCATTAAAAGCACACGAAATTAAATTAACCAAACCATGAACAACATGATTAACGAATTAAAAAAAATCACCCTTTTTACATCCATTATGGGAATGGCTATTGCCAGCTCCTGCCAGCAGGCAAACCAAAAAACAGAAAAGGAAACGGCAAACACTGCTAAAAAATCCAGCTATTTATCACAGCCTATCATTTCCAAAATTTATACGGCCGATCCGTCTGCGCACGTTTTTAATGGAAAAATTTATGTTTACCCTTCACATGATATCGAGGCGGGCACTCCCGAAAATGATAATGGTGATCATTTTGACATGAGAGACTACCACATCTTGAGCATGGATAGTATTAATGGTAAAGTTACCGACCACGGTGTGGCATTAAGCATAAAAGATATTCCATGGGCCGGCAGACAGCTTTGGGCACCCGATGCTGCCTTTAAAAACGGAACCTATTATCTGTATTTTCCGGTTAAAGATAAATCTGATGTATTTAGAATAGGTGTTGCCACATCAAAAAATCCGGCAGGACCATTTAAGGCTGAACTTGAACCCATTAAAAGAAGTTATAGTATAGATCCGGCGGTATTTACAGATACTGATGGCAGCAGTTACATGTACTTTGGTGGAATTTGGGGCGGGCAGCTGCAACGCTGGAATAACGGAAAATACGATGCCAATGGATCTAAAACCGATTCACAGAAAGAAAATGAACCCGCATTGAGTGCTAAAGTAGCAAAATTGAGCAGTGATATGTTATCGTTTGATGGTGAAGTAAAAGATGTTCAGCTTGTAGATAAACGGGGAAAAGCATTACTTACTAATGACCACGACAGACGTTTTTTTGAGGGTGCCTGGATGCACAAATTTAATGGAAAATATTATTTCACCTATTCGACAGGCGATACCCATTATTTAGCTTATGCGATTGGCGATAAACCCTATGGACCATTTGTTTATGAAGGCACTTTTATGAAGCCTGTTCAAGGCTGGACTACCCACCATTCTATTTTAGAGATAAAAGGCAAATGGTATATCTTTTACCACGACACCCAGCTTTCGGGCAAAACACACCTTAGAAATGTGAAAGTGACCAACTTGAAGCATAATGCCGATGGAACAATCCAAATGATTGAACCATGGGTTGAATAAGTATAAGTTGAAAATAAGGTTGTTATGGATAATTGAAGCAATTGATGAAATTAATCATGGTTATCCTATTATTCCCCAGGTTTCGGGAATTGAGAAATCTGGGGACAAAAAAACGCAATACAGCTAGAATTAAAGCTCAACAGGCGGCCTTGCAAAATTGACGTGCTTTTGAAAACCGTTATTTTCCGGCTCCTCTTCAGCTTATCGATGGAGATTTAACTTAAATATTAAATTTCCATCGATAAGTAACAATTACTTACTTACAAACAGCAACTGAGAAAAATTAAACAGATCATTTTTCCAAACTTTAAAATCGTGCTTTCCGGGTTCTTTGTAGAAAATATGCGGCACTTTGTGTTCAACCATGTAATCGCGGGTGCGTTCGCTGATGGTTAAAAGCCTGTCTTCATCACCACAGGAAATCCAGAGCAGTTTTATCTTATCTCTTGCTGTTTCCGGATTGGGCAATAACTGATCTGGCATTTTGGTATTTGGCGCCGATGAAAACCCGCCTATCCAGGCAAACTTATCTAAATTTCCCAATCCAAAATTTAAGGATTGGCCACCCCCCATAGATAGACCTGCAATAGCTCTTCGTTCTCTGGTTGTTTCTGCGGGATAATTTTTTTCGACATATGGGATTAGATCATCTAGCAGATCGCGCTCAAATGTTGCAAAAGCTGCCACTTTATCTGCTGCCATGATATTGCCCGAAGCGCGATCATCGGCCATTGCCCTTCCGTTTGGTAATACAACGATCATATCTTTCACTTTTTTTTGCGCATAAAGATTATCGAGTATACGTTCCGGCCGTCCTTGATTTAGCCACTCAAATTCATCGCCACCAATACCATGTAAAAGATAGAGCACTGGATATTTTTTAAGCTTTGAATAGTGTGGCGGCAGATAAACAACGGCCTTTCGTTTCACCCCAACAGTTTTCGAATTGTACGTGATGGTATCTAATTTACCATGGGCAATAGCAGGATTTAATTCGTCAAATCCTGCGGGAGCCAGGTTGGTTTGCGCATTTGCTAATCCTACAAATAGACAGAGGTTTAGCAAGAACAATAGCGGTTTTTTCATATATATTTAGTTTTTAGTGTCTGTCATTATTCAAGCGAAATGGCAACATCATTAAGTTAAGCACCGCGGTCGTCACTCTGTCCAAAGGACTCCTGTGGAGAGCGTAGTCGAAGATTTCTTTAGATTGATAAAACGTAAATAAATACCCTTCGACTACGCTACAATTGACACATTCAAAAGAAAGGTCGTCATTGCGAGGAGGAACGACGAAGCAATCTTTATGCGCACGCTGGTAGCGATCGTTGTAAGATTGCTTCGTCGGCTGAAAAAGCCTTCTCGCAATGACGATAATCTGAAGAGGTTAATCTTTAAAATTCTCCTGTCATTTATATTGATTTTTATACAATAAATTAACCCTCAGGGGTGACATCTTTTTGCGATTTATCCCACTTAATAACATTGAGCAAAAAGAAAAACTTAATGGCCATATTTAGGATAAGATTAGGCGGAAACTATCTTATTTTGCTTCAATCCTAAAATAATCGAAGTCAACATATCCTCCGGCATTTTCAGTGGCGTAATTAAACAGTCCGAAACGGTAGCCCATAAAATGGGGAAGCGTATACGACATTTGCAACGGCTCTCCTATCGGTTTCCAGGTTTTTCCATCAAAGCTGTAAAAAAAATAACCTTTATCTGTTCGGTTCTCAAAGTCACATCTTGCTTTGAGATAAATGGTTTGCTGTCCAGCTGGAACATCTTCGCCATTAACAGTGCCACTTTGGGCGCTTACTGTTACCACCGTTTTCTTTGACCCCGTGTTTTTTATACCAACCCAACCAAATTTGCGTTGCAACAGCATCAATCCAGCCTGGTCTCCGGTTTTCATATTGGAAATATCGATCGAAGTGATTGCGGTTGATACGGGCCCGATGGTACGCTGGGTTAATGTATTGCGGGCAAGAAGAATATTAGTATCCAATCTGGAAGTGCTAATCCGTAAAAATCCCGGGCGTTTAGTTAGCGACCAAAATGCATCGTCTGGATTGTGGTTCCATTGCCATACCAGTGGAAGCTCGGGCTCACCTTTTTTGCGGGCAAATTCATCTGATGCTACAATGCCGGGAATTAAGCCACTACTAACCGGAAGTTCTAGTGTTCCGGGAACTTTACCATCAACACCCAACACCGGCCAGCCATCTTCCCAGGTAACCGGAACTAAATATGGAATACGGCCAACGGATCCAAAATCTCTAAAAAGATAAGAAAACCACTTTCCTTCTGGTGTACTGATTAAACCGCCTTGCGCAACCCCCTTATCTTTAAGGGCTACCCGCCCTTCATATGGCCCCATAAGTTTGTCGGAACGGTGTACCACAACCGTACGCATCCCATTTCGTGGCCAGGTAATGTTAAAAAGATAATATTTGCCATTAATTTTAAATAATTGGGCGCCCTCAGCTGGTAATCCGGCACCCGTACCTGTAGGAAGACTTGCGTTTTCGATAATCGTTATGGGTTTCGTATTGGGTTTTATTCCAGATAAGTCTTCCTTTAATTCCACCAAAGTAATTTTGCCGGCACCGTATACCATGTAAGGTTTTCCATCCTCAAAAAACAGGGAGTGATCATGGAGCGAAGGTTTAAAAGACCTAAGTTTCCACGGGCCTTTTTCGATATCTTTTGTACTGTAGATATAAGTTTTTCCGGTGGTACCAGAAAAAGTACTGACATAATAAATGCCCTGATGAAAACGAAGGCTACTTGCCCACGATCCCCGTCCATAATCCCATTTTCCATTGGACAAAGTTAATTCATCAGCATTTCCGAGGGTATCGTAAGCGTAACTTACAATTTTCCAGTTTACCAGATCGGTTGATTTCATGATGGGCACACCTGGGTTCATGTGCATTGTGGTGCTGCTCATATAATACACTTTCCCTACTCTGATCATCGAAAGATCGGGTACATCGGCAAAAATGAGCGGATTTGTCGCCTTTTGCGCATCAACACAAACTGTATTTAGCACAAAAAAGAGCAATAATGTAAATAATTTAAGATTCTTCATACAGGTTTAGTCAGTTTCTCAACTTGCGATGTGTTTATATTCGGCATTCAAAGCTATTCAGAAATATGAAGATCAGCGAACTGCTTTGTTCAAATCTATGTTACAAATGTTTCTAATTCAATCAATCCCGTTACAGAAAAACAAGCAAACTAACCAAATGTGCTAGTAAAATTGACGAAATAAAGTAGTTGCTGACTAAGGTTCTCAATAATTTAGCAGCATTGATTGAAATTAACCAAATTATCTTTATGAACCTTAAATCCATCCTAGCCTTCTGCGCTTTTCTATTTCTTCTTACAACCACTCAGATCAGCTCCGCCGATGAAGTTATTGTCGGTTACCGTCATTTGGCAGACCCTGGCACCCTTGTTTACAACGGAAGAGTTTATCTCTATGCATCCAACGACGATGAGAACTCCTACGATAAAAATAGCGGATACAAAATGAAATCGATCGTTTGCATTTCGAGCAGCGACATGAAAAACTGGACAGACCATGGTGTGGTATTTGAAGCACCGAGAGATGTAGCCTGGGCTGGCAGAACCTGGGCTCCGGCAGCAATTGCCCGCGACGGCAAAATTTTTCTATACTTCGGAAATGGTGGCAATGGCATCGGCGTAGCCACTTCGAGCAGTCCGATAGGGCCATTTAAAGATCCAATTGGAAAAAAACTCGTTGAAACCCAAACGCCAGGTGTACTTCCTGCGCCAAACATGTGGTTATTCGATCCGATGACCTTTATTGATGATGATGGCCAGGCCTATATGTACTTTGGTGGTAATGGCGAGAGCAACGTTCGGGTAATTAAACTTAACCGGGATATGATCAGCGTAGATGGCCCTGCAACTTCTATTACTGCTCCTGCCTTTTTTGAAGCTTCATGGATGCATAAGCGTAATGGGATTTACTATTTCTCTTACTCAACCAATCCGAAAGCACAAATGCGCATCGATTATATGATGAGTAAAAGCCCCACCTCTGGATTTACCTATGGAGGAATCGTTGCTGCACAACCGCCAAAAAACAATAACAACAACCACCAGGGAGTTTTCGAATTTAAAGGGCAATGGTACCACGCCTACCACAACAGGGCTGTAGCATACAAATTGGGAATCCCCACAGAATTTAAAAGAAATCTGGCTGTTGAAGTACTCAATTACAAAGCCGATGGCAGTATAGCGCAAGTAACCTACACGGCAGATGGAGTGCCACAGGTGGAAGGATTAAATCCCTACATGCGGGTGGAAGCCGAAACGATGAATGACCAACAAGGTGTTAAAACTGAAACGTGCAGCAAAGGTGGTTTAAATGTTACACATATTAAAAACGGGGATTGGATAAAAGTTAGGGGTGTAGATTTCGGCAAAGGAGCAAAACGATTTTCGGCTTCGGTAGCCAGTATTGGAAAAGACAATAAAATTGAACTCCGATTAGGCAGCCCTGACGGAAAAGTGATCGGAACACTGGCTGTACCAAATACTGGTGATGCGCAGGCCTGGAAAGAAGTAAGCTGTAAAGTTAATGGTGCAACAGGAAAACAAGATCTTTTCCTAACCATTAAAGGAGCAGAAAAACCGGAAGTAAATATCGATTTTTGGACATTTTCGGCGAAATAGAATTTTACCCTATGTTTAAAAAATAACCTCGCAGTATTGCATCTGCGAGGGTTATTTTTTTTTATAACTAATCACCTGGAAGAAATTTCTCAAGTGGCCTAGGTACATCAACTATTTTTCAATAGGTTTCTGGCAATAAGATCATCAGAAACCTGTATTATCTATTTTTGCTTGTAAATGGCATCATTACCGCTATAATCTAACCATTTAAAGGAAGCTGTACTTTTAGTATTTTCTCCGGATGAAGTGGCGTAAAGCGCGTAAAGTGAGCCGACAAAACCTCCTGCGGTTTCGGTACTCAAAAACTTTCCGTCCACATTATCCTTTAATGTTTTCCATTTGCCCGGGCTTTCAGCGTAGCGGAAATTATAATGCCCCCGATCAGCTTCTATTTTAAGCTGCAGGGTTTTAGCTTTTACCGGAGTTTCAATAATCAAGTCCATACCCTTAGTGCTTCGGTTTCCTTTGTAAAGCTGAACCACCTGCTTGCCATCTTTTATTGATTTGCAGATGTAGTAAAAATTATATTCACCTTGAAAGATAAGCATCCCTGCTTTTTCATTTGGCTGCACCGCCATAAAAGTCATCTCCGTTGAAGCGCTACCGGTTAAATGCTGCTGTCTTTTCCCGATAAATGCGGGATTTCCCAACCCCATACACGTTTCTGGCAGTAACTTCATTGTTAAGCCATTTTCTTTATCTAACCTATACCAGCTGGTATCATTGGTTCTTAAAAACAATAACGATTGATCTAGTTTTTTATCGAACGTAGTTCTGTAGGTAAAGTTTCCACTTTGTGGCGGGGCAATCTGTTTTACTTCTTTAAAATCAGCAGTATAACTATATTGAACTTCTTTATGGTCTGGATTGATGATTGGCCAGCCCTCTACCCATTTAACCGGAGCGATAAATGTTTCTCTGCCAGTATTATAATGATTGCCTTCATAAGGCCTTACAGCCAGGAAAATGGCGTAAGTTTTACCATCTGGACCGTCAACCAATTCTGCATGACCGGTAGAGGTAATCGGGTTTTTACGGTTTGGATCTAAATCGCGTTGTGTCAATATCGGGTTTTTCTCATAGGGAACATAAGGTCCGGTGGCTTGTTTACTTCTTAAAATTACCTGTGAGTGGTTAACGGAAGTACCTCCTTCGGCAGCACAGAGATAATACCAATCGCCGCGTTTAAAAATATGCGGTCCTTCAATCCAGACTGGTTTTTTGCTGATGTCTACCCCACCATTTACCAGCTGAACTTCTTCACCCACTACTTTTAGGCCTACCGGATCGAACTGAAAAGTACGGATGGTTCGGTGCCCCGGATATAGGGGTTTATTATCTGGCGCATCGCTGTTATAAACGATATAGGCTTTGTCCTGATCAAAAAACAGTGACGGGTCAATCCCTCTCACTTGTGGGAGCCAAACCGGATCACTCCATGGTCCTTCAGGTTTTTTTGACGTCATTACAAAATTTCCGCGCTTATCGATATTGGTACAGGTCATATAAAATGTGCCTTTATAATAATTGATTGAAGGTGCAAAAAGCCCTCTTGAGGTACCATCACCGAAGAAAGTCATTTGCGATGGGCGATCGATCACATTGCCGATCTGCTTCCAATTTTTTAAATCCTTACTATGAAACACCGGAACCCCTGGAAAGTAGGCAAAGGTTGAATTAACAAGGTAATAATCGCTTCCCACCTTGGTAACACTGGGATCAGGATAAAACCCTGCCATAATCGGGTTTGTAAATGTAATTTGTCCGTAAGAATAGCCAGTATAAAGAAAGGCCATAAAGAGAAGAAGTTTTTTCATAAAGTGCACGTTGATTATGCTCAAAACTAACATCTACGGCCTTACTGTCATGAGCCATTTGTTCAAAAGAAAGCTCCAGATGTTTGTTTTTAAATAAGAAAATTCTACTGAGAAGGATTTTAAATCTTCACACGTTTATCTTTTCGTTTTGCATTAATATATTCGGAAGGAAGCATATTAAACTGCGCTTTAAAAAGCTTAGAAAAATAGCTCGGTGTACCAAAACCAGTCATGTATGCGATTTGTGCAACATTGTAATCACTTTTCTCCAGGAATTCTACTGCCCTTTCCAGTTTTACCGATCTAATGTATTCGATTGGTGTTAGACCGGTGATTTCAAGCAGTTTATGGTAGAGAGAGCCTCGGCTCATGCCCACATGCCGGCTTAGTTCCTCTACTGAGAGTTCTGGATTGTTAAGTTTTTCATCGATATACTGGACGATTTTATTTAACAACTTAACTTCGCTAGACTCAATTTCGATTTCTTTAGCCTGTACCTGCACCTGTTTGGAATACGCATTTTTTACCGAGCGATTAAACAACAATAAGTTGTCGATTTTTGCATGGAGAATGTCAAAATTAAAAGGTTTGGTGAGGTAGTCGTTGGCGCCTGATTTCAGGCCTTTAACCTGGTCTTCTTCTCCACTGATTGCGGTTAACAGAATAACCGGGATATGGCTTGTTCTTTTGTCTGCCTTTATTTTCTGGCTTAGCTCAATGCCATTCATCTCTGGCATGCTGATGTCGGTAACAACTAATTGCGGATGTCCGGAAAGCATTTTTTGCCAACCTTCTTTACCATTTGACGCCTCTATAATATGATAAAAAGGCTGCAGACTATCTTTTAGGTAAAATCTAAATTCCTCATTGTCTTCAACCAAAAGGATTGTGGCCATCCTGACCTCGTTAGTTGCTGGCTCAGTAACGGATTCGTCCAGTTCTTCGTTCGTAAAACTATAGGCTGTATCGTCAACCTCCTGATCATTTTCTTCATCCACTATCTCAACTGGCATCGAAACCAAAAACGCGGTTCCTTTTCCAAGTTCACTTTCCACTGTAATCTGCCCCCCGTGCAGTTCTACAAACTCCTTTACAATCGATAATCCGATTCCACTGCCTTGATTTAAGATAGAACTTACATTGTTATCCATAAAAAAACGATCGAACACCCTATCTTTACTTTGATTTGCAATACCTATCCCGGTATCTGAAACTTCGATACAAAATACAGGTTTAGTTTGATCGGTAGCGGCTCTTAAGAACATGTTAAGAGATACTTCTCCACCTTCTTTTGTAAATTTAAATGCATTAGAAAGCAGATTAAATATAATCCTTTCCATTTTATCCTGATCAAAATGCGTTTTCAGATTCTTAATATCGCTGTTAATACGAAGTGAAATTTTCTTGCGCTCGGAAAGGTCCTGGAATGCTTCTGCGGCTTCGCTGATAAAAGTAATGAGATCGGCCTCGTTCAGGTTCAATTTCAGTTCCTGTTCTTCCATTTTTCTAAAATCGAGCAGTTGATTGACCAGATTTAACAGTCTTCGCGCATTTCTACGGATCATCTTTACCTGGCCAGCTACAGCAGATTCCTGTTTAATGGCAAGCAACTTATCAACGGGTGCCAAAATCAATGAAATCGGCGTTCTAAACTCATGGCTTAAATTGGTGAGGAATTTGATCTTTTGTATATCCAATGCATGGGCACGTTCGGCATCCCTTCGCTGCTGTAGTATCCTTTGTTCAGCATTGATCTGGGCTTGTTCAATAGCAAGTTGCTGTTTAATGCGCTGAATTCCCCGCCGCCTAATGGCAAATAGGATTGTACCGATCAAGAGTGCATAAAAAACATAAGCATAAATCGTTCTCCAGAAGGGTGGTTGTATATGAACAGAAATTGAAGTGATTTTATCACTCCAAACGCCGTCATTGTTACTTGCCCTTACCTGAAAAATGTAGTCTCCAGGATCCAAATTTGTATAATACGCTGTTTTCTCTTTACCAACTTCATTCCAGCCATCATCCAAACCAACAAGGCGATAGGAATAGTGGTTTTGTTGCGGCGCTGTGTAATTTAACGCTACATAACTAATTGAGAAATTTTGCCCATAGCTCAGTTTAATCTTTTTTGCGAAACCAATCTGCTCTTGAATAGGTGATTTTTCACCAGGAAGTACAACAGTATTGGCTACCTTTAGTTCAGTAAGCAATACATTTGGAACCACATTATTAGAGGGCAACTCAAGCGGATTAAAATAGTTGAAACCATCTTGTCCGCCAAAATAAAGCTCGCCATCTGAAGTGCTGATTCCCGAACCCAATATAAAAGGACTGTCTTGCACTCCATTGGGTCGTCCAAAGTTTTTTATTTTTTTTGTTTCTGGATCAAGACAACTGATGCCATTATCGGTACTGAACCAAATCAGTCCGTCTCTTCCTTCCAGTATTTTGTAAACAATAGCATTGGGCAATCCGTTTGTTTCGTTAAAATTGGTAAATTTTCCGGTACGTCGATTGAAAAGATCGAGTCCGGCACCATCGGTTCCGGCCCATACATTCCCCCTACTATCACATAACAAACTCAATACCACATCATTAGAAATCCCACTATTTGCTTTTCGGTATACTTTAAATTTTCCGTTTTTACGTTGAAATACGGCTATTCCCGTTCCGCTGGATGATATCCACATATTTCCGTAAGGATCTTCGACAATTGCACGTATAAAACCATTGCTAGGGAGCACCATAGGTGGCGAGGATTGGGTGCCGTAACGGGTAAATGAATTCGTCTTATAATCAAATACATTAACACCAGTTCCGTTTGTACCAATCCATATTAAACCCTTGCTATCTTCTTTGATCGCGAAAATTTCGTTTTGGCTAAGATCAGTTGCCGATGGTCCGGCCAGGTATTGTTTGTAAGTTTTGGTTTTGGAATTATAGGCAAATAAGCCATGTTGGTAAGTGCCCACCCAAAGCGTGCCCCTGGAATCGAGCATTAATGTAAGTATGGTCAATGGATTTCGGGAAAAATCTATTTTGCTCTTGATGTCGATATGTTCAAACACGCCTTTATCACGATCGAAAAAGTGTAAGCCTCCACCATCTGTGCCCACAAAGATTTTTCGTTTTGAGAATTCGGCAAAGGAAGTGACAATGGGCGATGAAAGTCCTTTAGGATCAAATGGGCTACTACGCTTTAGGTTAAACAATGCTAAATTTGGATCGAACTTATTAACGCCACCTTGGTAGGTACCTAGCCAAATAATGCCATTATTGGCCATACAAATGCTTCTAACCGACTTATGGCTAAGGCCAAAGGTTTCGCGTTTGTTGGGACGAATGTTTGAGAAAACCTCGGTGGCGGTATCGAAAATAGTTACGCCATCTTCGGTTCCTAACCACAATTTACCTCCTTTTTCCAATCTGGCAGAATAAATAATATCGTCTGAAAACAACTTATCACCCGATTGCAAAAAGGACTTGAAATGCTTTTCATCATCCAGCAACATATTGAGGCCATTGTAGGTACCAAAAAATATCCGCCCCTTTTCATCCTTCACCATAGTTTTAATGAAATTATCAGTGAGGCCTGATGGGTCATTGGGGTGATGGATAAACTTTTCGGTGGCACCGCTGGTTAAATTAAGGGCCAAGAGCCCTAAATTGGTACCGATCCATATCTTATTGCCACTACCCTGAAGAAAAGAAAGCACACTGGAACCGTTGCCCATCAATGCGCTGATACCTACATTTTTTACTTTAAAAGTTTTGGTATTGATTACCCGGTAGCCGCCAAAAGTGCCTACCCAAATATTTCCGGCTCGATCTTCGTAGAGTGTTAATACATTAAACGGGACGTTACGATTCGGGATACCTTCACCTGTAAATGATTTAAATGTATTTTGCTTAGCATCATAGTAAGCCAAGCCCCCGCCGTTAGTACCCACCCAAAGTCTTCCCTTCCGGTCTTCTAAAAGTGCCGAGATATTGTTAGACGGAATGCTCGTGCTATCTCCACTTTTAGTGGTATAAACGGTAAAATTGGTACCATCGAACTTATTCAGTCCATCGCTGGTACCAAACCATACAAGGCCATTATGATCCTGCAGGATGGTATTTACAGTATTTGAAGAAAGGCCATTTTTAGTATTAAGGGTAATAAAATTGGGGTTACTTTGCCCCTTTACAATAGTGTACGTTAATAACAATATCCCTAGAAGTGACATTGCGCTTATACCTGATATTCGTTTTAACATCATAACAATAGATTCACGCTTTAGCGATCTGGATTGTGATTGTACTAGTGCAGGGCTCGCTTAGCTTACCTTGGTACACTTTGGATTTATATTTGCTTTGTGCGTAAATATAGTTAACACCCCTAATTTAAGCTACTTTATTTCAGCCTCGAATGGAGATGCCGGCAAGCCCTCCACGTTATACAAATTTGCACCGTCGGGATTATCCGCCCAGGCATATCGAACAGTAACAGGGCTGGAAATGCTATCGTTCCAAACCGTTACGGTGCTGCCTTCAATTTTAGCCTTTGCCCAAACATATTTTTTATCGGCACCTGCAATGGCAAAATGATAAAGTTCAGGTTCACCTTTTGCAGTTAGTCCACTTCCCACATGATCAAAATTCAAAATTACTCTATTACCCTGAACCGTTGCCGATCTGTAGATCGGACCTGAGTAAACGATGTTTTTTTCACCATAAATCAGCTTTTGGGCCCATAAAGCCAAACGTTCGCCAATTGTTTTTTTGTTCAGGGGATGAATATCATTCCATTCGCCGGCACCGAGCCCAACAGCCATTCCGGTATTTGGTACTTTTAAGGTTTGGAGTTGGCTCTGCCGAAGTTCCGCCCAGTCGCTCTCAACGGGAACATAATCAACCTCCATATAATTGGGCAGTTGTGCAAATAAAAACGGAATATTGCCTAAACCCCATTTATTCCTCCAATCGTTAATGAGTGCAGGTAGCAGTTTGGCGTATTCTCTTGGCTTGCCTGCATTTGTTTCACCTTGATACCATAAAAAGCCACTTATACTATAATTGATTGCAGGAGCAACCATGGTATTGTAAAGTCCGGTAGGGGAATTTTGCGCCACAATTGGCTGGACAATTTGTTGCCCTGAGGGGGAATAGCTTGGTTTAGGAAATACCTGGATCACCTGGTAATCCCATTCGCCCCTTAAATCAATTATTTGCCCGTTGGCCTGTAGCGAATAATTTTTATCAGGCACAAAACCACCTTTGCCCATTGTATTAGTAACTTTAACTAAAATGGTATTTTTTCCCGCTTTTAACAGATTGGCTGGCACATTGTATCTTCTTGGAGGATACTGATAAGTGATATTGCCCACAAAAATGCCATTTACGAAAGTGGAATCAGCATCGATAATACGCCCCATAAAAAGTTTTGCCTGCACGCCTGTCATCCGTGCAGGAACATCAATTTCATTTTTAAAGTACAGGATGCCATTCAGGTTTCTCACGCCCTGATCTGCCCAATAGCCCGGCATCCAGAACTTATGCCATGTTTTTGGCACATAGGATGATTGCAGGCTTTTACCTGGCATGGGTAGCCCCTGTTTTTTTAGGCTGCTCATATAAGTCGTATCCCGAAAGTTTTTGATCTGGGCTTCAGCTGCAGGAAAATCCTTAAATGCATCCATACTCATCCAGGCCTCTATTGGTGTTCCACCCACACTGGAATTAATGATCCCAATGGGAATTTTGTATTTTTGATAGAGTTTTTTTGCGAAGAAGTAAGTAACTCCTCCAAACTCAAGCAATTCTTGACCTGATGCCAACTTCCACTCTCCTTTTGGCAGATCCAGTGATTCTTTGGATACATCAGCTTTTGTGGGTACAAAGAAATTCCTGATCTGTGGAAAATTGTCATTCTTAACTTCGTTTGGATAATTTTCCTTCAGTCTTTCCATTGCTAACACCATGTTAGATTGGCCAGCACAAAAATATACGTCTCCAATTAAAATATCGGTTAATGTGATCAAATTCCGCCCTTCAATGGTCATGGTATATGGGCCTCCGGCTTTCATTTTGGGAAGCATAATTAACCACTTCCCGTCGCTGCCAGTAATTGTCTCAAATTTTCTATCATTAAAAGAAAGTTTAACTTTCTCATTTGCACTGGCCCACCCCCAGATCTTTAAATCTGTATTTCGTTGTAGCACCATTCGATTACTGATTAGCTGTGGAAGTTTTACCTCAGCTTTTGTTTTTAGGTTAGTGAACAAAACTATAACGAGCAAGGCGCAAAGCGGAAGATAAGATTTTACGGTCATGCTTATAAAGTCTGGAAAATATGGCAATAGATAATTTTCGGGGAAATGTAAACGCTTACAATTCTTGCCCCAGTATCATCACAGAAATACATCGTTTAAGGTATTAATATTTGGTTATATCTTTTTAAAAAAAATTATCTCATGTAAAAGCTTCATACCTGAGTAATTTTAACCCGAATATATCATTTATTTTTCAAAAAAAACAATCGGTTGCATAACTATATTAAATTTGTTATAATCAGGCTAGAAAAAAGAGCCTGGGAAAATGAAATGATAAATTTTGTGGACGGAAGAGGTAGCAGAAACAGCAATTAGATCTGATTCAACTTTACTGGTAATTTCCAATAAAAAAAGCCAGGAAAACGGTTAACGTTGTTCCTGGCTTTAAGCGTGTAGTAAATTTATTTATTCTTCAAGCCTTCGGCTGTGCCAACATAGGCCGGTTTTCGCACAAAACCTTCTGTCCACAAGCCAATTGGCTCCCCTGCCCTCCAACTTGAAGTAGCTGGACTATCCTGAGGTGCCCATATGGTAATTCCATATTGCTGAGCTGCCGGAATAAGCTCAAAGTATTTCTTGATTACATATTTGTACATCTCAGATTGAGCTGCATATTGCTCAGGTGTTGCCTGTGCCGTTTTTATATTTCCTGTAAAACCCATATCCAACTCTGATATTTTGATCAGTTTACCAGTTGCAGCCAATAATTTGAACATTTCTTCTATCTTGGCTTTATCAGAAGTGGCTACAATGTGCATTTGCGTACCAATACCATCTATTTTTGCGCCCTTGCCCTCTAAATACTTTACGTAATCAATTAATCCTTTGCATTTATCGATACTATATTCCAGGTTATAATCATTAATAAAATGGATATCAGTTGCATTACCATACTGCCTGGCCAATTGAAATGCCTTTAGCGCATAATCCTTCCCCAGGTAATCTTGCCAAAAGAATTCATCAGCCGCAATGGATGTTCTGCCCGCAGCAGTTTTAAGCTCAGTTGGCTTTGCATCATCCATTGGTTCGTTTACCACATCCCAAGCTTTAACATAATCTTTTGAAGCAGTAACTATACCTTTAATCCAGGTATCTAATGCAGTGGTTAAAATGGTCTTTTTCTGCTCAGCAGTTTTTTCTACAATTGTAGTGCCGCCAAGCGGATTGTATTTTTTCAACGTGATATTATCGAAATAAAAATTTGTTGCTGTTTTACCTAGGTTAAAAGCCAAAGCACCGCTTGTTGCAATGTCTGTAGTAACGGTAATTTCTTTAGTATAGGTTGTCCAGGTTGGTGTTGAAGAAATTGCGCCAAAAAAATCATAAAATTTGTAGGCGCCGGGCGTAGTATGGGCCTGTGTAGGGTAAGATGCTGCTACATCAGAACGCACATTCATTTTAAGCTCATATTTCTCTCCAACCGCTACCGCTGGAAACTTAAGAAATAATTGTGCATCGTAATCGTTGGTTCGTACTGCCGAGTTACTAATTTTCAAAGCCCGTCCTGTACCGTTAAAGCCTTCGCCAGCTGCAGTAAAAGAGGCAACGGCATTGGTATTGGATTGATAAACCGAGGCGTTGTCTGTTTCAAAATCGGCTCCGATGACCAGGTCCCAGGTAGGGCCACCGCTTGAAGGAATAACCACTGGGGCAATCAGCCCTTTTAAATATGTTGCATTTTGATTGGCATGCCAGGCCAGGGTATGCCCAAACACGGTGATGCCGGCTTTAGATGCTGTTTCCAATAGGTTTTTCACATTGGTTAAGGCCAAACTTCCATCAGCCTGTACAACGGCACCGTGTTTCATTTCATAACCTAGTGTAATTTCATCAAAATTACTGTTAATGAGCCTGTAAATTACGCCTTTGGAGAGATAGGACTGCAGGCTGGCTCCGGCACCAAATTTAAATTTAGGATTTGCTGTTCTATCAATATAGGTTTTTAATGGCTGATAGGCATCAATCTGCTCTTGAGCCACGAAGCTTGCTGGCTTGGCCACTTGAAATTCGAGTGCTTCATATTTGTGGCAAGACGCAAGCAACATTGCCCAGGAAAGACCGAATGCTATTTTGTATAATCGTTTCATTTTCTCGATTGTTAGATTAAATATTAATTATTTGACCGGCGTAAATGTTTCGGCTTTCACACCGCGGTCACGCATTACCAGGGTATCTAAGCTATTCACTGTTCTATCATTCAGATCGATCTGATAGTTCAGATAAAGGGCGTCGCGATCCTGGCTGCCCCAGCTGTTTTTCTCGCCCCGTTTAACAAATTTACCGGTGCCACTCGCCGTAAAACTGGCATCACCAGCTGTAATTGTACAGTTGCCCGTGTTATCAAAAGTTAACAATAAGGTTCGACTGATACTGGTTCCGCCTGCTACTTTAAACGTGACAGGAAACTCGGCCTGGGTTAGCGAACGCGTGTTTAATTTGTTGATTTCATCATTCTCCACATATTTCATATGGCGAACGACGGATTGATTGAGTGAGGTATTGCCGTTTTTTCCGGTAACCACATCCTTCCCTCTGCGAAGGTAGAAACCCTGCCAGGTATTGATATACTTTACGGCATACAAGGTGTATTTTTTTTCGGGCAAAATCTTTTTGTTCTGATCAACACTGGTCATCGTTAAAGGGATCACATAAGTGGTATTTATAGCCAATGGGTCTGCGAAAAAAGCATCGGTGAGCTGCACATCTACTCCACCGATCAAACTTCCTTTCGGGATGACAATTTTGTTCGCCGCAAGTGTATAATAGTTAGCGGGCATGGGCTTTACAATACCGCTGTAAGGCGATGGAAAAGATAATCCCTGCGTTAACGCGTTATCTACACTGATGCCTATGGTAATATCTTCCTTATTTGAGTAAACTCCACCAACGGTACCCATAATCTGAAGTCGGTGTTGGTTATCAAGTGAAGTATCAAAAATATCTTCGCCCATGGTGAGGGTCCTGATCGGCCCCTGATAGGCAAAATAAACGGTTTGACTATCATTATCTGGAAATGCCCATTCTTCGTTTTTGCAAGCGCCAAGTGTTAAAACGAGCGCAAGTAAAATATATATTTTATTTTTCATGATGTTATTGGTTATAGTGAATGAATATTACCATCCCATGTTTTGTTGCAAAGCATTGTACTTTAATGTTTCGCTGTAAGGAATTGGTCCGAATCTCATATATTCCTGATAGCTTCTTGCTTCCACATTGATTTCCTGATAGTTGCCCTGCGAGATACTCACCCCTTTTACCGGTTCGGTTAATGCTGCATTCCATCTACGAAGATCCCAGAAACGAAATCCTTCAAAAGCTAATTCTAACCTACGTTCATTCCTGATCAATGTTCGCATGGCATCTTTATCTCCCTTAATCGATTCGAGGTAGGCATCACCGTTTGTGGTTCCAACGCCGGCCCTGGCACGAATAGCTTTAATAATATCATAAGCCGAATAGGGATTGCCGCCATTGGCTGTAGGACCCCAGGCCTCATTTGCTGCCTCTGCATAGATCAGGAATATTTCGGTATAGCGGATATGTGGCCTATAGTGTTTCTGATTATTTATGGTTGGCGTACGACTAACATCCTGCCTTAACAGTTTTTTCATGTAGTAACCAGTTCTCGTAGAAACTTCTTTTCTATTCAATCCATCATCATTCGTGGCCACATCTGTTGTGGTATTGATTGCCTTGTTTGTTGGCCCGATGGTATTTCCGTTGTACACTATAAATTTTGCTAAACGCGGATCTCTACCCGTAAATGGAGCGGCAGGATTGTATCCGCTCTGTGGTGTATTGGCAATTGGATAACCGTTTTGCATCGGGAATGCATTAACCAGATTTTGCGTAGGGTTTATGCGGCCCTGTCCAGACAAAGTTGGTGGATAATTAGCAGCTTCTAAATCACTGTTTGATCCAACATTTGTGCGCCAAAGCACTTCTCTGGGACTAGCACCAGAAGCCAATGCATCAATTTCTGCTTTGTTATCATACCAGGTAACACCATTAGGATCTAAGTTGGCCAACCAGTTATTTAGTGTTAGTACCTGTGCTGCGTAGGTGGCGGCATCGGCCCATGTGGTAGAATTACTTGTGCTGAAAGCCGGACTTGCGCCCATTAGTGCTACTCTGGCACGGATGGCTTTAGAAATACGGCCTGTCATGCGCTGATTAAAAAACTTACCAAAAACCCGGTTATAGGTCTCTACATTAACGCCAGCGTATTTTGTCGGAATCTGGCTGGTGCTATTGATATCAGCATAATCTAAAGGAAGCAATTGTTCTGCCTTATCCAAATCACCATAAATCTGTTTTATACAGGCATCAAATGTGGCCCTTGGCTGGTTAAAGTTAGAAGCCGGTGTTTCGGGTTCTAGCACAATAGGGAACCCATATAAATTACCCCCTACTTTTCCGGCATGTGCCTGTAGCATATACGACATTAGGTAGGCTCTCAAAGCATATGCTTCACCTTTTTGCCTATCATTAAACATTCTGCTCAACACCGGGTCTTTAGAATCCCAAAGCACCTTATCTGTCTCTGCTAAAAATAAGTTGATATACTGTATTCCTGCTCTTGCATTGGTCCATTGATCTAATGGATTAAATTGAGCCGACCATTGTCCGGTGGCAATTCTCCTAAAATTATTATTGATATCATTACTTACCGCATCATCTGTAGCTACATCATTAAAAGACCAGCCATTTGATGGAAGCCTTGTATAACCATTTAGCAATAACCCATGGGCAAGTGCGGGTTCTGTATAGATGTTCTCAAAATCTCCATTATTTTGTGGAGCAGGGTCAGTAAACTTTTTACAGCCCGAGAGCATCACAACGACAACTATAAATTGTATTAATATTCTGTTCATCTTTTCTAATCTAATATTCAATTAAAACATTGCCTTTACGCCCAGGTTATACATCCTTGTTTGTGGGGCACCTCCTAAGTTCAGCTCCAGTATTTCTCTTTCCTTCGCTATTGTTAAAAGATTAAATCCGGCTACATACAGCCCCAGTTCTTTCAATACTTTACTTTTGAACAACTTATCGGAAACTGTGTAGGAGATCTGAACTTTAGATAAATCAAACCGGTCTGTGCTGTACAACCAGAAATCAGACGCTCTGAAATTATTATCGCCATTTAAAGTGGTAAGTCGCGGGAAGGTTGCCGTATTTTTTGTTTGAGGTGTCCATCTGTCGCGCACCACTGCCGAATACTTATCACTTCCGTTAACCCAAAAATAGTTATCGCTTTTCATGGCACTTGCACCGAAGCGGCCTGTACCCAAAACAAACAGGGTAAGATTTTTCCATTTGGCCGTTACGTTCAATCCTGCTGTAAACGGAGCGCCGAACCATCCACCGCGACCAAGATATACCTGATCCTTATCGTCAATGATTTTATCACCGTTCTGATCAATATATTTGATATCTCCAGGAGCCAATGCAGACCCAAATGCAGGTTTTGCACTATTAACTCCATCGGCCGCTGCAACTTCGCTGGCATCCATATAAAAACCATTGCTTTTTAGTCCCCAGATCGCATCAAGTGGTTTGCCGGCACGGTATTGATAGCTATTTTCGTACATTAACAGATCGGCACGTTTAGTTGCTCTGGTGGTATAATATGTTCCTGAGGCTCCAAAAGTCCAGTCAATAGTGCCAATGCGTTTGTTAAAATTTAAGTAAAAATCCAAACCGGTTCGCTGATCACTATTATAATTGCTGTAAGGAACAAAAGAAGAACTCGGAAACCCGGTAGTGAAATAGTTTGGATAAAGAACATTAATCTGACCGATAATCCCGGTGATGTTATTTCTAAAAACATTTGCTCCGAAATTAAACTGATTTTTGAACATGCCACCTTTTATCCCGATACTGATTTCTTTCCTTTTAGCGAAAGTTAAATCCATGTTGGATCCGCGGCGCGAATCTGTAGACTGTGTACCTGTACCATCATTCCAGCCATACCAGTTACCCCCTGTGCCTGTATAAATACTTTCATAGGCATAATACTCATCAAAATCAAGATCGGTATTTAAAATACCTGCCGATGCGGTTAGTGTTAAGTCGTTAATGAATGAAACTTTTTTCAAAAATGGCTCTTCGCTAAGGTGCCATCCAATAGAAGCTGCAGGAGAAAGTGCAATCCTGTTTCCAGGCGGCATTTTTGGTGAGCGTACCACAGCTCCGGTAATTTCGGCAAAATACTTACGGCTGAAATCGTAATTTAACTGCAATCCTAAATTAGAATTTGTGGTTGGCTGGTAGATTTCAGATTGCGATTGACGATATGCCGCAGCCAGCAATACTGCAGAGATATGATGATTATTACGGATGGTAGTATTGTAGTTAAATTGACCAGATAACGAAATAGTCTGTCTATAGTAACTATCTGCAATGTTCTGAACTCCGGTTTTAGTATCTTCTCCCCAGCGCGTTAAGCTGCCGATTAGCGTTGTACCAGAGTAGGTTGTCCAATTGGGCTGGTAAGTTGCATATCCGTTTCGATAACCCTGATTATAGCTGTTCAGGTAATCAACCCCCATAGTGGTACTAAAGGTAAGTCCATTCAAAATTCCTTTCAAATCAGCATCAATGCCTGTGGTAAACTGAAACTGGCGTTGTACAAATTTATTATTACCACCTGCATAAATGGCCGCAAAGGGATTAGTCTGATCTAATTGCGTACCACCCAGGATGTATTGTCCATCTATAATTGTTGCATTTTTAATCATCGCCCTGCTCACCTCGTCGCTCTGTTCCAATAAATTAATTGGGATTAAAGGTGTAAATAAATGGGGACGCAAGGTTGCAGCGTTAGCCCAGTAATTCGTATTTACGCCGCCGCCGCTGGCAAACACAGCACTTGCGTCTACCCGGGCTTTTAGTGCTTTGGTTAGCTGCATATCAACATTTCCGCGGATATTAAAGCGTTCTGATGTATTATTTTCTTTGGCTTCGCCGAAATTAAGCAGCGAACCTGTAGATACAAACCCAACGTTGGTGTAATAACGGGCACGGTCATTCCCTCCCGAAATTTCTGCCACGCCATCATAGCGTGAAAAACTATTTTTGAGGTACTCTGATGAGTAATAATCTACACTTGGATAACGATAAGGGTTAACACCGGAGTGATTATAAATAGTTTCTGGTGTATAAGCCGCCGCTAAACCATCATTAGATAAAGCCTCGTTATATAACGTCATGTATTCGGAAGAGCCCAGATATTGAGCGAATCTTTTCGGTGTATTTAATCCGATGTTGGAACGCACGTTTATTTTTTGCTTAGTTGGCATCCCCCTTTTTGTGGTGATCAAGATTACTCCTTTTGCACCGCGGCTGCCATATAGGGCAACTGCCGAAGCACTCTTGAGAAAAGTGATCTCCTCAATTTCATTTGGTGTAACACTATTCACATCCCTCGGTACGCCATCAACCAATATTAACGAGGTGTTCATGCCCCAAAGGTTGTTGCCATTAAAACCAGGGGCAAAAGCTTCTATCCCGTCCAATCCATAGGTTATAAAGTTTTTCTCAAAAAGCTGAGCCAGATTAACGCTTGAAACGCCAGCAGGAAGATTACTTTCGGTGGCATTTTTAAAGCCCACATTTATCAGTCTATCCTCTTTGGTTAAAGTAACTTGCTTTAAGTTGGCTAATGCGATTACCGGCAATGTTTTATAACCTTTAGCATTTACCGTAAATGTGCTGTTCTCCTCTATCGATAGAGAGAATTCACCTGCCTGGTTTGCGATGGTGAGCACGTCGTTTCCTTCAATAGTGATGGATGCCCCTTTTATCGGATTTCCATTGATATCCCGAACAACAGCTTTTATAGGTATCTTAACGGCGTCCTGACCTTTGATTACACCGACAAACAGCGTAAAAAAGACACACAGCGCCAATGCATTTCTTAAAAATTTCATCATTCTTGTCTTTAATTATTTGTGATCATGAACTACCTTACCATCCAGGGTTTTGCGCAAACTCCTTATACATATTTACATCTGCCCGTTTAAGTGGCAACCAATAATGCTTTTCACTAAACGGACGTTGTAATATTAATCGCTCACGATAGTTTACAACCTTGTTTAATTTGGTGTCGACCGCAGGGTTTAAAGGAGCAGCACGATCAAATTCGGCGGCTGTTTTTAAGGTATAAGGTACCTCAGCGAGCAAATGCCAGCGGCGAAGATCATTAAACCGATGTCCTTCAAAGGCAAGTTCAACAGCACGTTCGCGTCTTACTTCTTTCATAAACTCTGTTGTAGATACCAAGAACTGTGCGGCAACACGCCCAACACCAGCACGATCTCTGATCACGTTGATTGCATCTACGGCAGTTTTGCTAAATCCCTCTGCGGTTGCACCTGGAGAGTCGTACCCTGTTGCAACCGATTCTGCGTACATCAGGTAGACATCGGCCAAACGCATATATGAAACCTTAATATTCAGGTTCTGTCCATAATTCCAGCCCTGATCAAAGTTATTGGCAGTTCGGGGCACAAATTTGAACATCATATACCCTGTACGGCTACCAGAACGTTCATCTCTATAACTTCCGTTTGTGAACAGATTTGCATATCGGTGTGGTTCCATGTTCGCTGCTAAAGTTCCCTGTACCACTTTAACTCCATCATAAATAATATCATTATAGAACCTTGGATCGCGATCGCGCCAAGGAAATTGCGGATCATATCCTGAGCCAGTAGGATCGGCCTGGGCAGAATTCGAAATGGGCAGACCATTTTTCATCCCATAATAATTAACATAATTTGCAGTAGGTGCAAATACAAGTGCATCGGCACCTACAATTGCGGGTGTATATTGTTTTGCTGTGCCATAGGTTGAACCATGTGCGCCCCAATATGGTCCTGTAAATATCACTTCGGTACCTCCAGGCATTAAGAAATTTTGACCAGTTGTATAAAAATTGGTGCTGTATTGTGCAAAAGGCAATAATTTATGAGGAGCAGCGCCACTTTCTGTTAGTTTCAATAACTCTGCAAATGCAGCAGCCGCTTTTTTACTCAGCTCTGCATTGTAGGTTTTGCTACCGGTAGATTCTAAGTTCATTAACGGACTAGCGGCCCACAGATAGTTTTTACCTAAATAGCCTAATGCCATGATTTTATTGATGCGCAACTGGTTTTTACCCAGGGTTTGGATACCGGCTGTTGTATTATCCCAATTGATTGGCAAAAGATCGGCAGCGGCCCTTAAATCCAGGGCTGCCTTGGCTGCACATTCCTGATACTTTAGTCTGGGCAACCTCAACTCTTCATCGGCAGGCAATACCTTATCAATGTATGGCAGCCCCCCAAAATATTGCATGAGCTGGAAATGGAACCAACCTCTAAAAAACAATAGCTGACCTCTGATCAGGTTACGTTCTTCGTCTGTTGCGTTTACCATCAGGTTTAGGTTCTCTATGCCTAAATTTGCTTTACGAATGCCATACCAGGCCAGTGGATACAGGCCCTTGGTAAAACGGTCGTTATTTGTATTCGCGTTGGCATTATCTAAAAATCCTGCTCCCCATCCATCAAACTCTCTCTGCCAGCCCCAAAAATCGCCGTTATCTACTTTGTTAACGAAGTGGAAATTTTGAACTGTAGACTGGATTTCATCTTCACCCCAGTTGAAACTGTTGGTCCAATAGCGGTTGGTAAAATCTGGAATACAATTATATAGCTCCTCGGTAAAGCCCTGAAAACTACGAAAGTCTTTGAAGGCAGATTCTGCTGACACAGTTGCTTCAGGATCTCTGTCTAAATATTTTTTACAAGATACCATGCCGGTTCCTGCCCAAATCATTCCTATTAATAATAGGCGTGTTATATATTTTTTCATAATGATCATGTTTAGAAGATGAAATTAGCGCCTAGATTATATCGCTTTACAGTAGGATAAGCACCCTGTGAGGCCCATCCTTGTCCGCCAGCGCTTTGATAGTTTGCTTCACGGTCATCCGGCATCTTAGTCCACACGTATAAATTGTTTCCGTTTAGGAATATACGTATACTCGAAATTCCTGCTTTTTTAACCCAGTCTTGCCTAAACGTATAAGCAATCTCTGCATTTTTTAAACGCAGGTAAGAAGCATCATAGAAGTACCTGTCTGCCGTGTAAAAACCCGCTGGTGTTGTTTCCCAACGTGGCATCGGACCATCAGGGTTTGTATTGTCTTTTGACCAATAACTTCCTTCATCATAGGCAACTGTATTTTTTCCGGAAAATGTTCCGAATACAACCTGGCGGGTAACATTGTTCACACCGTAAAACTGAGCAAATGCACTAAATCCTTTCCATTCAAAGCCTATAGTCGCATTGTAGGTGTTTTCAGGAGCGCCAGAATAACCGTAAGGAATGTTATCATTCGCATCAATTATCCCATCTGCATTGTAATCGACCAGGTGATAGTTTCCTGGGATTTTCAATTGGTCATTGGCATTGTGCATGGTACTTCCATAAAGCTGATCCCAAGTATTGTAATAACCAGCGCTCACATAAGAATAAGCCTGTCCAATCTGTTTATCAATGGGCTTAGCATATAACGGCAGCAATCCGGCAACATCAGCATAGATAACTTTGTTCTTGGCATGAGTATAATTGATATTGGCCCATGCAGTAAAATTGCTGGTGATTTTTTTGTTGAACCGGATATCAATTTCATAACCTCTGGACCGCACCTTACCAACATTAAACGTAGGTGGTGTGGCGCCATAGTAACTTGGAACAGCACGGGTGTTGGTAAGGATATCGCTCCTGTTGTCCTGGAAGAAATCTACACTTCCGGAGATCATGTTTCCAAAAAATCCAAAATCAAGCGCAATATTCTTCTTCACAACCTTTTCCCAACGTACGTTTGGATTACCTACAGAAGTTTCCCTATACCAGTTGTAAGGACTATTCTCTGCAGCTTCACCAGTGGTTCCCAGTGGCGTAGTGCCTCCAAATGCCCAATTCGTCAAAAAGGCAAACCTAGGAGAACCACCATCATCACCAATTTCACCATACGATCCACGTAATTTCAATGAATTGATGAATTTGATTGGTTTCATGAATTTTTCTTCAGAAATCATCCATCCAAGTCCTCCAGAAGAAAAGAAATCAAAACGATAGGCAGGTGCAAATCGCTCAGAACCATTATAAGCTCCATTATATTCTACACTATACTTACCTGCATAATTGTACGTGGTACGGAAAACCCAGTCTTCACGGTAAGAAGGGATAATACTTCCCGTGGCAGTATTATCTCTGCTCCAAAGCCCCATAGCCGTTAAATTATGATTTTGAGCAATTGTTCGGGCATAATTGATCTGCATTTGAGAAAACATTCTGCGGTAGGTTGCGCCATCGTTAACGTCGCCTGCCCGGCTTGCCCATCTTACACTTTCCCTCCATTCCAGCTCTGTTGCCGCATCCTTGGTTTGTGAATAACTTACCACTCCTGTTTCAGGGTCGATGTATTTACTTAATGTCCCATTATTCCGGTCATCAATTCCACGACCAGCTTCAATAAATGTATTATCGATAGAAAGTGTTCCTTTTAAACTCAATCCCTTAACAAGAGAATTTAAGCTCTGATCCAAGGTAAAGTCTGTGGTGATGCGGGAAGTTGTGGTTGTTTGAAGACCACTGGTAGACAAAATCCTCACAGAGTTTAAACTTTGTTGTTCATTGGGCTTGTAGTACCCCCAAGTACCATCCGAATAGACAGGGAGATAGAGATTTGGTGCTGCAGAATAAGCCGCTGTCCAGGTATTGTAAGGGTTAACATCAATCCATGGCCGCTCCGATGTACCTCTTGAACCAGAGATATTTGTTCTGAATACCGTTGATGGTGTTAATTGAAAATCCAGGTTACTCCTTACATTCAGTCTTTTGAAACTGTAGCCGCCGCTATAACCGCGATCGTTACCAAACCTTCTAAACAAATCTCCTTCATCAAGGTAATCAACAGCAGAAAAATACTTCACAAACGATGTTCCACCGCTCACATTAAGGTTGGCATTATAAGACATTGCATTATCTCTAAACAGCGTATTTACCCAATCTACGTTTGGATAGCGTTCAGCCTCTTCGAGATTGGCGGGCGAGCGATATTTTTGCATCACAGCTTCTGGAAGATATGAACTCCAGGCACCCGGAGCGAGTGCCAATTCATATTCGATTGTTCGGTTACGCATCTGGAACATATCATAAGAATCGAGCTTACCAGGCAATTTAGATGCTGATTTAATAACAGTATTAGCAGCTGCCCTGATTTCTGCCTTCCCTTCACGCCCCCTTTTAGTGGTAATCAAGATTACTCCATTTGCTCCTTTTACCCCAAATACCGCTGTGGCTGAGGCATCTTTAAGTACAGATACTGAGGCTACAGAACTGATATCGATGTTATTCATCGATCGTTCAACCCCATCTACTAAAATAAGCGGACTGGCATTGTTCCAGGTGCTACGGCCCCGAATAAGAATCTGAGGATCTTCATCCCCGGGCATTCCAGTGCTGGCGGTAGTAATTACCCCTGGCAAATTACCAGTTAATGCTGCACCTAAACTAGATACACCACCTGTTCGTTCCAATACCTCGCTTGTGGTTTGTGTAATTGCGCCAACAACACTCTGTTTCTTTTGAACGCCGTACCCTACAATTACTACATCACCCAGTTGATCAGCGTTGGATTTCATGGTTATGTTTACCGTATTTTTGCCGGCAATGCTCACATCCTGAGTCTTCATTCCTATATATGCAACGGTAAGCGTCTGTCGATCAGCAGGCACCTCTATAGCAAATTCTCCATTTGTGCCAGTTTGCACTTTAGAACCAGTACCTTTTACAGTAATAGTAACTCCTATTAATAGCTGCTTTTGTTCATCAACTACCGTCCCGGTTATTTTTCGCCTTTGTTGTGCGGCAGCTGTATCAATTAACAGCGCGGAGATAATCAGTGTTAAATAGATCACGAGTAATAACTGCTTTGCTCCCCGATATCTGGAGCGCACATTATTACCCATATTGGTTATTTTTTCCATTATTTAAAATCATTTAAAGAGAAATAGATTTGGATAATTGTATGCAAGTCCTAGTTAGTTAGGATCACTAAAACAGATTTTTCAACTATTTTAGTTAGCATAGAGCGGTGTAACCCCTCTTCGAAGTAGTAGTAGTTTTTAGTCATAAAATTTGGTTTATTTTGGTTAGGATTAATATTCGATACCATTGAACGAATTCAATCTGTATCGGCGTGAGATCGATTTGGATTTAACCAGGTGCTTTCATGAGCGTTTGTTCAGTTTGGTTCATATTTATTTGGTTAGCCCCTTAAATAAAACCAATTTTAGCTTTCCTGATCATTGAACAATCTGCCTTTGGCATCGCACTGAGATTTAAGATCAGCGTTAAGCACGCTTTGGGTAAGTTTTGGTCGTACTTACTTCAGCATCATGTTCAAACGGAAAGGTAATGGTTTTACCTGTATTGAGTATTCGAAGCTAAGACAACTGCAATTTTAAGGATAGCACAATTGTTTAAATTTATACCCAGTTTGTTTAAGTGGTGTAGAAAGTGTCTTTGTGTATCAAAAAAGGCACTAAAGCGATAACATCCATTTTATTTAAGACACAATTGTCTTATCCATATTAGCATATAGGTAGGGCATAAATCTAATGTGTATCCTCTTTTAGCTATTATACGTCACGCTGTTTTCCATTTGATAACCATTGAGACGCATAAAAAATGCAAAAGTATAATTGAGAAAGCGTATCAGATCTTTCCCTACGCAACAAGGTAGGATTATCATCATAGTCATCATTTTTTTGTAGCATAAGCCATTAATCCACCGGTGCATGCTTCAAGGATTAAGTGATAACCAGATTGGTTATATCATTCAGTTACCTGACGGCCGAATGGTTTTTAAAACAATTGGCAATATTAACATCAATAAAAATATTGAGTTTAATGGTTAAAACCGACCTGATATATCTGTTTCTTATATATACTGGGTGCCATGCCGGTTAATTTTTTGAAGGTTTTAGAAAAGTAGGAAAGGTTATCAAATCCGGTCTGGGCACAAATCTCTGAATATGACATTCTGCTTGTCGCCATTAAATACTGTGCCCGTTCAACGCGTTTTTCGTTTATATAATTTAAAGGCCTGGTTCCGGTATGCTGTTTAAACAGCCTTGAAAAATAATCGGGATTTTGATTTACACGAGAAGCAAGCTGATATACAGAAAGGTCTGTATGTAAATTGATAAGGATATAATTTAAAGTTTCCGCAATTTTTACCGGTATAAGTTTATGTTCCGGACTTTTGAAAAGCTGGGGGTTTAGGAACCTGGCCGTTAATAGCATCAGAATCCCTTGGGTTTCCAGATACGACGAAGTGTTCTGCTGGTTGTTAAGTTCCTGATATTCTTTATAATAAATATCTTTCTCGTAGATTTTAGGATTATCAGACCGGTTAATTCCTCTTCCAGGGTTAATCTGGAGCAGCCTGTCAAAAAGATTAAGATCTATTTCAGTGGCCGCTGTTTTCAATACATTTCTGTTATTGGCAAAAAGTGAACTTCCATCTGTCGAATCCTCAAAAAACTGGACAAAATACTGGCCCAAATAATGCTCACAATTTAAATTACATAACGTGAAACTGGGAACAATATACAAATAGCCTGGCTCTAGCTTTAGCAAGCTTTGAGCGCCTGATATTTCACCTTCTCCTTCATCTATATAGTAAATGCGGTAGTACGGACTGATCACATTCCTATAATTCCATTTGGAGTTAAGTCGCACATAGTCAACATTAAGAAGTGAAAAGCTATGCTGTAAATTTCTTTTGATCATCTCAATTACAAATATGCAAACTACTTTAATATCTTTAAACGTGTGCGTAAGATTTAAAATCTAATAAAAATCGGTTTTTTACAATTACTAGCTGGCACGAATACTAATTGCTTTCTGAACAATTAGCAGCTTGCCAAGGCGCGGATTATTTCGCTATACATTAATTGCTGTGTATAAAGTTTAATGTAAAAATAATACAGGTATTTTGGCAGTCAATACTGTAAAGCACAGGCGAATCAAACGTTTGCGCAGTCTTTATCCTTTTACATCAATGTAATTATGGATACATTGTACTGACATTTTAAACAGACTTACACCACCTGTTTTAGAATAAACTGGCTAACTAAACATTACAAATGTAATTACTACCATAATCCATTTATTGGAATATGGCTACCTATAACCAAATATTAACAAAAACCTAAAAAATGAAAAAGAAACTATTACTCTTAACCGTGTCGGCAATTGTAGGCCTTTCGGCCTGTAAAAAAACGGCTGTATTACAAGAAGAAGTTGTAAACAGCAAAAAAACTATGAGTGGCGCCAGCGTGCAATCCCTCACTCAGACCAATGTTTTTAATGTCACCGAAAAAATTAATGCATCAATTGAAAGGGACCGCTTAAAAAATGGATACTATTTAACCGATTTTACTGCAACCGGTTTATACATGGCTCCAGGTGCTACTTTAGATATCACCGTAGAACAAACCACAGGAACCCGCCTGCCAAAATTATTAATTGGTACCTATTCTCGATATGGCACCTGGAACACCCAGCCCACAGCCGTGCAGTTAACAGCGGGCACCAATACCATTACCAACGCTGTTGGTGGCTTATTATGGATCAGGTACACCAATTCTACAACTGGCTCTACCGCTAAAGTAACTTTTAACAGCGGTTACCAATACGCTCCATATTACAAACTTGGCGTAACCACCAATTCAGACTGGATTAATCAATTACAAACCTACACCACTCCTGATGTGGTTCTAGAAGGCTCAAATTGCTTTATCGTAGTATCAAGAACTAAGGCAATACAATACCAAGCAGAAGACCAGAGTGCTATATTGAACAAAATTACGCAGGTTATTGCGCTAGAGGATGATTTGAACGGCTTAGACAACTCTTTGCCTGCACATGCGAAAAATGTACATACCTATCTTTTAACGCAGCATGAAGATCCGGCTTATTATTTTTTCGCTTATGATTACCGTACAGCCTATATCACCTCAGATGTGAATGCCATTTTAACTTTAAGCGCAGTAGGCACCAATGGTTGGGGATTATGGCACGAACTGGGCCACCAGCACCAAATGATGTGGCGTTGGGGAGCTTTGGGTGAGGTTTCGGTAAATCTATATAGTTTATACGTGCAACGTACCCTTACCCCTTCTATCAACAGGCTGGTAAACGATGGTGTGTGGCCAAAAGCTTTTACCTATTTAGGAAAACCTGCCGGTACCAAAGATTATAACGGATCAACAAGTTATACCAATCCTTTAACCGATCTGTTTATCAGGCTCTGCATGTTTCAACAATTAACCTTAGCTTATGGTGATAATTTTTATAGAACCCTGGCTAAGGATATGCGTGTTGAAAATCCAACTTTAGCTAATGATGATGCCAGGATGCGTTATTTCATGCTGAAGGCTTGTAGTATATCGGGCAAAAACTTAAGTAACTTCTTCCAAAAATGGGGATTGAATTTATCTACTTCAGCAGCTACAACGCAAATATATGCAGATATGGCAGCATTGGGTTTACCAGCGCCAGGCATTGATCCCTCTACCCTGCAAGACAATGTTGCACCTTTAAGCGAATTAAGTAAAACTGGCTGGAGCATCAATTCTTTCAGCTCTGAAGAAACCAGTGGCGAGGGAGCTATCAATGGCAGGGCTGCTACTTTAATCGATGGTAGCCACAGTACATTCTGGCACTCACGCTGGACCACTTCTGCAACAAGTTATCCGCATCAGATTGTGATTGATTTAGGATCTTCGAAATCGGCAAACGGCTTAAGTTTAGTGCAAAGAAGCGGATTGAGCCGTGCGATTAAAAACTTTCAGGTTTTAACAAGTACCGATAATATAAATTTTACATCGGTAAACAATTACGTAGCTCAAAATGCTGCAGGAGTGCAATATTTTGCATTTGGCAGCACCAAAACCTTAAGATACCTTAAGGTAACTATGAACTCTGCACAAGATGGTCTGCAGTTTGCATCCCTGGCAGAACTGGGATTATACAATTAACGATTTGATAAAAAAGAGGGCCAATATTTGGTCCTCTTTATTTATCACTGTACACATTGCCTTTTTGATTTTATTCAAAATCGAAAAAATGTTATTGGTATAACAGAAACAGCATTTTAATGATGTGCCTGATGGACAGGCCAATTAGAACCGACAAATCGGTTTATAGGCTTATAGGTTATTTACTTCAAAACCGCGATAGCTAAGCATTTCGGCATTATGCGATACGATCAGGCGAAGTTTTAATCTTTCGATTATTGCTCTGGCTTGAGCAATATTTCTTTGCATATCGTTTATTCCCCTGATTTCGATCCCGCCAGCCATGAGTTTAAATTTACTGGGCTCAAACTGATCAATAAACTGCTGTAGATCCGGGCTAACTGTTACCTGATTGTTTTGCATAATCAATTATTAATTCTTTTGCCACAAAGCAAGACAAAGCATTTTAACTTATCAGCGCTTTCATATTAACTTATTAAGAAATGTTAACAAAGGGATGTCACCAACATGATCATTCTGTTATTTAGGCTAAACGGCTACAAAAAAAGTGCAATTGCAGTTATAACCGATTAAATTAATGTTTAAATTTAAAATTAATCGATAGTGTAGAATATATGGTGTATTTTATTGCACTTGAGCTGAAAATGCAATAAATTAGCTTAGAAATCAAAGCCGATCACATTTGGCTCGTAGCGAACCTCTTCCTAAAAAATAGATGATGCCCAATAACAAAGTATACCCGCTAAGCTTGCTGTTCCTGACGCTTTTATTCAGCTCTTTATCTTCAATAGGGCAAATTGTACTCAAGGATAAAAAATTTCGTGTAGACACTAAAATATTTTCGCAAACTGATTCAGGCACGTTAAAGTTAGATATTTATTACAGTGGTAAAATAACAGAAACTAAGCCAACAGTGCTTTTTGTATTTGGTGGCGGCTTTGTAATGGGCCACAGAGACAGCAAGTTATTTGATCAATACTTTAATACTTTGATAGGTCATGGTTTTAAGGTAGTGTCTGTTGACTATCGACTGGGCCTTAAGGGAAAGAAATTTCCCAGTCCATTTAATACTTCAAATTTAAAAGCAGCTATTGATACTGCTACGACTGATGTTTTCGACGCAACAGCTTATCTGCTTAAAAATGCAAAAGAACTCGGTATAGATACGGCTATGATCATCCTATCGGGATCGAGTGCGGGCGCTATTACTGCTCTACATGCCGACTATAACAAGCGGAATGCGACAGCGTTATCGGCTAAACTTCCACAGCATTTTCAATATAAAGGTGTAATTTCTTTCGCGGGGGCAATATTAAGTTATCATGGTGCACCAAAATATGCCATACCACCAGCACCTACAATGCTTTTCCACGGCACAGCTGATAAACTTGTTCCCTACAACAAAGTGAGGTTACTTAACAGGGGCTTTTTTGGTTCCAGGTATCTTGCACGCACCTTCAGAAAAAACGGGTATCCGTATTACTTTCAGTATGTGCAAGATATGGGGCACGAAATAGCAGGTTCTCCAATGGTGGAAAACCTGCCTGATATTTTATGGTTTATTGAAAATTACATCGTTAAAAAAAAGCGCTACTTTATGGAAGTAGACTTTAAAGATGCTAACAAAAAACCCACCTTCAGCATACCTCCTGCTTTAAAAAAGAGGTAGCGTAAATCGTATGGTTTCGCTATTTTTTCAATTCGAGCACGGCAACGATAGGCAAATGATCTGAGGCATAGCGTTCAGGAATAACTTCGTGGGAAATAATTTTAAAAGAATTTCCGGTTTTAAAACCTATATGATCAATGGTTTTCCGTGGGTTGATCACAGGAATGGTAAAACCACAATCGCTACATGTTCTGGTAAAATTCGAATCGAATATTTTAATGCTTTCGGAACTTGGATCGGCGTTCAGATCACCTGCAACAATTAGCGGCAGGGTTTCTTTTGCTGTTAACCGATTAATCTCCTTAGCTTGAAGGATACGGTTATCTTCCTGGCGTTGCGCATCAAGATGGGTTGAAGCAAAGCGGATAAAAACTCCTTTGGCAATTTCGGCAGTTGCAATGGCCAAAACTCTTTGTTCTGCTTTGGCATCATTATTTTTAGGTAACATAAAAGTCTGCTGTGCAGACAGAGGAAAGCGCGATAAAATAGCTACGCCATAGTCACCCCCATCGTGATCTATCGCTTTACCAAAATAAAAATTCATCTTCAACTTGGTGGCCAGCAAAACGGCCTGGTTAATAGTGCCCGATCTTTTGGTATTCACGTCTACCTCTTGTAAAGCCACAAGATCAGGTTTTTGTTGTGCTATCGCTTTTGCAATGGCATCAATATCAATAAGGCCTTCTTTCTCTTTTGATGGCGGGTTACAATGGTGAAGGTTATAAGACATTACGCGCAGTACATGATCACTTTTCGATTCAGCTTGTTTGCTGATTTTTGGTGAACAAGCACCTAAAAAACAAATACCTAGTACTAAAAAGGAGTATAATTTCATATTGGTTAAATAAATAAAACCAGGCAGTATTATAAAATTTAAATTTCGGTCCGAATATACCCATGTTTAACTTCCCCATAAATTGGGCAGCTACGGGATTACGGTTTCAGATTAATAATATAATATAGTGCTTCTTTACCTTAAGGTTAATATCAAAAACCATCTCTTTATCTTAATGGGTTAGTTTTCATGCTCTCCGGCCTCACCGGTAAGTATCCTTTCCATTTCTATCATCATCTGCTCGGCCAGGCGTTGTTTAGCTTGCAATTTCGACAGGTAAGCATCTGCAAATGTTACTTCAAGTTCATCCATAATAAAGGCATATTTTGCCTTAAGTTCTATAAGATCAATCTGAAGTTTCTTGGAAAGATTTTGCATGGTACAAAGCTAAAAAAAGCGAGGCTATATTCCTGATAAAGGTTTTATTTTTCTTTTTTTAAAAAAAACACACTAAATAAACAAACCCGGCAAAACAATCTCCTAATTCTTTCGTTTATAAATTGATTCCGACGTGGTTTCCGGAATAGTTTGTTTGGTTAGTTGATTAGGGATCACTCCCAAAGTGAATCCCTTTTCTTTTTTACAAAGCTTTTATCGATTGAGCATAGTTTCCAGACAATATTTTCTAAATTCAGCTTTCAAATAGATTATACAATGGAAGAAATCAGATGGGGCATTATTGGTTGTGGAGATGTGACCGAAGTAAAAAGCGGACCAGCATTTAATAAGGTAGCCAATTCTAAATTGGTGGCCGTAATGCGCCGCGATGGTACCAAAGCAGCAGATTATGCCAAACGGCATCAGGTACCCAAATGGTATAATGATGCTGCTCAACTGATCAACGATCCGGAAGTTAATGCCATTTATATTGCTACCCCACCTCTCCAACACGAAGCTTACACCATAGAGGCCTTAAAAGCTGGTAAGCCGGTATATGTAGAAAAACCCATGACTTTAGATGCTGAAGCTGCTCAACGCATGACTGATGCAGCCAATCAGCTAAAGGTGAAGCTCTGTGTGGCGCATTATCGCCGTGCCCAACCAATGTTCTTAAAAGTTAAAGAACTACTGGCTGCTAATACCATTGGTGATGTTCGTTTAGTCCGCTTAAAAATGCTCCAGTCGCCAAACCCTGTGCTAATTGCCAAAACAGCTGATAATTGGCGGATCAATCCAGCCATTTCTGGTGGTGGTTTATTTCATGATCTGGCTCCTCACCAATTAGATCTGATGACTTATTATTTCGGTGCAGTTAAAAACGCTATGGGCATCGCCACCAGACAACAGGAAAACACCAAGGTGGATGATCTGGTTGCAGGAAATATCCTTTTCGAAAATGGAGTTGTGTTCAGCGGTACCTGGTGTTTCTCCGTTTCGCCACAAGACCAGGCCGATAGTTGCATGATTTATGGCTCAAAAGGCCACATCAGTTTCCCCATGTTTGGCAATAAAGTCACGGTTACTACCCATCAAACGGAAGAATTTATATTTGAGCCTTTGCAGCATGTGCAACAACCTATGATCGAAAAAGTAGTTGATTACTTTTTAAACAAAGGAGAAAACGCATGTAGCGGTGAAGAGGCATTGATTACGATGAAGTTAATGGATGATTTTACACGGAAGTAAACTTAGAACATTGTATTGGCTTACTTGCCAAAGCTGCACAGGGAATTGATACCATATTGGGTGAAAATGGGATGAAGCTATCTGGAGCCAAAAAACAGTGGATCCCTATAACAAGGGCATTATTGAGAAAAAACAAGGTTGTTGATCTCAAAGAGATTATCACACATTCAATAACACCTTGTTGCTCAAGAAATTACACAAACTAATAGCCAAAAAAATTATTTTTGGAGCGCAATACCTGTGCAGTTAGGCAAATTGGTACCCGTGTTACGCTTTTACACTTCGGCTTCGTACCTCAGCCTGCAGGATAACACTTCACCCAGGGCTAAATGGCTAAAACAGCATTTCATTTTTGGGGTTGCAAGGTGCAAAACGCTGTTCATTAACCTGATTGACGGGGAAAGCTCCCGATTCTTTACCGATAAATCGGCACTAAATTAGCATCGGGACTTGTACCAAAAGCAGGGCTGCAGTCAGTCAAGAATTACGCCCCTTTCATTTCCAAACAAAAACGGATGTAGCCTATTGATCATCTAAATTTTGTTTAAAATGTCACCCCATAACTAAAAAAAATGATACTATACTCTACCTAAAGTTTTGAAAGCAAAAGTTTTACAGAGGCTCTTTTTTGATAGTTGGGATCAAAATGAACATACTTAATTTTACCTGAACGATCGATGATATAGGTTGCAGGAACGGGTAAAGTATGTCGGGTATTACCATTGTTGTCTTCTAAATTTATACCATAGCCCTTGTATTTGGTAAAGGTTGCCTCGTCCATCATAAAGTTAACGTTGTAGGCTTTCATAATCTCATCGTCTTTATCCTGAAGGATAGAAAAACCAGCGCTTGTTTTTTTAATGGTTTTATCGATATTTTCTTTGGTTTCAGGCGTAACACCGATCACATAAGCATCTTTCCCACTTAATAAACTTAAAGAATCTTGCAGCGTTTTAATGTGTTTATTACAATAAGGGCACCATTGACCGCGATAAAAAAATAATACCACAGAACGGTGTGCTTTAAGTGCACTTTTCAAACTCACGGTTTTACCGTTTTGATCCATTCCGCTAAACATGGGCGCTTTATCACCTTCTTTTAAACCCTCTTGTGCTTTTGTTTGCAGTGATAATACAAGCGCTAACGCTGTAAATAAGATAATCCTTTTCATTTTGTCTTTATGTTTTTCCCTCTTAGTCGAACCAGCAGCATTAACCTTACAGTTAAAATTAATTTTTATTTATTTCTTTTTCAATCTTCTCGTTTAACGTTTTTTTAAAGGCATCATCCAGTTTAAAATCGCTGTTTTTAAACCCTACAAATACCTTATTAATCAATATACTTTGTTGCTGATAAATTTTGCATACAGAACAACCTGCCAGATGTACATGCAATTGTAGTGTTTCGGCAGCCGTAATTTTTCCGGCAATTCTTTTTTCGATCAAAAAAGTAGCTTGTTTACAGTTATAGATTATATTTTTTAGCGCACTCGTCATATCAGTTCCAGTTTTTTTGAAGGCAAGCCCTCAGGTTAAGTTTTGTGCGGTGCATAATCACCCAGAAATTAGCTGTGCTGAGTTTTAATTCGGTACAGATCAGCTCCGATGCAAGATCATCCATATGTTTCATCGAAAATACAGAAAACCATAAGCCGGGAAGTTTGGACAAACAATCGTTCAATACAGCACCTAATTCTTTCATCATTAAAGGGTTATCTACTTCCAAACCAAATGCCCGGGGATAATCTTTTTCCGTCCAATGCCCTGATTCCGCATCAAAAAACCCCTGAACTGTATCTTCTGCACTTCCTACTTTTAAATAATGGGAAGAACGTTTTCGATAAAAATCGGCTATTTTATTTTTAAGGATTGCTGTTAGCCAGGTTTTCTCTTTACTATTACCCTCGAAACCGTCTAATCTTTGCAAACCTGCCAAAAAGGTATCTTGAACCAAATCTTTAGCCACATCTTCATCTCGTATTCTCGACATCGCAAAGCCGTACAGGTAATCGGCATATTTTTCTACCCAATGCAGTGGGTCTGAATGAGGGTTCTTGATTGTATCTTCCTTTTCCGTTTCGTTTTGCATCTTTTGCTATTATCTAATATAAATATACTCCATAATTACTTTGTCGCATGGGATGAAACATCCTTACAAATTATTTTTTTTAGCAGGGCCCGTATCGTTAAAACGGCTAAACAGATTAGCTCAAATAAAAAGATAAAAAAAATCCAATCCTATTTAAAGTAATTTCTAAAGTTGTACGTCTACAGTTCCAACAAACCTAAAAACTTTTCTATATGATAGCCGTTTTCAAAACAAATGTATCCACGGATAACGAGTTAAACGTAATCAGCCCATTGCTGAACAGCCAGTTCAAAGAAATTAAATGGAATATCGATTTATGGGATTCTGATAAAATCCTCAGAGTAGATTCGCCAAGAGATTGGACAAAAGAAATCACTGAACTCTTTAACAGTATTGGTTTGCGCTGTATTAACCTCGAAATTTTTCATTCCGAGCCTTTTTAAGCCTAACATTTAAATTTCCGTCAATTATTATGGATATCATATGCTGGTGGGAGGGTATATCATAAAGGCGATTTCACCTCAGTTGCTGTCATGTTGAGCCTGTCGAAATACCTTAAAGCGTATTTAAGCGGGTCCTTCGACAGGCTCAGGATGACAAATCTATATTATGATACAACCTATTGAATTTCGTTTTCAGAGATAATAAGCATTGGAGTTGCTATTGCAATTCAACATTGGAATTTACTTTATAAGTCAGATGGTAACATCTGACTGCACAAATAAAGGGTACATCTTCCTTTTGCTTGGCTATTTGTAATAGATTATCATTAAATTGCATCATCTATTGCATCAACCCCTAATGAAAGAAATTACCGATATCATAAAGGCATATCAAAAAGCAAAGAAGGAAAAGAAAAAAGCAGCCCTTGCAACGGTAGTTAAGGTAGAGGGTTCCTCTTACCGCAGGCCCGGCGCCAGAATGCTGATTACTGAAGATGGCCAGTTAACAGGTGCCATTAGTGGCGGTTGTTTAGAAGGCGATGCGTTGCGAAAAGCACTTTCGGCAATTGTACAGCAAGAAAACAAGCTCATTACGTACGATACCACCGATGAAGATGATGCCAAATTTGGCGTTCAGCTGGGCTGCAATGGTATTGTACATATTCTGTTCGAACCCATCATAGAAATGGATGGCTTAAATCCAATTGCTATTTTAACCGCATTGCAAGGCAAAAGGGAGCATGCAGTATTAGCAACACTTTTTTCCCTAACAGATAAGCTGCAGTTGGGTACTAGTATGCTTTTTAGAAATGAACCTATTCTATCCAAAATCCCTAAAGCGATCTTCAATGAAACAATTAAAGATATCCTTGAAGTTTCTGAACATAAAACCACGGCAATTAAAGCGTATAATATTGACAACCAGCAGGTTGATGCCTTACTAGAGTTTATCCAACCCCCAATTTCATTAATTATAGCCGGTGCAGGCAATGATGCACGGCCTTTAGCCGAAATGGCGTACCTTTTAGGCTGGGAAGTAACGGTGATAGATGGAAGACCTACCCATGCTACGCCACAACGTTTTGCAAACGCAACCAAAGTTTTGGTGAGCAAACCCGAACATGTATTAGCTCAAATTCAGATAGATGAACAAACGGCTTTTGTATTGATGACCCATAATTACAATTATGATCTCGAACTACTTAAATATTTATTAGCCACAAACGCAGCCTATATTGGTACATTAGGGCCAAAGAAAAAGCTAATCAGGATGTTAGAAGAACTTTATATGGCAACGCCGGCAAACCAAACACGTGTGCATGGTCCGATTGGACTGGATATTGGTGCAGAAACGGCAGAAGAAATCGCCATTTCTATCCTCGCCGAAATCAAATCTGTTTTTACAGGTGCTTCGGCCATGTTTTTAAAAGAGAAGAAAAAACCAATCCACGTTTACGAATTAAAAAATAACTAAGCGTTGAAAACGGGCATTATCATATTGGCAGCAGGTAGTTCCTCTCGTTTGGGAAGACCAAAACAGCTTTTGGATTACAAAGGAAAAACGCTCTTACAAACCGTAATAAATGAAGCTTTAGAAACAAGCTGCAGACCTATTCTCGTTGTTTTAGGTGCAAATGCTAAAGAAATAGCCAGCCAGCACCACAATGATCAGGTTAATTTCGTTATTAATGAAAGTTGGGAAAATGGAATGGCATCGAGCATTGTAGCCGGACTTTCAACTATGATCAAAAATAATAGCGAAATTGAAAGTATCATTATTGCTGTAGCCGACCAGGCTTTTATAAAAATGAGTAACTTTAATAACTTAATAGAAAAGCAGAGAGAAAAAGGTAAAAATATAATTGCCAGTACCTATGCCGAAACGATAGGAACTCCTGTCCTCTTCAGAAAAGATTATTTTGAGTCACTTTTATCGCTCACAGGAGCAGAAGGAGCAAAAAAGATACTCAAACAGTACCCTCTGGATGTAGAAACAGTTGTTTTCGAACACGGAGAAATTGATATTGATACAGAAACAGATTACAACAATCTAATTAGCCAGCAATGATAGCAGATTCTTTTGGAAGAATACACGATTACCTGCGGATATCGCTTACCGATAACTGCAATTTTCGCTGCTTTTATTGCATGCCTGAAGAAGAGTACGACTTCACTCCTGCCTCCCGGCTCATGCAAACCGACGAAATTATTAAACTGGCAGAAGTTTTTGTGGCCAATGGCGTAAAAAAAATCAGGCTTACAGGTGGTGAACCATTAGTGCGAAAAGATGCAGCTCAAATTATTGCGACATTGGGTAAACTTCCAGTCGAGCTCGTCATTACCACAAACGGAACCCGTATTGCCGAAATGTTGCCTGTATTAAAAGAAGCAGGGATTAAAACCATCAACATCAGCTTAGATACCCTTCAGCCAGAAAAATTCTTTATGATTACCCGAAGGGATGTTTTCCATCAGGTACGGAGTAATATCGAACTGCTTTTACAGCATAAAATCAAGGTGAAAGTAAATATGGTGGTGATGAAAGGCCTTAACGACAATGAGATCGGCGATTTTATCAGTTGGACCAAACATAATCCCATCCAGATCCGGTTTATTGAGTTTATGCCCTTTAGCGGAAACAAGTGGACGAGCAATAAGATGTTCTCTTTAGATGAAATCCTATCCGTGGTTGAAAAAGATTTCACCGTATTACCTGTTAAAGGAGAAGCACACGATACAGCCAAAAGTTTCATGATTCCTGGTCATGAAGGTTCGTTTGCCATTATCAGCACCATGACCAATCCTTTTTGTGATACCTGTAACCGCATGCGATTAACAGCAGATGGCAAACTCAAAAACTGCCTTTTTTCGGATAGTGAAACCGATCTGCTTACGGCATTGCGGAAAAATGAAGAGGTGCTCCCACTAATTCAATCGGCCATTTGGAGCAAAAAGAAAGCCTTGGGTGGGCAACTGGTAAGCGATTTCGAAAAAATTGATGCCACTACCATTCAAAACAGAAGTATGATTACCATTGGAGGATAAAATTTTCATGATTAGCGTTAAAGAAGCAAAAGACCTCATTTCTCAACACATCATAGCATTAAATTCCATTTCAATTGATTTGGCCAAGGCATCGGGACACATTCTTGCAGCTGACATTTATGCTAAATACGATATTCCTGCATTTAGTCAATCATCCATGGATGGTTATGCCATTAAGTTTGAAGATCACGAACAAGAGCTCACCTTAATCGGCGAAATGGCCGCAGGAACAGCAACAACTATTACCATCCAAAATGGCCAGACCAGCAGGATATTTACAGGTGCTCCTTTACCGGAAGGTGCCGATACTGTGGTGATGCAGGAAAAAATCACACGTACAGATGAGAAAATCACTTTGCAAGATCCCAATTTAAAGCTTGGCTTGAACGTACGCGATAAAGGTTCAGAAATTAAGGAAGGCGCATTGGCGATGGAAAAAGGAAGCCTGCTCAGTCCTGCGGCTATTGGCTTTCTGGCTGGGATTGGTATTAACGAAGTTAGTGTTTATCCCATGCCAAAGATTTCGATTATTGTAACAGGGAAAGAATTACAACAACCAGGAAAAACACTCGAATTTGGGCAGGTATATGAATCGAATTCCTATTCGCTTTCTGCAGCTTTAAAATATGAAGGCATTGAACAAATTGCCGTTTACAAAGCCGATGATGATCTCGAGATCCTTAAAAAAGTATTACAAACAGCAATAGAAAACAGCGATGTTGTGCTGCTCACCGGAGGTGTAAGTGTAGGCGATTATGATTTTGTAATCGAAGCCGCTGCACATTGTGGCATCAAACAGATTTTTCATAAGGTAAAGCAGAAACCAGGCAAACCTTTGTTTTTTGGCACAAAAGATCAAAAATTAATATTCGGACTTCCAGGTAACCCATCATCTGTACTCAGTTGCTACTATAATTACGTATTGCCATCCATCAAATCCTTATCGCATAAAAGCAATAGTGTAATTGAGGTTCAGGCAGCACTTACACATCCTTATTCAAAAGCTGCAGGGCTAACACATTTCCTGAAAGGCAAATACGAAAATGGGCTGGTTACCCCGCTCAGTGCACAGGAATCGTACCGATTAAGCTCATTTGCACAGGCCAATTGCCTGATCTGCCTTGATGAAACCCAAGAGCAATTTAAAAAAAGCGACAGCCTAACCGTAATGATTTTACCAAACTAAACCATGCAAGAAAGTTTTATCCTCTTTTACTGCTTACTTTTTATTGTTGCCTTTTTATATGCATCAGTAGGGCATGGCGGAGCAAGCGGCTACCTTGCACTGATGGCTATTTTTGCCATTTCTCCAGCCATCATGAAACCTACTGCGCTATTACTCAATCTGTTTGTTTCCTCCACTTCCTTTATCCAGTTTTACCGTGGCGGCCATTTCAAGTGGAAAACCTTTTGGCCTTTTGCGCTTGCCTCTATCCCCCTCTCTTTTGTGGGCGGTATGATGGTAATCGAAAGTTCCATTTACAAAAAGATTTTGGGTGTGCTTTTGCTCATTCCCGTCATCCGTTTTTTCTTCTTTAAAAATACCGATCCAAAAGATTTCAAACCATCAAATATTCCGTTATCGCTTGCCATTGGTGGTATTATCGGCTTACTTTCGGGCATGATTGGTATTGGCGGCGGCATTATCCTTTCTCCTATCCTGTTGCTTTTAAAATGGACAGATCAAAAACAGACCGCAGCTATTAGTGCAGCTTTCATCTTTGTTAATTCGGTTGCTGGTTTAGGCGGCCAGCTGATTAAGGGTTTCGAATTTAACAGCCACATGCTTGCTTATGTTGGCGTAGCTTTCGTAGGCGGCATTTGCGGCGCTTATTTTGGTGCCTTAAAATTTCCGCAAACCGTTTTAAAAAATGTGCTGGCCTGTGTATTGGCGCTGGCCGCTTATAAATTACTTTTTACACATGCATAACATGAAATACCTGATCATCGCCTTATTATTTTTAAGTTTTACTGTGAGTGCTCAAGAAATCAAGCAATTTGTAATCGAAGGAAAGGTTAAAAAGCCATTAACAATCACTTTAGACAATTTAAGTGCTTATAAATCCGTTAGTTTGGATAGTATGACGATTTTTAACCACTTGATGCAGCGTAAAAGCAGCATCAAAAACATTAAAGGTGTGCTTTTGAAAGATATTTTGGCCAAAGTAGAAATAGATGCTGCTTCACCAAAAACATTAAGTGAATATTTTCTGGTTTTTACTGCAACTGATAATTATAAAGTGCTGTACTCGTGGAACGAAATTTTTAATTCGCCTACGGGAAATCAGATATTGGTTTTAACAGGTTATGATACCGATCCTGCAAAGGCTGAAAAGGGAAATATCGCCGTTATTACGCCAAGCGATTTCGCTACCGGAAGAAGATTTGTAAAAGGATTGAGTAAAATCAGCATCTTACAGGTAAATTAGCAGCATGAAACCATCATGAGCAAACACTCACAAACGGTAATAAACCGAGCCTGCGAGCGCTTGAACACAAAAATCAAATAGAAACTTGTGAAACCATCATGAGTTTACAAGTCACCAACAGAAATGCATATAAACTCATGATAGCTTCATAACAATTAAAAAACAAACATATACTGATGAAAATATGCTCATGATAGCTTCATCACCGATAAAAAACAAAATATACAGATGAAAATCGAATTGATCAGTTTTGGCAAGATTGCCGAGTTTATCAACAATCAAAATATTGAGCTTGATGGCATTGCTGATACCGATGCTTTTAAACAGTACCTCGAAAACCAGTTTCCTGCCTTAAAAAGCATGAAATATAAACTTGCCCTGAACAAAAATATCGTTCAGGAAAATACCGAAATTACCAACAATGCTACAATAGCCATAATGCCACCTTTTTCTGGGGGATAAACGATATGAGTGCAGAACGATACAACAGGCAGATTATCCTTAAGGGATTTGGAGAGGAAGCACAACAGCAGCTTTTAAGGGCAAAAGTATTGGTAATTGGTGCTGGTGGTTTGGGCTGTCCTGCCTTGCAATACCTCGCTGCTGCCGGCATTGGCCATATTGGTATTGTTGATGACGATACCATTTCATTATCCAATTTACATAGGCAAATTCTTTTTACAACCGCTGATATTGGAAAACTGAAAGTAGAGGTTGCAGCAAAACGCCTGCAGGAAATGAATACCCAGATCGGGATTATCCGCCACCCGATCCGTTTGCAGAAAAACAATATTCTCGATATTCTATCCAGATACGATTACATATTGGATGGTACAGACAATTTCGAATCCAGGTACCTGATTAACGATGCCTGTGCATTATTGAACAAAGCACTTATATTTGCTGCAGTTTCAGGTTTTGAGGGTCAGCTGGCCATATTTAACACTCCTGATCATTTAACCCCCAGCACCAATTATCGCGATCTTTTCCCCATTCCGCCCGATAAAGGAGAAGTAGCAAATTGTGCCGAAAATGGCGTTCTAGGTGTATTGCCGGGTATATTGGGTACCATGGCAGCCGCAGAAACCATTAAATTGATTGCCAAAATCGGGCAACCGCTTACCAATAAAATTTTAAGTTACAACTTACTTACACAAGAACAATACACCATCAACATCAGTCATGGAGGCGGTTATACCCTGCCCAAAACTGTTGATGAATTTTTAAATATGGATTATCAGGATACGAGCGAAGGACCGCAGGGATATATAGAAATTGATGCCAGCGAACTGGTTAAACTTCAGCAGTTAGAATCGACAATTTTAATCGATGTACGAGAAAGGCACGAAGTACCCATATTGGATAAACAGATCTTTACGCAGGTACCAATGTCGGAGTTTGGCGCCTTTATGAGCAAAGAATTTTACCAAAAACATGTAGTGCTGATCTGTCAGCATGGTATCAGAAGTGTAGCCGCAGCAGAAGCCATGCAGGAAAAATATGGCGATGCAAAAAAAATATACAGTTTAAAAGGTGGTATTGTAAAATGGAGAGATCATTTTCTCAAACCCTAAAATGAGCGAAAAAAAGATAAAGAACATATTTGTAGATGGCCCGATCGAACCTGCTTTTATAGCCGACAGTATTGCCAAACACAACAGCAAAACAGCTATTGGTGGCCATAGTATTTTTATGGGACAGGTAAGAAAAGATGAAATTGAAGGCAAATTTGTTGCTGCGATTGAATATACGGCCTATAAGGACCTTGCGCTCGAAAAAATGCAGCAGATCAGGGAGGCTATTTTCGAAAAATATCCGCTTAATTGCATGCATATTTATCATAGCTTGGGCACAGTTAAAATAGGCGAAATCTGCCTTTTTGTTTTCACCTCGTCGGCACACCGTAAACCGGCAATGGCTGCTTGTAGTGAAGTGGTAGACCGGTTAAAAGCAGAATTACCGATCTGGGGAAAAGAAATATTCGAAGACGAAACCCATCAGTGGAAAGAAAATATTTAATATGGTAAACATCACAAGAAAATCCAACACCTTAAGGATTGCCATTGCAACCGCTACTGTAAAGGTATCGAAACAAGAGACCATTGATGCTATTGAACAGCGTAAAATACCCAAAGGCGATGTATTTGAATTTGCCCGTGCTGCAGGCCTATTCGGCGTAAAAAAAACCAGTGATGTAATTCCGGATTGCCACCCGCTTCCTGTTGAGTATACCGCTATTACCTACGAAATTGTGGGGTTAACCATCATTATTACGGTTGAAGTACATACCATTTACAAAACAGGTGTAGAAGTTGAAGCCATGCATGGTGCCTCGGTTACGGCTTTAACCATGTACGATATGTTAAAACCAATTGATAAAGGCGTTGAAATAGAAAACATTAAGCTTTTAAAAAAATCGGGAGGAAAATCAGACCTTAAAAATGCCAGATTCCCTGAGTTAAAAGCTGCTGTTGTAGTTTGTTCGGATTCTATTTTCGAAAACAAAGCTCAGGATAGCGCTGGCAAAGCGATTATTTCGAGATTAGCACAATGGGATATCAATGCCGGGAAGTATGAAATCGTACCCGATGAAATGAATATCATCAGCAATAAAGCCAGCGAATTAAGCCAAGGCGGCTACCATTTAATCATTTTTACCGGAGGAACCGGTCTTTCACCCCGGGATGTAACTCCAGAAGCCATTGCTCCTTTAATTGAACGCCCTATCGATGGAATTATGGAAACTGCCCGACGTTACGGACAGGAGCGCATGCCTTATGCCATGCTTTCGCGCGGTGTAGCAGGTTTTATCGGAGAAACACTGGTGCTTACCTTCCCTGGCTCAAAAAGTGGTGTAGAAGAAAGCATGGACGCCCTATTCCCTCAGGTTTTGCATTTATTTAAGGTGATTAAAGGTGAGAAACATTAGATTGAGTTAAATCGTCATTTCGACTGAAGCGCAGTCCCGAACCTTCGGGAGAGAAATCTATTACCTATTTATTCCATAAACATTGTTTAAAGATTTCTCCACTGCGGTCGAAATGGCGACTGATTTTTAGAATCTATTAGTAGTAACTTGTTTGGAATCTTAATGCCTCAGCAATAGCTTTATTTTGCATTAAGATTTCCGCCTGCGCGGGAAAGACGAATTCGTTTAAACCAACAAATATTAAATCTAAACAGCAAAAATGTTTTTTGTGATAAAAAATTAAGTCCTATTTTTGCGGCATGTCGTCTAAATATAAGATTTTATACTTTTTCCAAAATTCTGATACTGCTATTCTAGAAATTCAACGTCTAGGTCTGCCCGACAATGCAGATGCAGAAGCGACCTACCACTGGCTTTACTTTGATAAAATTACAGGATCACTGATTAAACTATGGTTCAGATCGATGGATTCTTCTACCGAAATTGAAGAACGTTATTTTGAGCAGGGTTATCTTAAATTCAATAAAACAGAGGCTACATACATCGAAAAGCACAATTCTTCGCAACAAAAACTCAATAATATGGGCAATAGAGCTATTGGAGATGAAATAAGTGTTTTATTAGAAAATTACCTGAAATAATTTAGGCCATTTCTGGCAGTTCTGATTCTAAACCTGCTTTACTCAAAGGATAACGAGAGGCGTGGAAATTTTGTAGCGACTGGCAAAAACCAGTGTACCATTCTTGTTTTTGCATGCTTTCTAAAAGCTGCGCACAGGCGAGTACATCTGCATCAGCCTGATGCAGTGCATGGGCAACAAAATTAACCACATCCCAAACGCCTTCCATCATAAAAAACCTAAATGTAGATAAGATTGCAGACCATTGTACTTTTTTAGCCTGAAGCAAAAAAAAACGTGAAACAGGGCTGCATAAACGTTTAAATGCCATGTAATCCTCTTCAGCGCCTTCTAAGTTTAAAAGTCCATCGCTATAAGGGAGATTTACAATTTCTGCTGCAATTTTATCACGGCCGTGGAAATAAACACTTCCTGCACAGATGGAAGATATCGATATCAGGGATAAATGATCGTAGATTTCGGGATGCATTTTCAACTTTCCATTACGTACAAATACCAGTCCGCCCTTTTTAGCTGCTCCAACCTGTGTATTCATGGCCGATAAACTTAAGAGCTCAAATTCGCCCGCAAAATTAAGTGCCGTTACAAACTGTGCCGCAGCCATAAAAGTACCCCGATCAAGAGGTTTGTCGTTTATAACAGGTTCCTGAATTGAAAAAATAGAAAGTTGCAAAAATATTTAATTTGTTTGGTTCCGGTCGACTTGATCGACATTAGCAAAAATAAAAATCCAATTCAGAAAACAACTATATAGATAGCGGGTAAAGCGGGTCAGATTGGTAATCAGCTAGAAATGAGAAGGAAATTTTTTCAACCTTTTTGTTCAGTTATTGATGTACCCCGTTTCGATGGCGAAATACAAAATATAAAGGCAAAAAAAAGCAGGACTAAATCCTGCTCAAAATCTTTTGGGGAAGAATTAAACAACTCTTACTTTCACTGCATTAAGGCCTTTTTTGCCTTCTTGAACTTCGTATTCAACTGTATCATTCTCTCTGATTTCGTCAATCAGGCCTGATGCATGCACAAAAATCTCAGATCCGCTCTCTTCTTTAATAAAGCCAAAGCCTTTTTCTGAGTTAAAAAATTTTACTGTTCCGTTTTTCATTATACTGGATGTTTTTAAATTAAAAACCAAAAATAGGATTAAAACCCAAAAACCAAAATTACTGGCAAACAAAATTGCGAATTATGCACAAAAAGATTTACAACTGTAAAGATTATGGCTACTATTTTACAGTTAAAGGTATTAACCACGAATGTTTATGAGCATTAAAAAGATTTTCCTTGCGTAATGGAAGAATACCAATTAATTGGGTGCGACCTTAAGTTCATACCGTCACTCTCAATATGATACAAGATAATTGGCATACTAAAATCGACAAAACGTTCTACCTGTCTGGAAAGTTTACCGAGAAAATCCATACTCGATATGCCTTCCTTTAAATGAACATAAATCACACTGCCTGTTTTAAACTCAAAGCGTTCTACCACTCCTGGCCACTCTGCTTTTATCCTGGTGAGGAAAGCTTTGATTTTGGTTTCTTCTTTTAGATTTTCCATAAGCTTATCAGGTTTTTTAATATATGCTAATTTAAAAAATTATTCCAAATAAGATTAATTGTAACAGGACCTATACAATTCGCGTTAAAAACCAATAAAAAACAAAAGAGCTGCATAATGCAGCTCTTTTAATGATAATTTTTCAACTAAAATGACAATTACCCATCAATAACACACTTAAAATCAATTATTTGAACCAAAAATCTGTTAATTTCAACTTTATATACTAAATAAAGATATATTTGATATGAAAGATTACTTTAGGGAAACAATTTCCAAACCTTCACTCTTTAATTCTTTTCCTTTAACATTTAATTGTATCGTCCCGCCTTTCATATCTGATTGTACCACCACCACCAGTTTTCCGCTGAATAATTTCATGGTTGGTTTTACAAATGATTCCAAAGAAGTAGCATCGCCATTACAAACCGCTTTAAATGTCCCCGCTCCTTTTACTTCAAAGTTTAAAGCATTGGTGGCTGTTGGACAAGGTATACCGTTTTGATCAACTACTGAGACGGTTATAAAAGACAAATCTTTTCCGTCGGCCGTAATCTCTTTTCTATCCGGTGTTAACACAATTTTATAAGGTTTACCTGCTGTAGTTATCTTTTCTTCGGCTACGGGGTTTCCATTGCTGTCAAAAGCTATAACCTTTAAGGTTCCTGGTTCGTATTTTACATCCATCCACATCAACCTATAGCGGTTTTGGGGTGTTGATTTATCTTTTTTACGTACACCCAAACTTTTACCATTCAAGAAAAGTTCGGCACTATCATAACTGGTGTATACAAAAACTGGCGTAGTTTGACCTTCTCTTCCCTCCCAGTTCCAATGTGGCAGTAAATGTAATGTTGGCGCAGCTTTATTCCAACGGCTTCTGTACAGGTAATAACGGTCTTTGGGTAAACCAGCCAGATCAGAAATCCCAAAATAAGAACTTCTTGATGGCCAACTGCTATCGTAAGGGGTTGGCTCGCCAAGGTAATCGAAACCTGTCCAAACAAATTCTCCGATTACCCATGGTTTATCGTCCTGCATCACAAAATCATCGTCAGGTACATTAGACCAGCTACAATATTCAAGATCATAAGAAGAAGACTGAAAATCAGGATATTGTTTATCAAATCCTTTTACAACCGGAAATTTATATATCCCACGGGAGCTTACCGTTGAGGCTGTTTCAGATCCCAAAATAAAGCCTTGTGGAAAAACCTTATTGGCTTCTTCGTAAAGATGTACCCGATAATTTAGACCCGGTATATCCATCAATGCACCAAAACCCGATTGCATGGTTGCCTTCACCTGATCCATCCCTACGGTAACCGGACGTGTAGGATCTTCTCGGTGGAAAATTTCCTGAAGCCATTTAGCCCTTTTAACACCTTCTGAACCAAACTGATCGGGCACTTCGTTTCCTGAGCTCCACATCACAATACAAGGGTGATTTTTATTGGCCTGTACCAGGTTTACAATATCTTTTTCGGCATCGGTATTAAAATAAAGGTGGTAACCGTTTTCTACCTTGGCTTTTGCCCATTCATCAAAACTTTCGGCAAGGAACATGAATCCCATTTCATCACACAGTTCCAATTGCTCAGGCGAGGGCATATTGTGCGAACTTCTGATGGCATCGCAACCCATTTCTTTTAAAATCGTTAATTGTCTTCTTAATGCAGCGGTATTAATCGCAGCGCCAAGCGGACCAAGATCGTGGTGCAGGCAAACGCCTTTAAACTTTCTTACCTGACCGTTGAGGCTAAATCCTATTCCTGCACTGAAATTAATCGTTCTGATCCCAAATCGCGTTTTCACTACATCTTTCAATTTGTCCCCTTCATATACTTTCGATACGGAAGTATACAGATAAGGTCTTTCGGGGCTCCAAAGTTTGGGATTGCTGATTGCTATATTTTGATCGGCTTCGTTTCCAAAGATCGATTTTGCTGTATCAATAGCCACCTGCTTACCTAAGCTATCTAAAATCTGCGTAACCAAACGAACACCTTTACCTGTTAATTTTGTTTTGATATTCACTTTGGCAAATTCTTTCTTTACTATTGGGCTTGTTACTGTAATCCCCCATTGTTCGATGCTTTTTTCGTCTTTGATGATTAAATGCACATTGCGGTATAAACCTGCCCCAGGGTACCAACGAGAGGATTTTGGCATATTTTTAAGATGGATAGCCAATAAATTACCGGTTGTTTTTAAGTCGTTAGTGATGTCTATATAAAAGTAATTGTAACCATAATTCCATTGTCCAACCTGTTTCCCGTTGAGGTACACACGAGGTTCGCTCATGGCGCCATCTATCTGAAGCAGCACTTTCTGGTTTGGTTTAAGCGCCTGGAGATTAATTTTTTTTCGGTACCAGCCTTCTCCAATATACGGTAAGGCTCCTGTTCTACCCGTTTTTTCAGTAGCCTTGCTTTCGCCGTTCTGAGTAATGGCGGTTACCTGTTTGTCTATTTCCTTATCAAAAGGTCCGCTAATGGCCCAATCGTGCGGAACAGCAACCGTTTCCCAACGGGTATCATTAAAAGTAGCCTCGGCAGCATTCGGAAAATTTCCTTTTGAAAATTTCCAGCCTTCATCAAGTAAAATTTCGGTTCGTTGTGCAAAGGCATTTAAATAAGCCAGGCTAACCATAAAAATGGTAAAAAGTATTTTCTTCAATCGGAACATATAATTGATGGTTATTTTAAATAGATAGATTCGATAATAATATGAGTTGGTTTAGTGGGGTTTCCATAACCAAATGTAACTTCAAGTTTTTCAGCATTCTTCAAACTAAAGACAGCTTGAGTTGGTGATTGAAAATAAAGTGGTAAAAAACCCGGATAAGGACGTGGAAGCAACAATTGCGCATCGTTTTTAAGCTGATTTAAAGAGATTTCTATCAATTTAAAATCTTTTCCGGCGAGAATTTCTGTCGCGAAGAAATGTGTATCAGTATCAGCTAAACCGATTTTAATCTTTGTGTTTTCGGTATTTGCTTTAATCTTGATCACCAATGTTTTTAAATTGTTCAATTCTGCAGACCTCCCAGCCATTTTATCAGCAAAGAAGCTTTGAAACCCCATCAATTGATTAGTTTTTGGCTTACCCATGGAGAGTTTCAGGTTCAGTACCGATGGATTTTCTTCTGAAACATATTCAATTTTATTGTTTCCCCAATCAGGATTATAGATATTGATATTTTTGCCGTCTTTGCCTGCATTGAAAATTTCTACAATGGCATCTTTAGCGGCCACATAGGTCTGGTAACTTTCCGTTTCAAGCTTATCCCATACATTGGGATTTCCTTTTACATTTGCCGGAAAAGTGATGTAATCGCCATTTGCTTTATGAACGATGATCTGATATTTCAGCACACCATTTTTCACCAGTTCGGCCGGAATTGTTGCATGATATTGGTATTCCTGATTTTTTTCTAGCGGAATATTTTTCCAGCGGTTGGCAGCATTCAATTGAACAAATGCTGAATCTTTTGCACCTAAGCCTGTAATTTGTGCATTGATTGGTAAGGCTATATCTTTTGAAACCGTTGTTAAAGCCTCATGTTTAACAAAAATAGCCTCATTGGAAGCTTTTGGTGCAACAAATTCACCTAAGGCTATATGCTGACTAATGCTTTGAGCGTTCAGATTGGTTTTTAAGTTTTTCTTAATCAACAGATAAGCACCAGGAGAAACACTAAAACGATGTTCAACAGCAGCTGAATTAAAGGTATTGCCTTGATTTAATCCTTTGACTGTAAAGCCAGCACCCAGATCGGGAATATCGATATCGATTGGTAAAGTAGACCAGATAATCTTAGTGACCTCTTTTTGTGGTGAAGCTTTTTCAAAAGGATCTCTGATGGGGATTGCATCTGGCATTACTTCCAAGCGCCACACCCCGGTAGCCACCTGATCTATAAAGTAAGCCCCCCTGCCCTGATATTGAACAATTTTAGAGCTGCCCACACCTGCAATATGTTTTAGTTTTTTTGCATTGATTAGTTTTGAGGTGGTGTTATTGGTATAATAAAATTCTTCAGCGGTATTCATTTCGCTCAACGAATTTTTGTAATCAATTTTAAACGGGCCAAAAGTATTGCCGTTGTTTAAAGTATCTAAACGGCCAAATTGATGGAAAACCTTCGAAGCAATTAACATACTGATTGCTTTTGATGGCGTATAAGCGAGGTTTAAATAATGAGTTTGATACTCGGTATTGGCATAAGCAGTTGCCATCGGGTCGTAGGCAAACTGGGTTGCCCATTGAAAACCTGCAGCCCTAAAACTCCTGGCCATTGCAGGGTACATAATCGGCGCCATTACGTCACCGGCATCAAATTCGTAAACTACTTTAGCCCGGTTTTTAAATTCAGGAATGCTATCGAAAGGGATTTTATACCGGGCTACATTTGGAAGGTAATTTCCTTGTAAAGTATGCCCGGCAACCAAACCTGTTGGATACCATTGAAAGCTATGCCCCTGAACAGCTGCTTTTACAATGGCATCAGCATACCAGGGCGATTCGCTAATGTTATAGAAAACAGGTTTTGTCCAACCCGTACTTTTTATAGCGGCAGTCATGCGGTTAACGTATTCGGTTGCCCTTTCCTTTGGCCCGCTGTGATGCGGTTCGTTATTGATCTCGGTGGCTAGAATATCTATATCCTGTTGGTAGGTTAAACCAGTGTAAGGGTTTTTATGCTTAAAAAACTGTTTCAGGTAATTTTCCTGTGCTTTAAAAGCTTCTTCATTTACTACAGATTTATCTTTACCATATTTATTGGCAAAGCTTCCTGTATTTTCATCTTTCTCCGGATAACCGTTTCCCCAAAAGGCAATTGGCGTAACCAGGGTTTTGATTTTACGTTTCTTAAGCTCTGCAAGCAGAAAATCAAAAAGACGTAAATGTTCGTTATTGATCAGGTTTCCTTCAGCATCTGATATTTCCTGATCCCAGACATGTACACGGAAAGCATCTAAACCCAATCGCGAGAAATGATAAACATCGTCTTTTATGGCTTGTTCGGCAGTTACGCCCCTTCTTAAAATGGCCCGATTACCATAGGCAAAAGGTGCGGTATAATTGGTACCGAAAAAAGCAGCTTCCTTCTTATCTTTCTCCCAGCGGATTACACCCGATGCATCTACATCAATACCTTGTTTATTTTGCGCATGGGTAACGATTGCCATAAGGGCAAAAGCAACAGAAAGAGACAGTTTTTTGAGTAAAATCATAAATAAAAATTGTTCATTAACTGCGGATTTAAAATCCGCTTCCCGCCAAGTCCGGATTACAAATCCTGACCAACTGCCAAGTTAAGGCAGAAACGCATCCATTGCAACCGTTGGTTTGCCCGTATCATCAAAAGCACCCAGTTTATAACCACTCCAGCTATTGTAAGATTGCGGTTCCCAATAGAAAACCCCTAATCCTTTGTTATTTGGCAACGATTTATTCTTCGCGATTAAATCTTTAATAAAAGCTTTGCAGGCTACTGCTTCTGAAACTGGCATTCCCAATTCACAGATCATTACTTCCGATCCGTAACGGGAAACCATATCCGTCATGTTGGCTAAACACTGGGTGTTTTTTGCCGACCAATCTGTAGCTGTAGGATACATTGACATGCCGATTACATCCCATTTGGCACCATTATTTTTTAATCCATCGAAAATCCACCTGAATAGACTGTTATCATAACCATTAGAAATATGCACCACCACTTTCGAAGTTGGATTTACTGCTTTCACACCATTATAGCCAGAAAGCACCAGATCTGCAAAGTTTTTCATGTTTGTAGATGCTTTTCCATCATTCCATAACATGCCATTATTGGTTTCGTTACCCACTTGCACCCATTCAGGTATAATTTTATTGGTTTTTAAAACGGTTAAAACCTCAACGGTATGGTTGTAAACCGAAGTTTTTAAGCCGGCAAAATCCTGTGTTGCCCATGCGGCTGGTTTGTTTTGCTGCCCTGGATCTGCCCAAGAATCGCTGTAATGAAAATCGATCAACAAACGCATGTTCATGGCTTTTGCCCTTTTTGCCTTGGCTAAAACGTCGGCTGTATTGCAATAACCTGCAGCTGGATTTACCCAAACCCTAAGGCGAATGGTATTGACCCCTTTATCTTTTAAAATTTTAAGCAGATCTTGTTGCTCTCCTGCAGCATTGTAAAACTTTTTACCTGCAGCTTCCATTTCGGTCAGCCAGCTTACATCGGCTCCCAAGGCATAAGTGCCCACAGGATCTGGCTCAGGATAAATTTGTGTTTCGCCTTTAACTGATTTTTTACATCCGGCACCTATCATTGCCAGCAATAAAATAAATCCCAGCCATTTCATGCTGTTTATGCTTATATTTTTTAACATCTCTAGCCTATTTAATTGAATACGTATAATTTCCATCACCAGCGCTTAAATCTAAAGTAACGGTGAAAATGCCTGTTTTGGTAACCGGGATATTGATACCGCCCCAGGTTGGTGCACCAGCATAAACTAAGGCCCCATTGGCATCTACTTTGTAACTGATATCGTAACCACCATTACAGGTAAACACAAAAGTTTTGCCTGCAGTTAATGAAACATTCGCCGCAACCCACTTGCCTGTTGCTGCATTGTAAATCAATGGTGTGGATGAAGTACTCCAGGCGTTATCATCACCAGAGATAAAAAATTTAACAGGTGTATAGGTGATCGTCAATGCATCTACATCGGCATTTACTTTCATATAAGCCGGAGCTGGTGTAAGGTACAAATTACCTCCTGTTAAGCTCATCGTAGTTGAAGTGCCTCCCCAGCCGTAAACCTTGCTCGCATCTTTTGTAGATACCAATTGAAAAGCATCGCCACCATAACCATCGGCGTTTGGCAGATTAAGATAACCTTCGTATTTCGAATTGAATTTAGCAGAGGTTAGCACAAAACCATTGGTTCTTGCGGTTGGTGTTTTCCAGGAATTACCTCCTTTTACCATCAAAGCAGGATATTCTATGGTGGCTTTGTATGGATTAACCGTCATGGTTAAACTCGAATAAATTGGTTTAATGGTTGAGGCTGTCCCGGTATTTTGGGTCACTTCTGCTTTCAATCTCACCACTACAGTACTTACCACACCTGTTGGCAATAACAGCTGATTGGCTAAAAGTGAATTAAAATCGGCACCCAGATAAGCTTTTTCAAAAGTACCGGCAGTAAGTTTAACGATTACCGCATTGGCCCAGGCATTTGTACCTACAGTATCTGCAGGCACATCAAATTCCAGTGAATAGGTTGGAATAACACTTGCACCAAAGTTTGCGGCTTTAAAACTAAATGTCGCCACCTGAGCAGCATCATTCGCTGAGGTTAATACTACATTGGCTACCGAACTTTTAAAAGCAAGGCTACCTGCATTTGGTGGCGTAACGATGTTTGTACTTTCTTCTTTTTTGCAGCCAAAGAACAGACTGATTAAAAGCAAAGTATATATGATCTGAATTGATAACTGTTTCATAATTGTTTTGGATTAATAACCTGTATTCTGACGAAGGTTTGGATTAGCCGAAAGATCGGTTGGCGGCAATGGATAAAGGTTGTACTTGCTATTTACGGCTGCACCGCCTTTAACGCCACCTTTCCACGCCCATAAATAAGCAGCGGTGGTAAACTTTCCAAAACGGATCAAATCCGTTCTGCGGCTTGCCTCGTACCAAAGTTCACGCCCGCGTTCATCTAAAATAAAATCGGTAGTTAAAGCGCTTGAGGTGATGTTTCCGGCTACGCTTCCGTTATATGCACGGGTACGCAACTGGTTAATGTACGTTAATGCCTGTGTTAAACTACCGCCTGAGCCACCCCGTAAAACAGCTTCAGCATAAGTTAAATAGGTTTCACCTAAGCGGAAAAGCGGGAAATCGATATCCGAAAAGTCTTTGGCTACATCCTGATGTGGCGCCGGCCCACCTGAGCGGGTTTTATTACGGAATTTAGTGCTGGAGTAACCATCGTTAGAAGTATACAAATCGTTCACCTCCAAATTTTGTCCCGACATATAAAACTGAGCCCTTGTATCCGTTGCACCTGTTTTATCGGTAAAAAGATTTACAAATTGTTGGGTAATCCTTAATCCACCCCAATCGCCGTTGGATCCTGAAACTTCTGCCGGTACGTGTGCCGGACCATGCATCAGGTAAGTAGTACCCCCAAAATTCTGGGTATTTGTGCCGTCGTAATTAATGGTAAAGATGTTCTCGTCGGTATTTAAGTGATTATCGGCAATAGTTAACTCACGGTAATTGCCATGAAGCGTATAACCTGCAGCCGTAATTTTGTTGCAATAGGTAATCGCGTCGGTATATCTGGCGGTACCGGTATATACCTCTGCATTTAGATAAATCCTCGATAACAAAGCCCATGATGCAGTCCTATCAGCACGGCCATATTCGTTTGCTTTTGGCGCAGCAAGATCATTTTCAATGGCCTTAAGTTCTGATTCTACATAGGCGAATAAATCTTTACGGGCAATCTGTTTCGGCAAATCTTTACCCCCAATTTCGGTAGTTTCGGTAACCAGTGGCGGGTTTCCATAAATATCCATTAATACCGCATATTGATACGCCCTGATAAAACGGGCTTCAGCCTTAAACCTGCGTACCTGATCGGCATCAGCGCCTGTAATTCCCCTTTTGCTTAAATTATCATCTGAAGATTGATTGATAAAATCGTTGCAAAGTGTAATCTGGAAAAATGAACGGTAGTATAAACCATTGATGATGGAATTGATTGATGACCAGGTCATTTCGTGCAGTCCCTGGATACCCGCATCGTTCTGCCATGACCAAACAGCCTCATCAGTAGTTAATTCCTGCAAGTTCCAGTATAAACGAAGGAAATCGGAATTACCTTCATCTTTAATAATCTCTACCGGAATATCGGGCTGACCAACGGATGCATTTCCGGTGAGGGCAAAAGCACCGTACACCTTGGCTAATGATTGTTTATAACCGGCAGCTGTGGTATATACTTTATCGGCCGTAAGATCGTTTGTGGGTACTAAATCCAGTTTGTTGCACGATGTGATCAGCATCCCGATGGCACAAACTAGCGTGAATAATGGTAAAACACGTGGTTTCATATATTTTTTATTAAAGCAGTTCATCATCTTAGAAATTAACATTTAAGCCTAAAGAGAAAATACGAGGTCGTGGATAGATATTGTTATCCACTCCTGACGCCACCTCTGGATCCAATCCCTTGTATTGGGTAATTACAAATACGTTCTGTACGCTGGCCGTTAGCTGTACGTTTGCTTTGGTTTTAAGGATCTGACCGAAAGCATAACCCAGATTAACGTTATCCATTCTTAAAAAAGAAGCATTTTGAACATAATAATCGCTCAATAACTGCTGGGTTTTAAAATTGGTGGTCAGATAATTGGGCGAAGCATTCAAAATAATTGCAGTTCCTAAAATCTGGTTTAAATTACCGCTTTGGCTATAGTTATTGTTGTAAACGTAGTTACCTAAATTTGCCCTCAAGGTGAATGATAAGTTCCATTTTTTGTAACTCAGGTTATTACTAAAACCCAGGAAAACTTTAGGATCTGCTTGTTTTCCTTTTTTGAAATCGTTCTGATTGATTACGCCATCACCATTCTGGTCTATATAAACACCCTCAATTGGGTTTCCGTTCTGATCATAAGTCTGTTCAAACAGGTTGAAGGTATTTTTTGGTCCGCCAACCGCGTTGATAAAGGCATTTTGTCCACCAACCCCACCAGCAATGGTTCCACTCGGAAAGCCCGCATAATTTGGATCATTTGGTACTACCGTTAAATTGGTAATGGTATTTTTGTTATAAGTGGCATTAAAGCTAAAATCCCAGTTGAAATCTTTCTCTCTTATTGGGTTAAAATTCAGGGTTAACTCTGCTCCTTTGTTTTCCATATCACCAACATTCACAATTGCTGTTGCAGCGAAATTGGTTCCGGCAGGCTGAGGAATTAAATTCAACAAATCGCTGGTTTTCTTGCGGTAAACTTCCAGGGTGCCCGTAATGCGGTTATCCAAAAATCCGAAATCCAAACCAATGTTGGCTGTTGCAGTTTCTTCCCACTTGATGTTTGCAATGTAAGCGCTTGGACGGAACATCTGATAAAAGGTATTGCCAAACTGGTAAGAGGCATTTAAGGCACTCAAACCATAGGTAGACATATATCCGTAATTGCCAATCCCATCCTGCTGACCGGTTATACCATAACCTACACGTAGTTTTAATGCAGAAACAATTTTACTATCCTTCAGAAAAGAATCATTTTTAATGGTCCACGCTAAGGCCGCAGATGGGAAAACGCCATATTTAAAAGAAGGCCCGAAACGGGATGAGCCATCACGACGTACCGTTGCGGTTAATAGAAAACGCTCATCGTAGTTGTAATTTAATCTTCCGAAATAAGAGATTAAACGATATTGAGGTTTGTTAAAAGCAAAAGCAGGATCTGAGTTTACAACTTTATTTCCATAAGCATCAAAACTGGGATAGTTGTACTGTGTAGTTAAATAATCATTGTAAGAATAACCTGCGGTTGCATCAATCCTACTTTTAATCGATTTAAATTCTTTAACATAGTTCAGGTAAAAATCCAGAACGGTATTTCTTCTATTTTGTTTGTATTGATTGTTTACGCCGTTGCTTAAGATCGATTCCGCAGCATTTGGATCTACATAAACCGTTCCTTTGCCCGAAGCCACATCATAAGCAGCGTTTAAATTAGCGTGCAGTTCTGGCAAAAAGTGAAAACTATAATCCAGTTGCAGGTTACCGATACTCCGCATTGGTTTCGCACGGTCTTCTCTTTGTTCCAATAAGCCAACCGGATTACGGCCAACTAAATTAACCAGACCGGTCGGTGTAGTTGAATCTAACCACTCCCAATAACCATTATAGTCTGGCCTGTTCGTGTAAGTAGCTTGTGTTGGATCAAAACTCACTGCACCACCAATAGCGGATGTATTTGCAAAACGTGTTTTCTGCATACTTCCTTTCAGATTGATATCGAGTTTTAAGTGATTATCAAAAAACCTTGGATTAAAAACAACGGCAGCTGAAGTTTTCTGCAATTCATCCGTCCTTAACACACCTGTTTGATTCTGATAACCAATTGATAAACGGTAGGGCAATTTTTTGATTCCGCCACTAATGCTGATATTGTTATCGGTAGAAAAACCATCCTGATAAATCAGATCTTGCCAGTTGGTATTAAATGTACCCAATTGTGCTTTTTGCGCTGCCGTTCCTTTCGAATTCACAATCGCACGGATTTCATCAGCATTTAAAACATCCAACGGTTTGCTTAATTTAGAAACAGAATTTACCGAATTGAAAGTTACTTTTAAGGCATCGCCCAAACCTTTTTTTGTGGTGATAATGATTACACCATTTGATGCTCTTGCACCATAAATGGCTGCTGCCGATGCATCTTTTAAAACCGTAAAGGTTTCAATATCATTCGGATTGATGAAACTCAAAGGATTTGATGCGCCTGAAACGCCACCGCTTTCTAAAGGTACGCCGTCTATCACAAACAACGGATCGTTACTTGCGTTTAATGATGAACCGCCACGGATACGGATGGTACTGCCACTTCCCGGCTGACCGCTGTTCGAAGTAATCGAAACCCCCGACACCTTACCCGATAACATCTGCTCTGGCGTACTAATACTTCCCTTTTGGAAATCCTTTACACCAACAACTGCTACAGAACCCGTAAGATCTTGTTTTCGGGTGGTTCCATAACCCACTACAACCACATCATTTAGGGTAGAAGCATCTTCAATTAAGGTTATGTTTAAGGTTGTGGTTTTCGAAACCGGGACCTCCCGGACTTTATAACCTACCGAAGTAAATTCGAGCATACCGGCCTTAGCAGGAATCTTGATACTAAAATTTCCATTTGCATCTGTAGAGGTGGCAATCGCCGTTCCTTTTAAGCGAACACTTACACCCGGCATACCTAAATTATCGGGCGCTGATTTAACAACACCGGTAATGGTTGCCTGCTGTGCAAAAAGATATCCATGGGTAAAAATCAGAAGTAAAAGCATTAACATTCGCTTGTTACCTTTGAAGAAAGATGTAAAAATGTGCATAGAATATTATGGTTAGAATTAACGATACAAATGAAGGATTTATCGCATTGTCCGCCTTGTGCTATTGTTCATTTCTTTTGTGCTAATCGACATATTATTGCTTTAAATTGCTTTCAATCCGTCATTCCTCATGTATCATTCCCGCGCAGGCAGAAACCACGAAGTGCTCAGCAAAGCTAATCTTAATGAATAATGCAAGCCTGGCTAAGGTTTCGAAATTCCCAATCAAGTTGTGAATGAGGTTGCGAGGATAACCATCGTTTATAATTCCGACGATTACCCATCCTCTATAATAAGGTTGATAAAAAATCAATTATCTTTATCGGCTCAGAACTGTCTGCATAAACTGTCAAATGAACACGTTAACGAAAACTTTTTTCCTGCTCCTCTTTATTTTTTCGATAGGAAATGTTAGCGCACAAAATTTAAAATTTAAGCATGTTAGTGTAGAGGATGGACTATCGAACAGCACCATTGAATGCATCTTTCAAGACCATCGGGGTTTCATCTGGTTTGGTACACGCGATGGTTTGAATAAATACGATGGCAATCAGATTACTGTTTTTAAGCACAACAAAAACGAAAATAGCATCAGTGATAATTTTATCAGGTGCATCTTTGAAGATCAAAACCATACCCTTTGGATCGGCACTTCGGATGGACTGAACAGGTTTAATGCCGAGAAAAACAATTTCTTTACCTACAGGGCCAAAAACCAAAAGAACCAGACCAACATTGTTACCTCAGTTAAAGAAACCAGCAAAGGAATCTGGGTAGGCACTTATGGTGGTGGACTGAACCTGCTCGACAAAACCTCGAATACCTTTAGCCGATATCAATATCAATCCGATGTGGCAAAAACCGACCGAAAAGATTACATCAATGATCTGTATTGCGATGCTTCAGGAAATATCTGGATGGCTACCGATGCTGGTATTCATATATTAGACCTTAAATCAGGTAAAGCAGCAATTATTAAGACATTAGAAAATGAATCCTTTAGGGTGATTAAAAAAGATTCAAATGGCTCTTTTTGGTTTGGAACAGAAGAAAATGGCCTAATCTATTACGATCCTGGCAAGAATACCATTAAAACATACCAGCACCAGGAAAAAAACAGCAATAGTATAGGAAGCAACCTGATAAGGGCAATTGTTTTCGATAAGCATAAAAACTTGTGGGTTGGTGGTATTAATGGTGGCTTAAACCTTTTTAATCCTAAAAATGAATCATTTACACATTATCAGAACGAGCCTGGCAATGCCTTTAGTTTATCGCAGCGCACCGTTTCGGCACTTTTCGTCGATCAGCAGGATAATTTGTGGATTGGTACCCACCGGGGAGGAATAAACCTCTATAGCCCACAGGCAGAAAAGTTTAAATTGGTGCGCCAGGAGCCCAACAAAAACAGTTTAAGTTACAATGATGTACGGGCCTTCCATGAAGATAAAGCCGGCAACATTTATATTGGGACTGATGGTGGCGGACTCGATATTTATAACAAAATCAGTAAAACCTTTATCCATCACCGCTATAATCCCTTCAACCTCAATAGTATTGGTGCTGATGCCGTTTTAGATATTACCGCAACAAAAAGCGGTTTGTTATTAGTCGGCACCTGGGCAGGTGGCTTAAACCTCATGCACAACGATGGCTCATTTACCCGTTTTAACCACAATGCCAATCCTACTTCCATTTCTTCGGATTATGTACAAAAATCGTTCGAAGACAGCAATGGCAACATCTGGATCGGCACTTATTATGGTGGTTTAAACCTTTTCGACGCGCAAAGCAAACAGTTTAAACGCATTACCGGGGGGAAAAATGGCAGTAAGTTAACAGGCAATAACATTGTTTCCCTTAGTGAAGACCAATACAAAAACCTTTGGATTGGCACCGATGATGGCGGTTTAAACTGTTATAACCTCAATACCCAGGTATTTACCCATTATTTTATGGGCGGTGGAAAACGACCGGATTTAAGGGTAATCTTTATAGACAGTAAAGGAAACCTTTGGATCGGGCAGGCTGGTCTTTACCGCTTTAACCGTGCAAAGAACAAATTTGAACTTTACACCACCAAAGCAGGTTTATCAACTGAATTTATAAAAGGAATTACCGAAGATGAAAAAGGCAATTTCTGGATCTCGACTGCCCATGGCCTTACTAGATTTAATCCACAAAACCAGACTTTTAAAAAATATAATACAGCTGATGGTTTGCAGGGACTTGAATTTGAAACCAATGCCTATTTAAAAACACGAAACGGGGAAATGTTTTTTGGGGGAATAAACGGTTTCAACACGTTTTTCCCTGATGATATTCAGACCAACAAATTTATCCCACCTGTTTACCTTACCGAATTTCAGATCTTCAATCAAAAAATCTTACCAAACACAGCAGGTTCTGTACTCGAAAACGACATCAGTTACACCAAAGAACTTCAGCTGGATTATGATCAGGCTTCAATATCGTTCCGTTTTGCCAGTTTAAATTATGTGGCCAACGAAAATAATAACTATGCTTACCGCTTAGAAGGTGAAGATAAAGACTGGGTTTTTGCCGGCCATGTGAAACAGGCCTTTTACACCAACCTCGATCCGGGAACTTATACTTTTAGGGTTAGGGCATCGAACAACGATAATGTTTGGAATACCACCGGAACTGCTGTAAAAATCATCATTTCTCCACCTTTCTGGGCAACCTGGTGGTTTAGGTTAATCGTTATTGCAACCGCTCTTTACTTAACCTATTTAGCGCTGAGCTTTAAACGTAGATTGGAAATCAGAAAAATAGAGGAAGAAAAAAGAGAAGAAATGCACCAGACACAGCTTCAGTTTTTCACCAACATTTCGCATGAGTTCCGCACACCGCTTTCGCTAATATTGGGCCCAATAGAACGCCTGTTGAGAGAAGATACACAAGAAAGTTTCCAAAGTTATTACCATACCATTCACCGCAATGCCAATCGTTTATTGAGGCTCATTAATGAACTGATGGATTTTAGGAAAACAGCTTCGGGGGCTTTAAAACTCAATGTGATAAACGGTAACCTGAACCTTTTTATTGATGAGGTTGCCGAAGAATTTTCGGAAATGGCTGCTGAAAAAGGAATCAACTTTACCGTAGAAAAAGAAAATCTCCCAGCCGATATCTGGTTCGACAGACAGGTAATTGAAAAAATTATCCTCAATCTGATTAATAACTCCATTAAATACACTAAAGCTGGTGGAATACTCAAACTTCAGGTTTTCAACGAACCGATCGGTTATAAACCACAATTTGAAAACCAATTGGTGATTAAAAGTGACTATGAGGCCAAAGCTTACATCTATTTCCGCGTGATTGATAGTGGAATTGGGATTTCTAAAGATTCTATCCAGCATTTATTTGAGCGCTACTACCGGATCACTGAAACGCATCTGGGCTCGGGAGTGGGATTGGCTTTCGTAAAGAGCTTAACCTTATTGCATAAAGGATTAATTCAGGTATCGAGCCAGCGGAATGAAGGAACAGAAATTATTATCGGCATCCCAAGCAGCAAGGCAGATTATACGCAAAATGAACAGTTCAGCCAAAATAACGAGCCTGGTGGCACAAGGCTCGAAAGTATCAGCTACCGGTCGGAAACTGAAGTTATCCAACCGGGAACCGAACAAACACCTGCGAATACTAAAACCAGTATCCTAATTGTAGATGACAACGAAGAACTGAGAACTTTTTTAAAGGATACGCTAAGTCCTTTTTATGCCATTATTGAAGCTTCAGATGGCCACTCAGGGCTTGAACAGGCTCGAAAAAATTTACCTGACCTGATTATCAGCGATGTGATGATGCCTGGCATGAACGGAACAGAATTTTGTAAGCGCATTAAAGAAGATATTGAAACAAGCCATATCCCGTTTTTAATGCTTACCGCTAAAAACAGTGTGGAAGCTGAAATTGAAGGTGCCGAATCGGGCGCCGATCTTTATTTCACCAAACCCATCAACATTAACCTGTTACAGCTTACCATTAAAAATATTTTTGAGCAACGGCAAAAACTGAAAGACCATTATTTAAAAAATAAAGATACTGAGCCCAAAGCGCTTGCCCATTCTGAAAGAGACAAGGCTTTCCTCACCAAATTATTATCGATCATTGATGCGGAAATGATTAATCCTGAAATGGATATCGATTACCTCTGCAAAGAAATTGGAATGAGCAGAACCAAACTTTACCAGAAAATAAAATCAATCACAGGACAATCTATTGGTGAGTTTGTAAGATCAGCTAGACTCAGAAAAGCCATTGAGATCATGAAAAGTGAAGATGTTTTGATGACAGAGGTTATGTACAGGATCGGTATTCAAACACAATCATACTTTACAAAAGCATTTAAAAAAGAGTTCGGCGTAACGCCAACCGGCTACATGCAGAACCTAAAACCTTAAGGATGGATTAAAGTAAAAAAGCCCTTCAATCCTGAGAGGGCTTTTTCATAGTCGTCTATCCCTATAAGTAGGAATCCAAAACTAATTAATGCCTTTAATATTTTTAGGGGTTGAATAAACTGAACAGAAAAAATTTTCACATTAATTCATTCTTAGTTTTTTCGGCTTTATATGCCCTTAAATGGCTATAACAAACTATTACTCCACGCCCTTTGTATTCGTTGGAATAATGTACAGCGATTTTGAAGCCGTAATAAAAAGCATGTTTTTGTTTTTTCCGCCAAAACAGATGTTACCACACCACTGTTCAGGCACTTCAATATGACCGATTTGTTCGCCTGTAGGTTTATAAATATTTACCCCTTTACCGGTTACATAGATATTTCCATCGCTATCTAAAGTCATCCCATCAGAATGCTGATTAAGGATGAGTTGCCTGTCTGTTAATTTGGCATCGGCACCAATACGATAACGATAAGTTTTATTGGCACCCATATCGGCCACATACAAAAATTTACCATCCGGAGTACCTACTATGCCATTAGGCTTGATAATATCATCTGCCACGACAATCGCTTCTTTTTTTCCTTTCGGAAGATAATATACCTTTTGCCCTTGAATCTCAGGTGATTTTCTGGTCCAGTAATCGCGCTGATAATAAGGATCAGTAAAATAAATACCTCCTTTGGCATCTAACCAGATATCGTTTGGTCCGTTTACCTTTTTGCCTTCATAATCACTGAAAAGCACTTTTATCTTTTTGTTTTTATCTATAGACCAGATCTGGTTATCCTCATCCGCACAAACAATCAGGTTGCCTTTTTTATCGAAATAAGTACCGTTTGCCCTTCCCGATTTGTCCATATACAGGCTCAGTTTGCCATCAATACCATATTTCCAGATTTTATCATTAGGCTGATCAGTAAAAAACACGTTTCCCTGTTTATCAACTGATGCACCTTCTGTAAACTTAAATTGTGAAGAAATCAACTTTAAACTATCCTGAACAAAAAGGTTTTGCCCTGCACTTTGCGCAAAAGAGATGAGGCTTAAGGCTGAAAGCGCCAAAAAGAAGAAATATTTTTTCATTTGTATTAATTATTTGATCAGACCTCGCAGGTTTTTAAAACCTGCGAGGTCTATGCCCGTAAAGATATTAACTTACCCGTTTCCCTTTCAGTAACATATTTAATGCATCATTCAGCGTTCCGGCTTTTTGCACTTCACCTTCATTTACAAAATAAATTTCATCAGCGTTTTCGATGGTATTTAAACGATGTGCAATAATAACAAGCGTAGTTTCTTTCGACAATTTATTTAAAATACTACCCAAAAGTTGTTCGGTTATGGTATCGATGTTGGCCGTAGCTTCATCAAGGATTAACAGTTCAGGATTTCTGAGCACCGCACGCATAAAGGCAATCAGCTGTTTCTGGCCTAAACTGATACTGTCCGATCCGGAAGTAATCTGTGTATTTAACCCTTCATCAAATATGGCTAAAAGTGCATTCAGATTGGCTTCTTCAATTATTTTCTCCAGCTGCGTGTCACTTACATCCTTATATTGACTATTACCATACAAGATATTCTCTTTTACCGTTCCGGTAAATAAAAATGGTTCCTGCAAAATGAATCCGATTTTTTGTGTTCTTTCCGCTGCAGAAGATGAACGGATATCTTTACCATTTAATAAAACTGTTCCCTTTGTGGCATCGTATAAACGCGAAATTAAAGAAGCAGTAGTGGTTTTCCCTCCTCCGGTTGGTCCAATTAAGGCATAAGTTTTTCCTTTTTCGAACCTCAGGTTAATGTTATGGAGGATTTCTTTACTGTCATCATAAGAGAAATGCACATTTTTAAATTCAAGCAAAGCATCAGAAGTGATATTTCCGTCAACTTCTATCTGTTTTAGGTCACTCTCCAACGATAAGATCTGCGATATCCTGTCCCAACTGGCCATCGCCACCTGAAAACTTGTCCAAAGTGCAGCCAATTGCCTTAACGGATTATAAAAATTAGTGGTATAAGCTATATAACTCACCAATAAACCCAAAGTAAAGTTTCCGGTAGAAATCAGGTAAATACCAAATAATAAGGTAATCAGCTGTGCTATGCTTGATAATAAACCATAAACGGGCACAAAAATATTGTTGGCCAAACCTGCACCTATGGCTGTTTTATAGTTTTCGGCATTGGCCTCATTAAAACGTTTCCTAAAATAATCCCTGCGGTTAAAGGCAATAATCACTTTAAAGTTGTTCAGGCTTTCCTGTATTTCGGCACTCATTCCACCAACGCTTTTTAAGTTTTTGGCATTTTTCCCTTTTACCCAGGGAGATAAAGCCATCGTAAAGATAACGATCACCACCGCAGGCGAAAGTGTTGCGGCCCCTAGTTCTAAATTAATCGAAAGCAAGAAAATACCGGCACCGATCATGGTTACAATACTGCCTATAAACTGCATTAAGGACTGTGAGAAAAACTGGTTCAACTTATCGGTATCATTATTTACCCTCGAAATCAGATCGCCAGCTTTGTTCTGATTAAAAAATGAAACGGGCAACTCCTGTAGTTTATTAAAAATGGCATTGCGTAATGTGTATAACATTCGCTGGCCTACTCCACCCATCAACCTGGTTTGGGTGTAACCTGTAACCATGGCAATCATATACATCACTAACAGTATGCCACCAAAAATAAGCACACCATGAAACTGTTTGGTGCGGATATAGGTATCAACAGTATGGCCAACCAGTAATGGCCCCAAAAGCAACAGACCTGAGTTAACCAAAATGGCAATCAGCGCCAGCCAAAGGTTCTTACGTTCAGCCGAGATCAGTTTAAGCAGGCTTTTCAGCGCCTTAAAAGTAGATTGCTTTTCCTGCCCGGTGTTAAGCTGGTTAAGATTGTAGTTCATAATTACTGGTGCTCTGTTGTGAATTGTAAATCTGAACATATTCGGGACTGCTTTTCAGCAATTCCTGATGGGTTCCTTCTGCAATGATTTCGCCCTGCATCAGCAAGATCACTTTGTCGTAATGTTCAACAGAAGCTATTTTTTGTGTAATGGAAAGTAAAGTTAAACCAGGATAATTTTGTTGGATGTTCTCCAAAATCCTTTTCTCGGTATTGGTATCAACGCGGGCTGTAAAATCATCAAGCAATAAGATTTTCGGATTCACCGCTAAAGCCCTGGCCAACATAATACGTTGTTTCTGCCCCCCCGAAAGGCTGTTTCCACGCTCTGAAACAATAGTATTCAACTGATCAGGCAAAGCATCTACAAAATCTTTAAGTTCGGCAGTAGCTATGGCTTTGGCCAGTGATTCATCTGTAACGGTATCGCTAAAGGCAATATTTTCCCTGATGCTCATGTTGAACATAATGCTGTCCTGAAATACTAAGCCGACCTGTTGGTGAAAATTCTCCTGGTTGTACTTTTTAATTTCTTCGTTATCGAACAGCACCGAGCCAGCATCTGCTTCAATAAGACCAGTTAAAATATAAAGTAATTGTGTCTTACCCGCAGCCGTAGGGCCGATAATAGCAGTTTTAGAACCTGCCTTGGCAGAAAATGAAACCGATTTTAAAACTGGTTTTTGTCCGAAACTTAGACTAAGGTCTTTTGCCTCCACATCCCCTATCAATTGTGTAGTCAGCGTGCCTGGATGTTTGATCTCAGCAGCATTCAGCACACTTTCTATCCTTTGGTAAGATGCTGTAGCCTGCGCAATTACATTGCTCATAAAACCGATTACCAAAATGGGAAATATAATGAGGGTGAGGTAACTGCTAAAAGCGGTAAATTCTCCCAGGGTCATCGAATTGGTGATGACAAAGTGACCACCCAGTACCAGAATGCACAAACCAGATAAATTGGCTGTAAAAACAATAACCGGAATCAGTGCCGCAAACATACGGAGAATGGAAATTCCTAAATCTCTTGCTTTGGCATTTGCATCTATAAATTTATTGTATTCTAAAGCTTGTGAATTAATTACGCGGATTAAAGCCGAACCTAAAATACTTTCGCTGATTACCTTGTTCAGCCAATCGATCACTTCCCTACTCTTTTTGAAAAGCACTTTTACCTTGCTTAACACGTAGAAAAATGCCCCACCGATTATCGGCACAATAGCAATCACACAAAGTGCCAGTTTCCAGTTAATTATCAGGAGCAGAATACTTGCCCCAACAATTAAAAATATAGACGAGCAGATAGAAACGATAGCCTGCGAAACAAACATTTTAATCGAATCAGCATCGGCTGTAAGATTGGTTAACAGTTTTGAGGGATTAGCCTGAATAATATAGGCATGGCTCTGTCGCGAAATCTGATCAGATAATCTTGTTCTTAAGTCTCTTGCCACACGTTCAGAAGCATAGGTCTGTACAATACTTTGCAAATAAGTAAAGATAAAAACCAGTACAATAGCCAGTGAAAACTGAAGCAGAATGGATTGAAGGTTGAAAGTTTTGTTGGTATAAGAATCGATACCGCTTGCAATAATCTTTGGTAAGAGTAAGTTGATACCGTTACTGAGCAACGCAAACAGGATCAGCATAAAAATTAAGCCGCTGTAGTTTCCAAGTAAACTGAAAATACTCGGCTTTTTGGCTCCTTTGGTTTTTTCCATATCAATGAAGATACCTTAAATTGTAGGCTTCAAATTTAACCCAAAGAAATGATTAAATGACTAAATTATTGAATGAGAGAATATAATTTATTCGAGGGATATGCTCGGTCAATAATTCAATCATTCTCTCATTCAATAATTATCCTACTTGCTTTCCTTCAAAACCATATCAATGGTAATGGCAGTGGCCACAATTGCAACTTTTTGATTGCTTTCGGCATAACTGGGATCGATAGATACATTGTATTTATCGGCCGTGGTGAAAACTTCTTTCAAAGCACCAGCCCACTTTTTGTTTATTTTGCCCATTTCGGCACCTGCGTTATTGGTGATACTAAAATTCCATGCTTTCCAATCGCCAGATATTTTTGCGATCTCTTCTCCAGATGTTGGGCTCGAAATGGTAAAAGTTGGCTTGAAGAATTTAAATTTTTGTTTTATAATCCCCACTTCAACACCAAGCGGATCGGTCACAATAATTTTCGACATCCAGAAGGTCCACCCTCTTGTAATGGTGGCCTGTAACTGATCGTTGGTATCGGTAATTTCTAATTTAAAAGGCATCATTCGCTTATCAACCAATAAGGTTAAAGCTTTTTGCCAGCCAGAAATACGCTGTTTAATAATCCCGATCTGAGCACCCTGATCGTTATAAACTTTGTACTCGTTCGCAAACTTTAAAAAGTTTACTTTCTCATCAATAAAATACTCGTCGCTTAAAAAAAATGGAGGAATCTGCTTGTTCATATTGTAGATTTAATATTAGATAAGTTGCTAAAATATATATTTTTTTTCATTGCAGGTTCAAATAGCGGTGATAGATCATCGTTGATAGCTCCCATGTAATAGATCTCTCCACTCCGCGTTGCTTCGGTCGAGAGGACGACCGCTCTAGCCGAGTCAGTCAATGATAATCTGGCTAAAAAGAAACATGAGGTTAGTTTTTTCACCACAGATGCACACAGATCTTAATATCTGTGTACATCCTTTTTATCTGTGGTTAAAATTATTTCAACTGATTTAAAAACCAATTTGCAGCTAAACATTGCTACCTTTGCAACAAAAGCCATTGAAGAAAATGGTTAAACCCAAACACATGATTGAAATAGGAAAATACAACGAGTTAAGGATTTTAAGCAAAACAGAAGCTGGATTAAACTTAACCGATGGCGATAAACTGGTCATCCTCCCTTACCAATACGTTCCGAATGGCGTAGAAATTGGCGATAACATTACCGTTTTTGTTTTTGTACAAAAAGATGGTCGCTTAACCGGCACTACCCAGAAAGCTTATGCCGAAGTAGGCGATTTCGCTTTTTTGAAAGTGGTTTCTGATGGTGATGATGGCGTTTTTATGGATCTTGGGATCGATAAAGATGTATATGTACCAGACCGCGAGCAAAAAAGGCCGATGCAAAAAGGCTATAAATATGTGGTTTACCTGTATTTAGACGAAAGTAACGACCGCTTGTTGGCTTCTTCTAAGCTATATGATTTTGTTGAAGAAGACGGTTTTGATTTTGAAGAAGGTGATGAGGTGAGCTTATTGATTACCGAAGAAACTGACCTTGGTTTTAATGCCATTATCAACAATACTTATATTGGTTTACTTTATAATAACGAGGTTTTTGATAATATCCAACCTGGCGAAATGCGCAAAGGCTGGATCAAGAAAATCCGTGTGGAAGGTAAGATCGATTTAACCCTGCAGCCAAGTGGTTACGGCCATATTCTCGATTCGAAAGAGATGATGTTAAGAGAGCTTAAAAAGAGTGGTGGTGTAATTGAACTGGGCGATAAAAGTTCTCCGGAAGATATTTATCACCGTTTCCAGATCAGTAAAAGCGCTTTCAAAAAAACCATTGGTTCATTGTACAAAGAGCGCCTGATTATGCTTTCTGACGATTCGATCAGACTGATTACAGACGACGAAGCAGAATAAGATCGCCACAGATCAAAAGGATAAGCACAGATTATCTATAATTAGCCACGGAAACACAGATTAACACAGAATAATTTTCCGTGATTTCTGTGCCTCCGTGGCCAATATATAAATCGTCATTTCGACTGAAGCAAAGCGGAACGGAGAAATCTTTTAAAAAGACTTGGGAATACTGCGATCGAGATGAAGGACCAATTTCCGTGCCTCCGTGGCCAATATATAAATCGTCATTTCGACTGAAGTGAAACGAAATGGAGAAATCTCTCTAGATAGATCTCTCCATTCCACCGCGTTCCAGTCGTATTCTAGGTTTACCACAATTGCAAATTTATTTTAAGAAAAACTCTTTTTTTGGAGTTTTTCTTAGCTTTTAT